>CAZHEM010000029.1:0-24623 GCA_964531725.1 uncultured Acetatifactor sp.
TTAAAGGAAAAAGCGTCAATGTAAATTAAATTGATGTGAAATCCCGACGATGAAGAGTTTGGATAAGTAAGATAGTAGCGTATTGACGAATATAAAAACATGGTTATTTAGTTATAGTTGAAAATACGAAGAACTGTTTTAATAAAACTCTCCATTGAGTAGATGTAAGTTTACTTGATGGAGAGTTTTTGGTAAAATAGAAACGAATATAAATTGAAAAAATTAAGAAAGGAAATATGTAAGTAAGTTATTATTCACAGAAGATTAAGGGGCTGTGAAATGCTTTGGAAATCGTGCTAAGGAGGAAAAAATAATGGGAATTGAAAACGCAAAAACGGGTAAACTATTGTATCATTTGACAAAACTAAATAATTTGGACTCTATTATAAAATATGGAATGTTACCAAGAAAGATAATTATTGACAGAGGATTAAACTTTGGAGATATAGCAGATGCAGAAATTATTTCTAAAAGGCAGGAATTGGGATTGGATATTTATACGCCGTTTCATTTTCACCCATATTCAGCATTTGATGTGGCGGTTAAGCATACATATCAGCGGGATGATTTAATATATCTGTGTGTTGATAGACAAACAGCGAAAGATAATGAATTTAAAATTTTGCCAAAGCATCCGTTAACCATAAATGAGTGCAAGTTATTTGATTATGATGATGGATTTACATTGATTGATTGGGATACAATGATGGAGGTTAATCGTGTAGATGATTATGCAAAACATGTGAAAATGGCAGAATGTTTAACTGAAAAGAGAATTCCGATTGAGGTATTTACATGCATGTATGTTGCATCTGATTCAATAAAAGAGAAAGTGATAGAAATATTTGATAGTAATGGTGTTGCTTTTCCACCACCTCATATTAATATTATGCCTATTTGGTTTGCAAATTGATTAGAGCATAGAAAGGAGAAAATATGATAAAATTTGTTACTGGTAATATATTTGATGCTGGTGCAGATTGTCTTGTTAATACAGTTAATTGTGAAGGATATATGGGGAAAGGCATTGCTTACCAGTTTAAAATGCGTTTTCCACAGAATAATCATGACTATGTAAAAGCATGTAAATCTGGAAAACTGCGTGTGGGTACGATACATTACTATAAAGAAGAAGGAATATGGATAATCAATTTTCCAACGAAGGATAAGTGGAGAGAAAAATCGAAAATAGATTATATTGAAAAAGGTCTAAATGAACTTGTAAAATTTGTTGTAGAATACAATCCCAAAGTAATTGCGATACCACCATTAGGATGTGGTAATGGCGGGCTTGAATGGAATATTGTAAAAAAAATCATTGTTCAAAAGTTGGCCAGTATAGAAAATGAGCACACCTTTTTGATATATGAGCCTTCGACTTCCTATGTAGCAATCCCTAAGCAAGCTCCTAATATAAGTGTGTCTGGTTTAGTGTTATTACAAATAAGATTAAATTTAAATAAATTTAATGCTTTGAGGTTACAAAAGGCAGGATATTTTACAAATTATTTCTTGAAAGAAGAGTATTTCAAATTTGATAAATGGAAATATGGTCCATATTCTCATTCTGTAGATATTGTGGCGCGTTCTTTGAATGAATATCAGAAGTATTATGGGTTAACTAATTCAAAAGATACATATGAGCATATATATAAGGTGATATGTAGTCAAAAAACTGAAGAAAAAATGGATAAATTATTACCTGCTATAGAGAAAGCTACTATATATATCAATCAAGTTAATACTGATAAGAAATTAGAAGGAATTGCGACTATTTTATTTATTGTTGAAAAAAATAAGCAAATTTCTAGGGAAAATATAGTTGAATGTTTTAGAGAATGGTCTGAAGATAAAGCGAAACGTTTCTCAAAAAAATATATATGTGAATGTATAGATTATTTAGAACAAACGGATATAATTTCAAAGGATATATGTGGTAACTATGAAGTTTCGCATAATATTTGGAAATGATGTTAACGATGAACTGGTGATCGATGTAGTTTGATTTTATTAGAGATAGTAGAGGGATCATTACCAAGAGCTTTTCCAATATCGGTAAAAGAGGAGCTTCTAACAAGTTCCTGTTCAATATATGTTCTGTCAGCAAGAGTAAGATGACGTTGTTTTTTCTTTTGGTTTGCCATAATAACCCCTTCCTGGCAGACAGATAACCAAGATAATAGTGAACTATAGGAAAATGATTGTGCAAGATTTATTTCCAGTAAGGGAGAAAAAAGTGTTTTTTAACTGGAAATTAAAAATACATTCTACGGACCCAGTAGAGTAGAGGTAAGGCATTAGTACAACAATAAAGTAAACCAAAGTTTACTTAAAAACCCACTTTTTTACAAAAAGTGGGTTTTGTTTTATGAAAAATAGGAGTAAAATATAAAAAATGCAACTAAAAGTTGCGAAAAAAGATGTGTGAAGTTGCTTGAAAGTGTATTGACTAGTTGCTACAATAAAGTGCGTAATAGGGTAGTTGGGAATAGTACTAAGAGGAGAAAGTATATGACGATTGGTCAAAAAATTATACAACTGAGGAATGCGTCTGATATTTCACAGGAACAGCTTGCAGAGATGCTTGGTGTGTCTAGACAGTCTGTATCCAAGTGGGAAATGGATCAGGCACTTCCTCAGATAGATAAAGTGCTCCAGCTTGCAGAAATTTTCAGTATATCTACTGATGAATTGTTGTTGGATAAAATTGAAATAAATCGTAAGCCTGCCAATGAGCCGAGAACCAATAAGTATTTCGGTACGGATGGATTCCGAGGGGAAGCGAATGTGACGTTGACCTCCATGCAGGCATATAAAGTGGGAAGATTCTTAGGATGGTATTATGCCTCTAAGCTTTCCGGATGTACAAAGCCGGGCTATCGACCACGTATTGTAATTGGTAAGGACACCAGACGTTCCAGTTACATGTTGGAGTATTCTATTGTTGCTGGTATTACCGCCAGCGGTGCAGATGCCTACATGCTTCATGTTATTACAACACCGGGCGTGTCTTATGTGACCCGTAAGGATGAGTTTGACTGCGGAATTATGATTACAGCATCTCATAATCCTTATTATGATAATGGTATCAAGGTTATCAACGCATATGGAGAAAAATTGGACGATGAGACCGCAGCTCTGGTTGAAGCCTATATAGATGGCGACTTGAAGGCATTGGGCGTGACAGGCGAGGATTTACCACTGGCGCAGAAATCTCGTATCGGTTGTATTCATGATTATTCTGCAGGAAGAAACAGATACATTGGCTATTTAATTTCCCTTGCATCCAATTCTTATAAAAAGTTACGAATAGGTCTGGATTGTGCAAATGGTGCTTCGTGGAACATTGCAGGAGCTGTGTTTAGCGCACTAGGTGCACAGATTTATGTAATAGGTGATGAACCCGACGGCTTGAATGTAAATGAAGGCTATGGATCCACTCATATGGAGAATCTGAAAAAGCTGGTGAAAGAAAAGCATCTGGATCTGGGATTTGCCTTTGACGGTGATGCAGACCGTTGTATTGCAGTGGATGAAAACGGCAATGAGGTAGACGGTGATGCCATGATATATATTCTTGGTAAGCGTATGAAGATGCGAGGCACCTTGAATGACAACACGGTAGTAACCACAATTATGTCTAACAGTGGTTTTGTGGCAAGCTTGGAAGAAATCGGCATCAAGTGTGAACAGACTCAGGTGGGAGACCGCTTCGTGTACGAATGCATGCAGAACAATAATTATGCTATCGGTGGTGAACAGACCGGACATATTATTATGAAAAAGTATGCAACTACTGGAGACGGCATTTTGACAGCGATTATGATTGCTGAAGAGATTTGTGACTCCAAGACCAGTCTGGCAAAGCTTACAGAGCCGATTAAGTTCTATCCACAGAGCCTTCGCAATATTCGCGTAAAGGATAAGGCTGCAGTATTGGCAGACACAAATGTGACGAAAGCACTAGAAGAAGTAGATACACTTATCAATAAAAAAGGTAGAGCGCTACTTAGACAGAGTGGTACTGAGTCGGTAATTCGTGTGATGGTAGAAAGTGAAACACAGGAAAAATGTGAAGAATATGCAGATATATTAGTTAATGCAATTAATGAAGGCGGACATTGTGTCGAATAAATAGTTGAAAATATTTCTACATGTGTTATAAATGGTATTGTAGGGAATAACAAAAAAGTAGTTGGAAAAAGCTAACAGTAACAAGTAAATTACATAAAAGAGGAGAAAAGAAAATGAATTTTATTAAGGTAAACAATTATGACGAACTTAGCTGTAAAGCAGCTGCAATGATTTGCGCACAGGTTGTATTAAAGCCTAACAGTGTATTAGGTTTGGCAACTGGTTCTTCACCACTTGGTACATATGAGAAAATTGCTGAGAAGTGTGCAAATGGAGAAGTAGATTTCTCTAATGTATCTTCTATCAACTTGGATGAGTATGTTGGTTTGGACGGAAGCAATGATCAAAGCTATCGCTACTTCATGAACACCAATTTATTTGAGAAAATCAATATTGACGTAACTAAGACCAATGTTCCTAACGGTTGTGCAGCAGACCTTCAGAAGGAATGTGATGCTTATGACGCATTGATTGCACAGTCTGGTGGAATCGATTTACAGTTACTTGGTATTGGTTTAGACGGACACATTGGTTTCAATGAGCCAGATACTTATTTTGAGAAAGCTACTCATGTAGTGGATCTTGATCCTTCTACCATTGAGGCAAATGCTCGTTTCTTCGCATCAGAAGCAGATGTACCTAGAAAAGCAGTTACTATGGGTATGGGCGGCATTATGAGTGCTAAGAAAGTTCTTTTGATTGCTAATGGCAAGAACAAAAAAGACATCGTAGAGAAGGCATTCTTCGGTCCTATCACACCAGCTGTTCCAGCTTCTATTTTACAGTTACATCCTGATTTGACTGTAATCTACTGTGAGAACTAAGAATCAATATTAAATAATATTTCAGACTGTAGACTAAGTCTAAAATGACAAATAGCCAATGCATATCATTAAATTGCATTGGCTATTTGTTATTCATGAAAAAAGCCTCTGCATATTATTGGATTGAATATACAGAGGCCTTTAATATTCGCTTTGTCTATGTTCTGAAATACTAATGTCTTAGAGTCTAAATCCATGCATAGGGGTCTCGTCGGTATAGCCAATTGTCTTCATATAATTCTTGAAAGTTTCAATTGCGGCATGGAATTGCTTGTAGCTTGCCAAGGTTAAGTTGAAGTGATGAAGGGCGGTCTCGCGGTCACCATCTTCGGCTGCATACCAAGAGTCACAAGCATGCTTATGTACGTCTTCATGGTACTTCAGAACATCTTTAAACTCGCGACTGCCTGTAATGCGAGAGTCTGTTTGTTCAGCAGCCCATTTACCTAATTTACAAGTCTTAGGGTTATTTAACTGCGTAATCTTCAGATGTTCAAAACCTGCAAGGTTGTTGTATACACGCCATGTGAAAATATGGTGGTCAATCTGGAAAACACGTAGCCAGTCTTGGGTATGAAGGGCTGAGAAACCACGTGCCATATCACTACGTGCAGTATCAATGTAACGGCCATTTTTATACAAATGATTACCAGTGGTAATACAATCTTGTGTAAGAATATTGTAGCTTTCTGCAATGGATTCCAGCGAACGTACAAATTCGTTGGTTACATCTGTTTGCGTACTAACTGCATCGTAGATATTATTAATTCGTCCATTGATATTATTCATATGCTCGCTAAGGTTATTGATATCATCAACGGATTGTTGCACCTTGGAGTTGCCTTCTTCCAAATGGGTTGTAGTATTTTCCACAAGGTCAATCAATTCGGAGATACTCGCCTGTAGCTCGGTAACATACTGAACAATTTGCTCGGCAGACTGGGTGGTATTACTAGACAAATCTTTTACTTGATTTGCTACAACGGCAAAGCCTTTTCCTGCTTCGCCTGCACGTGCAGCTTCAATGGAAGCATTTAATGCCAAAAGTCCACTTTGATTTGCTACTTTTTTTACCATATCGGCAATGTTCGTAATTTGCTCAATTTTCTCATGGAAATCTTGCACTTTGGTATTAATGCCACGAATCTCATTTACAGAATTGGTAACGGCAACAATGGTATCATTCATGTTAGTAACACTGTTTTGAGATACGGTAATAGCAACTTGTGCCCCTTCCTTTATATGTCCGATTTCTTCAGAAATATCGCCGATGGAACTCTCCAAATCTTTGCTGGAATTTGTCATCTGTTGTATTGCAGAGGTCTGTGAAGTAACCTGCTCTACCATCTCTTTTACGCAAGAGTTGTCACCTATATTTTCCATTGCTTCGTTCATTCTCATGACGAAACTATTGTTATATTTCTTAAGAGAAAAAACGACTTCATTTAATTTTTGTGCCAAATCAGGGTCGGCAAAAGGAGTAGTATCAATAGGGTCATAGGTACCATCAATTATCTGCTGCATGGCATCTAAAAGAAGTTGTTTATCGTTAGAGTCGTTTGTTGTTGTTTGTTTGCGTTTAAACATTCTGTTACCTCCACGGATGTATTATTATGAATATTATAATCGTAAAAAGAGATTGATTCAATATATTTGTCAGAAAAAAGAAGGAGATGTGGAAAAATGTTTGCTTGTTTGCGCGATAATATATTGAAAAATGTATCAAAGTAGAATAGAACTTAAATAATCAGTAAAATCACCGCTATTTGACAAGGTAAATCATAGTTTTTACATAACGTTTAAGATAAGATGCTATATATAGGAACCTTTCAAGTAGATGATGAAGTGGGAGGATATTATATGCTACAGACAAATTGCTTTTCAGTATGTTATATGATGAATGGGGTACAACATATTGTTGACCAGTCGGATGTGAATGTTAATATAACACCATTGGTTACAAAAATATCGGAAAATGAATCTACGATAGCTCTTGTTATAGAGAACTGTTCTGAGAGAGCGATTTTCTTGAAATATGCTACTCTTTGGGAGTGTGTAGATGTGACGCAGCTAGCTGTGGGCAACGCTCCTTATGAGGTGTATCGAAGTGGACGTCACAAGAATGATATGCCTGGTACCTTTACTTTGGGCGAAAAGGATGAACGGATGACAGATGTGCTTGGTGCTATGTCGGAGACTGGAGATAAGGTAGATGGTTCGGGAGAAGTCAGAAAGCTGGTAAGTGACCATCTTACTGTAATTCAAGGGAGTGAGAGAAGTCTTCTGGTGGAATTCACAGGTGGAAGAGAACAGCTTTTTGAGACTGTGATTACATTGGATGGTGAATGTGAGTTTCAAGCCATTAGCGCTAACGTAATATTCAATATGGTGCTTCCTGCTGAAAGTAGTGTGGAAAGTGAGACTGTGAAGCTTGTATGGACAGAAAACGTAGAAACGGAAATTGAGAAGTTCGCAGTGGACAAAGCACAGAAATATGGAAGTAGATGTGGAAAACGGCCTTCGGTATTCTGCACATGGTATTATTATGGACTGACAGTAACCTATGAGGATGTAAAGACTAATCTAGATATTATGAAAAAGCGTAAGTTGCCATTTGATGTATTCCAAGTGGATGAAGGCTGGGAGATTACCTTAGGTGAATGGAAACCCAATGCTAAGTTCCCAGTGCCTATGAAGCAAGTGGCTGACGAGATAAAAGAAGCTGGATATAGGCCGGGTATTTGGACCAGTCCCTTTATTGCCCATGAGACAGCCACTATCTGGCAGGAACATCCTGAGTGGCGTTTGAATGACAAGAAGGGAGAACCATATCTATTCCCTATGAACGATACTGTGTACTATGTGTTGGATATTACCAATCCTGCCACTTATGAGTATTTTACAGAGTTGTATTATATGCTGACTTTCCAGTGGGGGTATACTTACCATAAATTAGATTTTACTAGAGCAGCGGTTATCTATGAGGACGCAGATTTTTATGATAAGACCATTACATTGGCACAGGCTTATTATCGTGCGGTAAGTGCCATCCGGAAAGGAATGGGAGAAGAATCTTATTTTCTCATGTGTGGTGGACTATATGACCCAATTATAGGATTGGTAGATGCTCAGCGAACGGGTTCGGATGTGCTATCCATGTGGAGCTCTACCATCAATAAAAATGGCAAGACAGCACCTTATACTATTAAGCAAAGTGTGCTCCGTTATTATATGAACACCTGGTGGGATAATGATCCGGATGCATTGATGATTCGCAAGAACCAGACTATGGAGCGCAACCTTCGCCTAACTTATGGACTGCTGAATGATGAAGAGGTAAAGACTTGTGTTATTAATCAGCTAATGGGTGGTGGCATTATGTGTGCTACAGAACCTTTGGACAAAATAACGGATGACAGGCTGATGGAATATCGTAGAATTTTACCAGTGCTGCCAAGTAGTGTGCGCCCAATTAATTTGATGGAGGAGACACGCTTCCCTGGTATGGTGGATGTATATATGAGTCAGTTGGATGCGCATTTGCTATGCGTGGTGAATTGGGATGATGAAGAGAACTTGGTTACCAATATTTGTGTGGAAAAATTATTGCCCGATTATGTAATACAAGGACAAAAATATCTGGTGTGTGATTACTATGCAGGCGAGTACTATGCCAATGTGAGTACAGACCAAAATATAACCATGAAAGCAATTGCCCCACATGGAGCCAATGTATTCAAGGTGGTTAAGATGCAGGAGGAACCTCTTGTAGTGAAATCTACCGGTCATTATTCCATGGGCGGAGAAATAGAATGCCTTGAAATGGTAGGAGACAAGTTACATTATATCATCGACAATGCTTTTGATTGTCCTATTCAATATGAGGTGCTATTGCCAGATGGTAGAGTGGTATCGTTAATTATTAACCACGGAAAGCAAGAGGGTATGTTATGATACAGCAAGTAGAAGTTGAATTGCCAATTCGATATACAAAAGAGTTCAATATAGAAGATTATGGGGCTATTCCTGGAGGAAAAGTATCCAATACAAAAGCTTTTGCTGATGCAATCGCAGCAGCCAATGCCACAGGAGGAAGGGTAGTCGTTCCCAATGGAATCTGGCTAACAGGACCCATTACCTTGCGTTCTAATGTAGAACTTCATTTGGAAGATAATGCAGTAATTCTCTTTAGCAAAAATAGGGAGGAATACCCCCTTATTGTTACAGATTATGAGGGGATTCGTCGTATTCGTACGGTATCGCCCATTAATGCTACCAATCAACATGACATTGCCATTACAGGAAAAGGAGTTATTGATGGCAATGGGCATCTTTGGCGACCTGTGAAGCAATTTAAGACCACGGGGAGACAGTGGGATGAACTGCTTACCAAGTCTTCGTATGTAATAGACAGCAAAGCAGGTGGCATTTGGGTGCCAGAGGAGTCCATTTATCAGGCACGATATAAGGGGGAGGTATTCCCTGATGATTATGATAGCGAGGAAGAGGCATTAAAGGCGGCAGCTGATTATTATGATTTCTATCGACCAGTGCTTATGAGTATCAAACATTGCGAGAGGGCGTTAATAGAGGGCGTGACTTTGCGCAATTCTAGTGCTTGGATGATGCATCCATATTTTTGTGAAAATGTGACAGTGGCTAATATTACACTTGTTAATCCATCTTATGCCCAAAATGGAGACGGACTTGATGTTGATTCCTGCCGAAACGTGCATGTTCATCATTCTACCTTTATGACAGGAGATGATGGAATTTGTGTAAAAGCTGGTAAGGATAGACAAGCTAGATTGCTGAAGAAACCTTCTGAGAACATCCATATCCATGATTGTACCGTAATTCAAAGTCCTAGTGGATTTGTGATAGGTAGCGAGATGTCTAGGGGTGTCAGAAATGTTTTGGTGGAAGACTGTACTTTTATAGATTCTAAAGTTGGTATTTGCTTTAAAAGTGCCATGGGACGTGGCGGTGTAGTAGAGGATATTCACATAAGACGCATTAATATGGTGGACCTTAAGGAAAAAGCAGTAACCATAACTATGGATTATGTGCACAATCTGATGGATTATTATGACCCCGTGGTACAGAGTGATGACCCTGAGGATATACCAGAATTCCGCAATATTCTAATAGAAGACTGTGTGTGTACAGGTGGAAAAATGGGAGTGGTAGTGCATGGTCTAACAGGGAAGTCATCTACTGTACATGACATTACAATACAAAATTGCGATTTTGATACATTGGAAAAGATGGATTTGCAAGATTGTGAAAATGTCAATGTTGAATTCTCCTAAGAGTGATAGTATAATGGAATTAATTGTTAAATAAGTAACAGGAGGGTTAATTTATGATATCATGGAATAATTTAGATACTTTGAATTCTTACAAGGAGCTTGAGAAGGTGACACCTGTAGAACTTGCAAAGGTTATGGCAGGAGAAAATGGTGCAGAACGTGTGAAGAAATATAGTGTACCAATGGCAGCAGACCTTGTATTTAACTACGCTTCTAAACAGGTAGATGACACTGTATTGGATGCACTTGCAAAATTAGCAGAGGAAACACAGCTTGTAGAGAAATTTGAGGCACTTTACAATGGCGAAGTTATTAATACTGGTGAAAAACGTATGGTTCTTCATCATATGACACGTGGTCAGTTGGGTGAAACTGTTGTAGCGGATGGTGCTGATAAGCGTACCTTTTATACAGAACAGCAGAAGAGAATCGCTGAATTAGCAAATAAAGTACATAATGGTGAGATTACCAATGCCGCAGGTGAGAAGTTCACCACCGTTGTACAGATTGGTATTGGTGGTAGTGACCTTGGCCCTAGAGCGATGTATCTTGCGCTTGAGAATTGGGCAAAGGTAAACAATACTTTTAAGATGGAAGCAAAATTCATCAGTAACGTAGATCCTGATGATGCAGCTGGCGTATTACATGCCATTGACGTTGCACATTCTCTTTTCGTACTTGTATCTAAGTCAGGTACTACTCTTGAGACTTTGACAAATGAGTCCTTTGTAAAAGATGCATTGAAAAACGCTGGTTTAGATGCGTCTAAGCACATGATTGCTGTTACCAGTGAGACCTCTCCTTTGGCTAAGAGCGATGATTATTTAGCAGCATTCTTCATGGATGATTATATCGGTGGACGTTATTCTTCTACTTCCGCAGTAGGTGGTGCAGTGCTTTCATTGGCATTTGGACCAGAAGTGTTTGCACAGTTCTTAGAGGGTGCAGCGGCAGCAGACATAACCGCTAAGAATAAAAACGTATTGGAGAATCCAGCTTTATTAGATGCTTTGATTGGTGTGTATGAGCGTAATGTATTAGGTTATCCTACTACAGCAGTACTTCCATACTCACAGGCACTTAGCCGCTTTCCAGCACATTTACAGCAGCTTGACATGGAGTCAAATGGTAAATGTGTAAACCGTTTTGGCGAGCCTATAGATTATGTAACGGGTCCTGTGATTTATGGTGAACCTGGAACCAATGGACAGCATTCTTTCTATCAGCTTCTTCATCAGGGAACCGATATTGTACCTTTACAGTTTGTTGGTTTTAGAAACAGCCAGATGGGTAGAGATGTAGTGATTGAGAATAGCACAAGCCAGCAGAAATTATGTGCAAACGTAGCTGCACAGATAGTTGCTTTTGCATGTGGTAAAGAAGATGCAGATCGCAATAAGAACTTTGAAGGTGGTCGTCCATCAAGCATTATTATTGGTGAGCAGTTAGATCCTAAGGCTCTTGGAGCGTTATTGTCACACTTCGAGAACAAAGTAATGTTCCAGGGATTTGTATGGAATATCAATAGCTTTGATCAGGAAGGCGTACAGCTTGGTAAGGTATTGGCTAAGCGCGTACTGGCACATGAGACAGATGGTGCATTGAAGGTTTATAGTGATTTATTAAACATCTAAAGAGTTAGAAATCAAAATTAGTCATATAGGACAGTTTATGTGTAGTTGCATAGACTGTCCTTTTTATTTCATATCAAAGATATAAAAACAGTATAATAATTCTATTTTGTCTACTTTTCGGTGGAAAAAGATAAAGTTTTGCGATAACATATAAGCATAGTCTTTTTTTACATAAAACAGGAGGAAATATTATGCGAAAGACAAAATTTAGTATCAAATTGGTAACTTATTTTGCGCTAGTTGTATTCGCGGCGCTATTAATCTGCACTGTGATGATGCGTAGTAAGACTCAATCCACATTGGAACAGAATATGCAGCTGACTAGTCAACAGACTATGGATCAGGCAGTGAATGAATTCCAGCGATATATGAAGACTTTGAGTCTCCCTATCGATATCATGTGTCGTAGAACTGAGTTCAAGAAGATTGATGATAACTATAATGAAGCTACTATTGCTACCATTGAGGATGCTATGTTGAGTGCCTTGAAGGTAATCTCAAAATCTGAGAGAGCGTATTACTATACCTTTAGTGGTAAATATATTCAAGGTAAAATGTTAATAGACGCAGAAGGCAAGAAAACAGGAGACTATGTTGTAAAAGAAGGCGCTGACTATGCCAAGGAAGCATGGGTGGTGGACTGTCAGGATTTACCGGGCAGACAGACGGTATTTACCAACTTTACTGTTCCATATGTGAATGAAGACGGCGTCGAAGTTATCACAGTATCACAGGATTTGGAATCTGGTGGTAATGATGTTGGTGTAGTGGCTATGGATATTAATGTAGAAGCATTTAAGAGCTACATTAATGAGATTCAGTTGATGAACACTGGTTATACTTTCTTGGCAGATAAAGAAGGTAATATTATTGTAAACAATGAAAAAAATACGATTATGTCTGCTGCATCTGAGATTCCAGTATGGTCCGAGCTGATGTCAGAATTGGATGCTGATCTGGCAGAGATTGAAGCGGCAGAAGCAACAGATTCGCAAGATGCGATGGCTAGTAAGGTGTGTACTATAGGTGGAAAGCAGTATTGCGTTACGGTTATTCGTGATTCCATTACCGGTTGGTACTTAGTTGGTATACTTGGCTCAGAGGAAAATGCAGATGATTTAGCTGCAGTTACTATGATTTCTACCGTTGGTATGGTTGTGGGATTGGTTGTTGCAGTATTGGTAGCACTCTTTATTGCATCTTCTATTTCTAGAGAGTTGAAGAAGCTTACAGAAGCTACCGAATACATGGCAAAGGGTGACTTGACCCATGAATTGGTAAGTAAGAGAAGCGATGAATTCGGACAGCTTGAAAATAACTTTAATGCTATGAGACAGAGCATTTTAGGTTTGATTACACAGGTAAAGGAGAATACAGAAGCAATTCTTACCATTGCAAAATCCGTATCGGAAGTATCCAATGATACGAAAGAGATTGCAAGTCAGGTGACTGAGGCCATTGGAAGCGTAGCAGAAGGTGCTACGGAACAGGCACAGAGTACTGCTGAGGCAAATCTGGAAGTAGAGCAGTTGGCAGATAGCTTATCTGTTTCTAAGGATAAGGTGGATTTGATTGGTGATAAATCTAGAAATGCAGAAATGCTTAGCCAGAAGGGTACTGCAATCCTAGAAGTGCTTACAGAAAAAGCAGAAAAAGCAAAAATAAATGCAAGCGAATCTATTGCTACCATGTCAGAAATGTTGAATTCTATTGAAAAGATTAATTACATTTCCGATGCAATTGCAGATATTACATCCCAGACTAACCTCTTGTCATTAAATGCTTCCATTGAAGCTGCAAGAGCTGGAGAAAGTGGACGTGGATTTGCGGTAGTAGCAGATGAAATTCGTAAATTGGCAGACCAATCCAATGAATCGACAGAAGAGATTAAGAAGATTCTGTTAGAGATTACTGCTAACTCTAATCAAGTAGAAAATAGTCTCAAAGAAAGTGAAGAGATTCAGGATGAACAACAGGCATCTGTTGAAGAATCATCTAAGCTGTTTGGAGAGATTAAGTTGGCTGTTGATAGCTTGCTAGAAGCGGTAGAAGAGATGGAAGGATTGAATAAAGAAATGAATGTTGCCAAGGACAAAGTGGTAATCCGTATGGACAACATTGCTTCTGTATCTGAGACTTCTGCGGCAGCAACCCAAGAGGTAACTGCTTCTGCTGACCAGGTTAATGAGACCATGGCTAGAGTTGCAGATTATGCTGGAGAGCTTGATTCCATTGTGCATAAATTGGATGAGTCTATTCGACAGTTCCAGTTATAAGGTTTATGAAAATTTGAGAAGATATTAAGTGAGATAAGAAAAGCACGCGGTTCGTAGGA
Source organism: uncultured Acetatifactor sp. (assembly GCA_964531725.1). GTDB lineage: Bacteria > Bacillota > Clostridia > Lachnospirales > Lachnospiraceae > Acetatifactor. Next base: position 14,240 of record CAZHEM010000029.1, read on the forward strand.
AGTTGAACTGCGTGCTTTTCTATATTTTTCCCCATATTAATCTGCAATTTCCCCTGTTTAATATGGACAGGAAAAGAAATACAATGTATATAAGCGATGGTATAGCTGTTGGATGAGCGTATGCCATGAATATCGAATAAGAGAAGTGAAAAAAGGGAGGGTTAGACTATGATTCATGAAACCATTTATTTATATGAAGGAAGAAAAGATGTGACTTTAACGACGTATGTTTTGTCGGATTCGTCAGAGATGCTTGCAGGAGGAAAGCGCCCAGCGGTATTGATTTGTCCGGGAGGCGCATATCTGGCGTGTTCGGACCGAGAGGCGGAACCTGTGGCAATGGCATTTGCAACGATGGGATATCATGCGTTTGTACTTCGATATAGCGTCTACGGTGGAGAAGCGTTTGATAATAAATTTCAGGGAATGGTAGCCAAGAAGGAGTGTCAATATCCTGCTCCTATGCGTGAAATTGGGCAGGCAATTATGTGTATCAAGGACCATGCCGAGGAATGGCTGGTGGATTCTGAGAAAGTGGCAATTTGTGGATTCTCAGCGGGAGCACACAATTGTGCCATGTATGAGACACATTGGCATTTGCCTGTTATAACAGAACATTTTGGTAGAGAAAAAGAAGTATTTCGCCCAGCGGCATGTATATTGGCTTATTGCATCAGCGATTACACTTATATGAAAAAGCATGCGGTGAGGCATGAAGGTGCAACGGATTTGTTTGATGCGGCAAATCTTTCTTATCTTGGAACCAAGGATGTGACGGATGCACAGTTATTGGAAGTAAGCCCTGCAAAGTGCGTGACAGAGAATACGCCACCTACATTTTTATGGGCAACTGCGGCGGATGATGTGGTTCCGGTACAGCATAGTATCTTGATGGCAAATGCACTTGCCGATGCAAAAGTGCCTTTTGAGATACATATTTTTGAAGAGGGACAACATGGGTTGAGTCTGGCAACACAGGCTTCTTCGGCGTATAAGACGCAGCTGAATGGAGATGTCCGTAAATGGGTGGAACTTGCAGATGCATGGTTGGAGAAGCGATTTAGTATTAAATTGAAGTAGACATCAAAACAATCGAGAATGGAGAATAGAAAAGAACATGGGACAGATTAGATTGTCTGCACTCATCAGTGATGGGATGGTATTGCAGCGTGGAACAGAAAACTATATATGGGGATATGCAGAGTCGGGGAAGAGCGTCCGCTTGGTATTGAATAACTATCAAACTGCGGTGAAAGTGGATGAAACGGGTTATTTTGAATTGACCTTGCCGCCTATGAAAGCCGGTGGACCATGGGAGATTTTGCTGAGTGATGGAGAGGATTGTATAAAGATTAGGGATGTTTTATTTGGAGACGTATTTCTCCTTGGGGGACAATCAAACATGGAGCTTCCTATTATGCGGGTGATGGAGCGTTATGGGGAGGAACTGGCAATGGTTTCACAAGATGCTCTTCGCATGTTTGAAGTCCCAAAGGAATATCTCTTCGGAACACTTAGACCGGAGATTGAAAAAGGAAATTGGATAAAGGCTTCCGGCGAGAGTTTGCAATTGTTTAGTGCAGTAGGGTATTTTGCGGCAAATGAACTTTACAAAAAAGAACAGGTGCCCATCGGGTTGTTGCAAACCGCAGTGGGTGGTACTCCTGTGAAAGCATGGAGCTGTGAGGAGACGGTGCGGCGCTTGAACTTAGATGTGGCAGAATTGGATGAGTGCAGACAGGAAGGCTATCCTGCACAGGTGGAACTGGAAGAGAGCACCAGAGAAAATTTATGGCGTTATACAGCGTTGAAAGATGATGGTGTTCGGAATTGTAATGGAAAGATAATGGTGCCGGGCTTTTTGGAAGGTACGGAACTGGAGTATTTTCATGGTGGGATTCGATTGCACAAGACTTTTGTATTGCCAGAAGGAACGGATTGGAAGCAGGAAGAAGCGACCCTTTATATGGGGACGGTAATAGATGCGGATATTACATATGTGAACGGTGAGCGAATTGGCGAGACGACGTATCGCTATCCACCGAGAATCTATTCAGTTCCTAAGGGGACTTTACATGTAGGGGAAAATCAAATTATGCTGGAGATGCTGGTAATGGGAGCCGGGGGCGGATTCATGCCGGGAAAACCTTATGCTTTACGCTTTGGAGAACATAAGGAGAAACAGATAGATTTGACTGGAATATGGGATTACGAAGTAATTCATCCCATGAAAGAATTGCCACCTACTACCTTTTTCCAATACAAAGCGTCCGGTTTATATCAGGGGATGCTTTATCCCATACGCAGGTGGAGAGTCAAAGGATGTTTCTTTTATCAGGGAGAATCCAACACTGGCAGACCGGAGACTTACGAAGAGGAATTCTGTGCAATGATAGACGATTGGCGTGCTTTGTGGAAGATGGAAGATTTACCATTTATTTTTGTGCAGTTGGCGGGCTATAGAGATGGAAAAGAGCATACAGATGGAATCAACTGGGCGAAATTGCGAGAAGCACAAAACAGAGTACAGAAGATGTCAAATACTGCTATGGTGCAGGCATATGATTTGGGAGAATACAATGATTTACATCCTACAGATAAGAAAAGTGTGGGACAAAGAATTGCAATAGAAGCGCAGCGCCTTATCTATGGGAGAGATGTACAATGTGATAATCCAGAAGTAAAAGAACTTAATTGGATGGAAAATGCGGTGGAAGTGAGTTTTGCACCAGAAGGTACGCAGCTGCACGTTGTGAATGGCGATGAAATACAGGGCTTTGAATGGCTGTGTAAATCGGGAGAACGTATTCCTGCGCAGGCGTATCTTGGTGACGAAGTTGTATTGCCGTTGCCACAAAATAAAGAAATAGTAGGACTTTCTTATGCATGGAATGATTGCCCATCGGAGGCGAACCTTTACAATCAATGTAATCTTCCGGTGGTGCCATTTGAAAGAATGAGAAAGAGCGAATAAGCAATAAAAGGAGTAGCAAGCGATGCAGTTATTCGGACAGGGAGAAGGTGCAACCTTTGTCGTAGAACGGGAAGCGCATGAAGGGGTAAAGAGGATTGCTGTGAAAGTAGCAGATGACATGTGTGTTGTATCTGGATATCGCACGGAGATTATCGAGCATATTCCGAGGGAGAAGAACAGTGCGGTACTGTTTGCTACGTTGGGAAAAAGCAAACTATTATTGGAGTTGCAGCAAAGCAATGTAATAAAGACAGAAGCCGTAGAAGGAAAACGAGAAGTATATGGTGTGAGGCTGTTGGACATAAGTAAAGAAATGCGTGAAAAGAATAAAGAGTTGCAACAGTTGGAACAATTATTGGTTATCTACGGAAGTGACAAACGTGGAACAATCTATGGAATGTTCCATTTATCGGAGCTTATGGGAGTAAGCCCTCTTTATTTCTGGGGAGATGCTGTGCCAAACGTTAAAACACAGATGTGCATTGATAAATCTATAAATATGGTATCGAAAGAGCCATCCGTGCGGTACAGGGGCTTCTTTATTAACGATGAGTGGCCTTGCTTTGGTACGTGGACCTTTCAACATTACAACGGATTTACAGCAGAAATGTATGATAAGATATTTGAATTGTTGCTTCGTCTGAAGGGGAATTATCTTTGGCCGGCGATGTGGACTTCGAGCTTTGCATTGGATGGACCGGGAGAGGAAAATGAGCGTTTAGCAGATATCTACGGAGTTATTATGGGGAATTCTCATCACGAGCCATGTCTTCGTGCCAGCGAAGAATGGGATATCTATCGTGGAGAAAATAGCGTATACGGTAATACATGGAACTATGTGAAAAATAAGGACGGACTTCTAAAATACTGGGAAGATGGCCTTGTTCGCAGCGGAAAATACGAAAATATGATTACGGTGGGAATGCGTGGGGAACGCGACAGTGAGATGGAAGGACCGAATTCCCTGTGTGAGAATATTGAGATACTAAAAGATATTATCACAAGACAGAAGGAGCTTATAAAGAAAAATGTGCAAAGGGAAGAAGTCCCAATGCTGTTGGCTATCTACAAAGAGGTGGAAGATTATTACTATGGTGATGAGAATACACCAGGTCTTCGAGAGTGGGATGGTTTAGATGATGTTATTCTCATGTTTTGTGAAGATAATTTTGGACATATGCGTTATCTGCCCGCAAAAGAGGAAAATCATTCGGGGGGATATGGAATGTATTATCATCTAGATTATCATGGAGATCCTATCTCCTATGAGTGGATTAACAGCACGCCACTTAGTGCAATCTGGGAGCAAATGACGCTGGCTTATGAACATGGCATTCAGGACGTATGGATGGTAAATGTAGGAGATTTGAAAGGCAATGAGTTCCCGTTGTCGTATTTTTTAGAGCTGGCATATGATTATGATACATGGGGAAGTACATGCATCAACGGAACGCAAGCGTATACGGAAAAGTGGATGCGCACACAATTTGGAGAGGTTGTATCGGGAGAAGTGTGTACAGAATTGGCTAATATAATGACTAAAGGTGTGGCACTAATCGGAAGACGAAGACCAGAGGCACTAAGTAGCACTACTTATCATCCCTGCAATGAGCGAGAAGCGGACCGTGTATTGGGAGAGGTGAATGAACTGCTTATTGCATTGGAAAAGCAGGAAAAAAGCTTGCCGAAGCAGTGTCTGTCTGCATTTTACAGCATGATATATGATGATTTGCAGATGGGATTAAATCTAATAGCTATGCATATCTACGCAGGAAAAAACCAACATTATGCAAAGCAAGGAAAAAGAAAAGCGAATTTCTATGAGGAAAAAGTGCGCGAATGCATAAAAAAAGACCGTGATTTGATTGAAATTGCTGCTAAGAGACATGGTGGTAAATGGCATGGAATGAAAAGTGGAAGTCATATTGGTTTTCAGAAGTGGAATGAAGACGGATGTCGTTATCCAATTACCATGCATGTGGAGCCATTCCACAGACCAAGGATGGTAGTTTCCAGAGCGGATGAGGAACGGATTTTGCTCAAAAACTATGGAAAATACGATACCATGGATATTAAGGACTTTACCTATGCCGGAGTGAAGGAAGTCTTGGTAGAAATAGCCAACGATGGAATTGGAACATTCACAGTCACATTACAAAGTGAGCCTTGTGCATGGCTGCAGATGGAACTTTCTAATGATGTGGTGGAAATGCAGGAAGTGTTGCGTTTACAGTGCATAAATGAATTACTCCCTAAGGAATTGGAGAAATGTGTGGTGCTCATTTCGGATGGTGATACTACCGTGCAGTTAAACGTATATGGTAGGAAATGTATTCCGGAAGATATTCCTTTCAATACATTTGTTGGATGCGATGGGATAATATCCATATTGGCAGAGCATTACAGTAGAGCAGAGGGCTTTGTGGGAACTGTGGATGAAATGGACCATACTATGGGTAGAGCTACAGTTCTGCAGGATTTTGGTCTGTGTGGAAGTGGTGTGAAAAATATGGCACAGCTATTGGGAAATGGCAAAGATATGGGATTAGTATTAACGTATGATGTGTATGCACCGAAAGAAGCGCAATACCAGATAGAATTATGGTCGGCACCATCTAATCCACTAAGTCGTGGCAAGAAATATGGTTACAAAATACGAAATGCAGGTATGAATACGAAATGGAAAGATATAGAGATTTGGTCTGAAAATTATCAGGCAGGAAAAGCCGGATGTAGAGAATGGGCCGATGGCGTAGTGGAACAAATCCACAAAACCACATCCATACTTGACTTAAAACAAGGAGTGAATTCCATTGAAGTAGCTTTGCTAGATAGTAATATTGTACTGGAAAAGATATTGATTTATCTAGAAGATATAAAAATAAAGTCGTCCTGTATGGGACCGATGGAATCTTATTTTGTGCGTAATAAATAGCCAAAAGGATTCTCCTATGTTAAGATTAAGTAGGAGAATCCTTTTCGATACAGAAAAAAGCAGAGGAAAACATATGCGAAATGTGATACAGCGAATTGAGCAATGGATGAATGACTTTAAGCTGGAAAAAAAGCTATTAATATTGTATATATCATGTGTATTGATTCCGTTGATTGCTACGGACAGTGTTATTTCATGGACGGTATTTCATTCGCAACAGGTAAAAAGACAGCATGTCATGGAAAGCGATGCAAGTGCGGTGTCTTATAATCTTACCCATATGGTAGATAACGTGGCGGCTACCGCGAAGAACTTGTATACCAATCGGGTGGTGGAAGAATTCCTGAATGCCAATTATGATTCTACATTGGATTATGTGGTTGCACATAATAACTTTATGAGCAATACATTGTTTGAGAATATCTTTCGGACGGGAGATACCCAAATTACCATTTATGCAGATAATGAGACCATTGTAAATGGTGGTGAATTCGGCAAGATTTCGAGTATTCAGAATACAAAATGGTATCAGTATCTGTTGGAATCCGGTAGGGACACCATTCTCTATTTTTATTATGACGATGAAAAAGCGCCGGCAGTGGATGCCAAGAGGAGAATTCTGTTTGTTAGGCGAATGGAATTCTTCGGACAGGAGAGTTGTGAGAAGATTGTAAAAATAGAAATTGATTACAGTAGTATGGTAAGAAACCTGACTAATATGAGTTATCATTATCCAGTGTACATATGTCAAGATGGTAAGATTCTTCTATCAAATGTGGGTCATAGTAATGTGGGGCAGGATTTTGAACTGTTTCAGGAAGAAGATGAGATTGGGTACAGTATGCATATGCAATCCTATGACTGTGATTTAGATATCTATATTTTGAAGGATGAGGAAGTACATGCCGAAGGATGGTGGATTAATGTACCGTTTATATTATTATTGATTATCATTAATATTGTAATGCCGTGGATATTACTGCGCTTAATTAATCGCTCTTTTACAGCGCGAATTTGTAAGCTATCGCAGGCATTTGAAAGCGTGGATAAGGATCGTTTGGTGGCAATTGAAGAAGTGCAGGGAAAAGATGAAATCGGAAGTCTCATGCAAAATTATAACCGAATGGTGGATCGGACCAATGATCTGATTCAGACTGTGTACAAGGATAAAATGCGGGAGCAGGAGATGGATATTGCGAGACAAAATGCGGAGCTTTTAGCATTGCATAGTCAGATTAATCCCCATTTTCTGTTTAATGCATTGGAAAGCATCCGTATGCATAGTTTGTTACGTCATGAATATGAGACAGCAGATATGGTAGAGAAACTTGCAATTATGGAACGGCAGAATGTGGACTGGGGAACCGATTCTATTGCCATCAAACGTGAGATGGAATTTGTGGAAGCTTATCTGGGATTGCAAAAATACCGTTTTGGAGAGCGTCTGTCTTTTGAACTGGATGTGGATGAGGATTGTAGAGATATCCGGATTCCAAAGCTTACAGTGGTTACTTTTGTGGAAAATGCGTGCGTGCATGGAATTGAAAGTAAGACAGCACCGGGATGGATTTTTGTTAGAATACATAAAGAAAAGCAAGAATTATGCATTGAGATAGAAGACACGGGAGAAGGTCTGGAGGAGGATGTGTTGGTAGAAATACAATCGAAGATGGAAGGTGCCAGCATAGAGAAACTTCGGGAAAAAGGACGTGTTGGAATCATGAATGCCTGCCTGAGACTTAAAATGGTTACGGGCAATACGGCAAAATTCGTGATAGAGAGCGAAAAGGGTGTGGGTACAATGGTTCAGATTCGTATTCCATTGGACAGACTTTCGCTATAAGACGAAGGATGTGGGAGGTATGGCAAGATGTTACGCGTGTTGTTAGTGGACGACGAGCCATTTATCGTGCAGGGAATGACTGTGCTTGTGGATTGGGAAGCAGAAGGTTTTGAAATTGTTGCAACCGCTTCGGATGGAAAGGAAGCGTTGGAATATTTAAAGGAAAATAAGGTGGATTTAATTATTGCCGATATTAAGATGCCGATAATGACGGGGATTGAGTTACTGCGAACAATCCGAAAGGAAGAAATATCGGATGCCCATTTTGTGATTCTGAGTGGCTATGATGATTTTGGATATGCACAGCAGGCTATCCGCAATAAATGCATGGACTACGTGTTAAAACCGGTGGAAAAAGAACAATTGCTTCAGATATTGCGGAAGGTATCCTGCATGTCTGCGAATGAGCAAATGGATGCGCAGAATAAGCAAAAACTAGAGCAGGCATATCTGGCGAGAAATCTGATATCTCTATTGTATGGTAAATACGATCAGATTAATTTGGAATATGTGAAAATGCATATGCATTTATCAGAGGGAATTCGCTATGTAGACATTCAAACGAATCTCCCAGCAGAGATGGATGACTACGAAGAGAGTGAAATGCGAAAGTTGCAACGAAAATTGTATCAAAGTTGTCTGGATATACTAGAGGAAGATGGCCGACACTGTATTTTCGGTGTATCAGAGGATGAGAAAAGCTATGATATTGGATTTGTATATTGTGACTATATGGCAGAGGTAGAAAGCATCACAGAGAAAGAATATCTGGCGAATCTCCACAGGGCAATAGAAAGTCTGTTGGGATATCCGGTACGCATGATGGTTGGCAAAAAGGTTACGGATATTGTATCTGTGGCAAAGTCATACAGTACGGCAAGAGTGTTGAATTCCTTAGAAGCATTCAGGGAAAAGAAAAGTATTTATTATTATGAGGAAGAATTGCAGGTCAATCAGGGTGGTATTGTTTTATGTAAACCAAGTCTCGACGGGTTGATTCAATCCATAGAGCAGAATGATAAAATCCTCATTCGAAAGAGTGTGGAAATGCTGTATTCTGAGATGAAAGGCATGGGAGCAGTGGGAGATACGGTTAATCTGAATATTAATTATCTCTTATTCCAGTTGATACATCTTGCTTCTGAACAGGACAATGGATTAAATCAAGAAGAAATTCTGCACTATATCAGTGAGAGCTCTTTTGAAGAAGGACTTGTACGAGGAAGTAAAGCGCATTTGATGCGTTTTGCCTTGGAGTATGGTGAGTATCTGGCACAGCTACGCAAGAATGTATCCCACGGCGTGTTGTCGGAAATTGAGAGAGAAATCCGGGAAAATTATGCCCAGAACTTAACCCTGCGTGAATTAAGCAAAAAATACTTCGTCAATAGTGCCTATTTGGGACAATTGTTCCGCAAGAAGTATGGAATCTCATTTAAGGATTACCTGAACAATTATAGAATCGAACAGGCTGCTCAGAAGTTGATTCGAACGGATGAAAAAATATATATGATTGCCCAAGAAGTAGGGTATAAAGATCTGGATTATTTTATTAATCGCTTTATATCTGCTAAGGGGTGTACGCCCGCAAAGTTCCGTAAACAAGGTGGAAAATAGTGATTTATTAGACTGGCAAAGTATAGAATGACATCTATACTTTGCCATGTTTTTTACTGTATTTTCTCGGATTTTTTATAAAGCGGAAAAAGGTACAATGAAATTACCAAATAAATCCGTCGAACAACGGAAAAAATAAAAACGGGAGGAAGTATTTGTGAAAAGCAAAAAACTAGTATCAATGTTATTGGCAACATCTATGGCGGTATCTTTACTGGCAGGATGTGGCGCAAGTGAGCCAGCAGCAAACAATGCTGAGAGTACTGGGGGTGCTCCAGCAACAGAAGCGGAAGCAAAGGCAGACAGTGGGGAAATCAAAGAATTTACAGCATTCTTTGCAGTACCTGGAGATGAAATTGACGATGACAATGAAATCCAGCAGATGATTGCAGAGATTACAGGAGCGAAGGTGAAAGAAACTTGGTTGACTGGTCAGACTGCACAGGAAGCAGTTGGTACCTTAATCGCCGGCGGCGAGTATCCTGATATGATCGACGGCGGTGATGGAATGGCACAGCTCTACGATGCAGGTGCATTGATTCCATTGGATGATTATATAGATAAATATCCAAATATCAAAGAGTTCTTAACAGAGCAGGAATGGGATAAACTTCGTCAGGAAGACGGACATATCTATTGGATTCAGCAGTTTGGTAACATTTATGGTGAAGAGAAGGCAACCACACACAATGACGAAGCTTTCTGGATTCAGACTAGAGTATTAGAGTGGGCAGGATATCCTGAAGTACATACCATGGATCAGTATTTTGATTTGCTTGAGTCTTATGTAGAGGCTAATCCAACTATGGAAGATGGAACTGAAAATATTCCATATACCATTCTTTGTGAGGACTGGCGTTATTTCTGTTTGGAAAATGCACCTGAGTTCTTGGATGGTTATCCAAACGATGGTTCTGTTATTGTTGATGTAGATGAACTTAAGATTATTGACTACAATACAACACCAACCGCAAAACGTTATTTCCAGAAGTTGAACGAGGAATATCATAAAGGT
>CAZHEM010000030.1:0-24460 GCA_964531725.1 uncultured Acetatifactor sp.
CCTCGGTACTCGACACATGTGGAGACCGTCGCATGTCTACAAAGAGATCAAAAATAAATTGTCTATATATTGTTTTGTAAGTGGGTTTATTGTATAATAATTTAAAAATATTTGTTGGATTTTGTTATCTATTCGGAGGACTGAATGTATACTAAGGAGCAGTTGCTAAAGTACCCATATTTTGAGGAAGTTCTAAAGTCGAGAGATATTAGTAGCGTTGTCGATTCTTTGACAGGGCTTATTTCAAGACGCTATATATTAGAATTCATTCAAAGTCTTGTGAAGGATAATGTTCCTTTTTCCTTGGCGCTGTTGGATCTTGATAATTTTAAATTTATTAATGATACTTATGGTCATAAAATAGGTGATGGTGTGTTAGCCGGGGTATCAAATGATTTGGCAAGATATCTGGGGGATTATGCTATTGCAGGCAGATATGGTGGAGATGAGTTTTTAATTATAAATTTTAGAGATTATAGTTATGCTGAATTAAAAGTCTTTTATGCGGAACTTTATTCTAATTATAATGTTCTTAGAAAAAATATTCCGTTAGGTGACTGTGAGCCTTTTATTACAGGAACCATGGGTAGTGCAGTATATCCTAAAGATGCAAAGGATTATGATACTTTATTTGAACTGGCGGACAAGGCACTATATAGAGGTAAGGTAAAGGGGAGAAATTGTTATATTATCTATGTAGAAGAAAAGCATAAGGATATAAAAATCCAAGAATTGGCCGGCAGGGGTATATATTCTATTTTCCATGATTTATCCTTAAAATTTGATTCTCAGTCAAAGTTATCCCATAAGATAAAGGCCATGCTTGATATTTTGAAAGATGATATGCGAATATCTGATTTGTATTATGTGGGTAATGACAATAATTTTAGAAATGTCAGCGCCGGTGATTCCTTAGGAAAAGTGTATGATTTGAATAATCTTATAGAAAATGATATATATGCTACCAATGATATAAGTGAGATAGAAGTCAAATCACATAGTATGTTCGAGTTATGCAGAGATAGGGAGATTGAAACTGTATTAATTATTAGAATTGGAATACAGGGTGAAACCTTTGGATATTTGGTATGTGCAGAACGGAGAACTCTTCGCATTTGGCAGGAGGACGAGTATGCCATAATGTTTTTTGTTGCTAGAATGTTGGCAGTATATATTCAAGCTTCTGGAGAGATAATTTAACATATTTAGAGGTAAATTTAAGAATAGAATGTGTTTTGACGACTTGTACGGCGAAGAGGAGGATGGATATGAAGAACATGGATGAACTTTCTCTTGGTGAAATTATCAGTGTAGAAATGTTACAGGATATGCAGAATTCAATTGTAAAAATGCTGGATATTACTATGTTTGTAACAGATGAAAATGGAAATGTTCTCACTAGATGGTCCACTGATTCGTACTATTGTGACACGATTATGAATGGTACTGTTTTGGGCGGAAAACTGTGTGCTCAGTGCATAAGGTCAGGAATTGCAAAAGCATATCAAAAAGGTGGTGTGTCTGTTAATTATTGTCATGCGGGAGTCATGGAGTGTATTGCGCCCATTGTATTGAATGACAGAGTAGTGGGTGGCGTAGTTGGTGTACAGATTCTGACGGAAAAGTTAGATGAGGAATTTGTACGCACGAATGCAGAAGAACTTATGCTGAATGGCGATAATTTGTGTGAGGCTGCCGATAAAATAAAGGTTCGCTCACAGAATGAATTAGAGAATATCATCGATTTAGTTCATACAATGGCTGCTATTATTGCAAAGATTGCCAAGGACAAGATAAATACCCTACGGGTAAGCGAGGAAATGTTGAGTGCTGGAACGGCAAAAGCGGATTTTCTTGCTAATATGAGCCATGAGATTAGAACGCCTATGAATGCTATTATAGGTATGGCAGAAATGGCTTTAAGAGAGGAATTGAATGAGGAAGCAAGAAGCTATGTGAATCAGATTAAGGCATCTGGTAGGGCACTGTTATCATTAATCAACGATATTTTGGATTATTCTAAGATAGAGTCGGGAAAGATGGAACTAAACGAAGTGGAATATGAGCCGTTAAGCTTAATTTACGATGTTTCCAATATTATTTTGACAAGATTAACTGATAAGGATGTTGAGCTTTTACTGGATTATGAGCCCAATATTCCATGTAGACTTTATGGTGATGATTTGCGTATTCGTCAGGTTTTGATTAACCTTGCCAATAACGCTTCTAAATTTACACAAAAGGGACATGTGCTATTAAAGGTACAGTTTACCCAGAAAAATCAAGATGATATATGGCTAAAAGTAGCGGTAATAGATACAGGAATTGGAATTAAGGAAGGGGATATGAAAAAGCTCTTTACCTCTTTCCAACAAATAGATAGCAAGCGAAATCGAAATGTAGAAGGAACGGGACTAGGACTTGCAATCTGTAAACAGTTAGTTACCCTTATGGGAGGAACGATTTCTGTGGAGAGTACATATGGAGAAGGAAGTACATTCTCATTTGAAATTCCACAAAAAGTAATGAATAAAAAACCATCTATAATGTTAAATGAGCCAGAACAGTATGCTGTTGCTGGTTTCTTTGCACGGAAAGATGTAGCGGAAGATTTCAAATTAGAGGCGCAGAAATTAGGTGTTCATGCAAGTGATTTGACTAGTTCAGAGAAGCAGTATGATTCCATCGACGGTTGGAGTAAGTTATACTCTGATAAGAAAAAGTTCTTCTTGATTGAGCAGGAATATTTTGATGATATGGATTTGAGTAGCTTCTGTGCAGAAATTTTCCAAGAGGTTCAGTTTGTGCTTTTAGTGGATGCTTTTGCAGATGTGAAAAAATGGAAGAATATTACATATTTGAAGATATTGAAAAAACCAGTATCTGTATTAAGCTTGGCGAGCCTTTTGAATCAAGAGGAAATTCATTTTGGAGAAAATGCGAATGATGATGCAGATGTGTCGTTTGAGGCACCAGATGCAGAAATTTTAATCGTAGATGACAACGTAATCAATTTGACAGTTGCAGAGGGATTGCTAGAGCCACTGCATATGAAGATTTCAACAGCTCTGTCTGGTAAAGAGGCTTTGGAGAAGTTAGAGAGTCACCATTACGATATTATTTTTATGGATCATATGATGCCAGAGCTTGATGGGGTTGAGACCACGCGAATCATTCGTAGGTTACATCCTGAATGTAATGATACACCGATTATTGCACTTACCGCCAATGCAATTAGTGGAACGAAGGAAATGTTTTTGAGTGAGGGAATGGATGATTTTGTGGCAAAACCTATCGAAGTACGTGTACTTATGAGCAAGGTTCGTCAATGGTTGCCGGCTGAAAAACTGAAGAAGAAAACATTAAAGGAACAAGAGAATATAGAAAATACTTACAATGTTGCGGATACAACCAGAGAAATTCCGAAGTCAATTGGGGATTTGAATTTAGAATATGCAATGGAGCTTCTTATGTCCAAGGATTTATTCTGGAAGGTCTTGCAGGATTATTATCGTGTTATTTCACAAAAGGCGGACAGAATACAAGAACTTTTTATGAATCAAGACTGGGCTGCTTATACTGTTGAGGTACACGCACTAAAAAGTGCATCCAGACAAATTGGTGCAACCGCTTTGGCGGAAATTGCAGCAGAATTGGAAAAGGCAGGAAATGTCCGAGATGTGAAGAGGATTAACGAAGATACGGAAAGTATGCTTGTAAAGTATCGTTCTTATCAACCAATTTTGGAACCTTATTTTGCTGTGGAAGAAAATGAAGGTGAACTTGGGCCTATAACGGATGAGATTTTGCTTGAGTTGTTTGAAAAAATGAGAATGGCAATTGATGAATTGGATATGGATTGGATGGCAGATGTAATTGTTGAGATGAAACAGTATACCTATCCAGATGCAGTCAGGGAACACTTTGAAAGATTACAGGTGGCGGTGAGCAATGTAGATGTGGATGCCTGTGAAGAGATTATGGAGCAGTGGTTGAGTACTTAGATACAAGGGAGAATGAGGATGAAACAGACACGATATATTCCTGATGGAGTCACTGATTTAGAGCGTCTGATGTCAGCTATGGAAAATCTTGGTGAACAAAGATTTGATTTGGTAGATGAAGAGAGTTTTGAAGAGAAAGAGCTTGCAAGAACTTTTAATAAAATGCTTCTTGATATTGTGGAACAAAACAATCGCCTGTTGATGAGAATCAATGATGCGCAGACCAGAGTTGCCGATAATACCAGTGTGAAAAATCTAATTGAGCAGGTAAGAGAACAAAAAGGACCTATCGACAACATGAAGCAGGCAAGTGAATACCTGCGAGTTCATGCACAGGAGAATGAAGCAAAGCAAATTGAACTGATAGCGTTGAGTAAACAGGCTGAAAGCACATTAAAACCACTTTTGCTACAAATGAGAGCTGAGCGAGAAGCACAGGAGAATGAATGTTCTAATCAGATGGATAAAGGCAATGAGTGGATGTATGATGGTCTTTTGCAGCTAGAAGAATTTCTAAAACTCCTTAAGAAGATTGCTTATGATATTTATCAGCAAGAGAATATTAAAAGTACATTTTTTGATGTCTTTGATGAGGATATTGGCAAGTTGCTTTCTAATTATGATGAGCTTCTGGAAAATTGCTTTCAGAATGGTTACAGATTGTATCGCATTAACAGAGATATTGATAATGCGCGTAATGATATGTACCGTAATAATAGCAAGGTCACAATGATTGATAGCACAAAGGTTTTTGCCATAGATCATCTGACATTAACTTGGAGATTGTACAATAATATTATTGAATATGAACATTTGAAAATTACGCAGCTCAATAATCCAGATCGTTGCAAATTTGCCCTATGGTGCAACGCGATAGAAGATTTATGTGTGAAAGAATCGCAGGAACTGAAGGCTGCAATTGAAACACATCAAAAATTGCATGACCATGCAGTTGCCTGCTATGTTGCAAAGGAAGCCTCTGAAATCCAGACTGCAATGGAAGAATTTGAAATAACATTGGAAATGTGCAGGCAGTTTACGGAGGACTTGGAGCGTCTAGCAGAGTTTATGCGTCAAAATGGTATTGCAGAGGAAACAGAAGTATGGGTATTTAAACAATAATAGAATCTCGTTGACTTAAATATACTTTTATGCTATCCTTTAACGGAATTAAATAAAGATATTGAAGATACGGTTTGAAAAGTTGTGAACTGAGTAGATAAAAAAGGGAATCCAGTTTGAATCTGGAACAACCGCCATTACTGTATTTGAAAAGAAAGAGTTGAGCTGTAGAGAGCGATAAAAGTTTTCTGGGGCAGTCATTGGAGTGATATTCCGAGAAGGCAACTCTTTTCGGCATAAAGCCGTAATCATAAGTCAGGAGACCTGCCGTATTTTCATTTGGTTTTACATATTTGGGCGTGAAGAGTGCAACCGATTATCAAGCGATATAAAAGCTTTGGTAGTTGCACTCTTTTGTGTTTCCCAAAGTTTTATTTCGTGTGTTTGTAATCAGTTGTGCTCTTTTCGCGGATGTGGAAAGAGCTTTTTTTATTTGGAAAGGAGGGAATCGAGATGACGAATGAAGAGAAGCTGACTTGGGCGGTAAGCCAGATACAGGATAAATATAATGAACTGGGAAGACTTCCCATCAAGAGTGATTTTGATGATGTTACTTTATCCAGAATAAAGGCTTTTCTGGGACCATGGCCACGGGCATTGGAAGCAGCTGGTTTAAAAGAAAAGAAAGAAGTGGTGAAGAAAACGTCGCATAAGAGAAAGACTAGAAAACAGGAGTAAATTATGAAAAATTTTAAATTACACGTTATGACATTGCTGTTAGCATGTGTGTTATTTTTTACAGCAATTCCTTCTACTGCTTTGATTGCATCAGGAGCTGAAAATGAGGAAGGTGAATTTCAGGTGGTAGTGTCAGCTGAGGGATTGACATTAGGGCAAGGAATGTATGTGGAACCTACCGCATATAGTCTGGACGAGATTAATGAACTTTTGGGACAACAGGGGTATGGTCCTTATGAAAAGGAAGAATTAACCGCTGCTATGGTGACATTGGCGATGTTTATTGATAAAGGTCTGGAATATCAAAGTACTGGTAGTTGGGAGAGTGATTTTTATCTGTCAGCTATCAAAGATATTGATAAGGGATATACAGACATTCCTGTGATTATTACGGAGAATGGTGGTCCTAGCAATGATGACCATTACGGAAATGATGACGAGTATCTAGGCGAATTTGATTATAATTTTATGTCAGGTTGGATGATTACAGTAAATGATTTTATGATTAATCAAGGAAGTGCAGCGTTCAATTTGGTGGAAAATGCAGGAGTGGATACCTGCCAGGATTATGATGATACTTATGTTATTCGTTGGCACTATACATTGTGCGGATATGGCGCAGATTTAGGGTTCAGCACTGGTTGGGGAAATGATGCTTACTATGAGCATGCCAATAAGGACATGCTGTATGCTGCCTATGCTAACAGTACGGATACTGCAGCAAAGGCAAATGCGCTTGCTGTAATGGAAAATATGACAGCTACTCAGGACGAGGTAGATGCAGCAACTGCTAGTCTGGCTCCCATAGATGATGGTGAAAATGCAGGCAACGGTGCGGAGGTTGGCAATGGCACAGGGGTTGATAATGGCACAGATATAGAAAAAGGTGAGGGTACGGAAAGTGGTGCCAATACGGATAATGAGGTTAACAAAGATAAAGAAGCTCAGGATGTTAGTGCAATATTAAATGCAACATTGGCACAATTGGCTACAACTGTTGCGGAACCTAACTTTGGAACTACAGCAGGCGAATGGAGTGTCTTAAGCCTTGCAAGGGGAGAATTTTTCGATTTTAGTGATGAATATTTTGTCAACTATTATGACAGAATTGTTGCAACGGTCAATGCTACCGCAGCTTCTGTTTCTACACAAAACGGTGCATTGCATAAAGTAAAGTCTACCGAAAATTCTAGATTGATTTTGGCACTTTCTGCTATTGGAAAAGATGCCACATCCGTAGGAGATTGGAACCTGATTACTCCATTTGAGGATTTTGCATGGATAAAAAAACAGGGAATTAATGGACCTATTTTTGCACTGATTGCGTTGGATACTAGGAATTATCAGACTGCGGACAGCACGATTCGTCAGCAGTGTGTGGATTTTATTCTAAGTAATCAATTAGAAGATGGTGGATGGGCATTATCTGGAACTGTGGCAGATCCGGATATTACTGCAATGACCTTGCAAGCCCTCTATAATTATCGCAGTCAAGAGGTGGTAACCACTGCTGCTGAGGCAGGATTTGCATGTCTGTCTTCTCTACAGCGCGCAGATGGTGGATATAGTTCTCACGGAACAATTAATTCAGAAAGCATTGCACAGGTAATGGTTGCTTGTACCACTTGGGGAATTAACCCTGATACGGATGAGCGTTTTATCAAAGAAGGCAATTCTGCAGTAGATGCACTTTTGAGATTCTATGTTGAGGATGAAGCGAGATTTTGCCATGTCATGGATGGTGGAAGTGACGCAATGGCTACGGATCAGGCAAGCTATGCTTTGGTGGCTTATAATCGTTTCTTGCAAGGCAAGAATTGTCTATATGATATGACAGATGTTGCGGCATCTGAAGTGTCAAGTGGCGAAATGGTTGCTGACATTACCATGCCAGAAAAGATTACAAATAAGGCAGGAACAACTTTCAATGCAATTATTAGCCTAAAAGGATGGGATAATGAGGAAAGTTATAAATTAATGGATGCCATTGTTTCTGTGCCAGCAGTTTTGAAGGTAACAAACGTGACAATGGGGAGTGCTGTAAGTGGGGGGCAGTTGAATTATTATTTGGAGGAGAGTACGGGAAAATTAAGACTGGTTTATGCGGATTTGGCTGAGAATCAAAATATTACGGTTAGTGGTGATAACTCTACAGTAGAATTTATCAACATTAGTTTTGAACTTACAGAGGATATTGACATTACGCAGTTATCAGAGTTGAATATTTCGCTGTTGGGTATGTCTTTTAAGAAGAATTCCCAATCGGATACAGCGGATTCTATGACAATTGTAAATACGGCCAATGCAATAGCTACTGCACAGCTTGTAAAAGGTATTACTTACAGTGCAATGAAATTATACACCGGTGATGATGTGGATTTGATTGGGGCAAATCAGACTGCCGTGGCGGTGGCTGTAACAGGTGTGGAAGGTAACGTAATGATTTCTTTTATGAATGGAGAGACAGAAATCCCACTTCTATATAATGCAGCTATTTCTGAGAAAAACGGTGTGGCATCTTATGTTTGTATGGTAGATACATCCATGAATTTAGAAGAGTTGACTAAAACAACAAATTATAAGATGAAACAGGAAGAAAAATCCGAAGAAATCCATTTCGGTGATTCCAATGGAGACGAAATGCTCAATGCACAGGATGCATTGGCTGCTGTGAATTTCTGGTTACGAAAATCTCCTAATCCTGATGATAGGGATATTTTGTCTATGAATATTAATGCAGATAGTCGCTTGAATACCTATGATGCCCTTGGAATTGTAGAAAATTTCGTAAATGGAGATGAATTTGCAATTGTAAACAAGATAGCAGCATTAAAGAGTGTGGTTAAGTAATGGAAAAGAAAAAGAGTCGAAAGTGGGTAATCCCAGTAATCGGTGTTGTTGCTGTAGGGATTGTTATAGTTTATATTTTTTGCTTTCAGAAGGGGGACAACGGCATTTTTGCTGTTGCCCCTACTGTTAGTATCGAAACACCGGGGAAAATCAGTGTCAAAAATGAGGAAACGTTCGATTTAGATGTGCAGTTATCTGCACTGAAAGAGGAATTATATCCAGCAGCAAGCTTTAGTATCAGCTTCGACCCTTCAAAGCTTGAGTTTGTCGGAGTAAAAGAAGGAAATGTAAGAATTACGGACAGTAATTCTTCTTCGGGCTACCAGCTTCCTTCATGGAGTGTCAATGTGGAGAAAAGTAATGAGATTGGTCAGATAAATCTAATGTATCTTGATATGACAGGTGGTAAATATGCTTTTGTAAAGGATGCACTTGGGGAAGATGAAAATATACTTTTTCGCTTGAGTTTTCGCCTGCGTGGTAGTGCCATGGAGGGGGATATTTATGAATTGGTTATTGAAGATGCAATTTTTGCCAATGGGGATGAAAAGAAAAGTCTAGCAACTGCCAAGAAAAGTCTAAAAGCCCAAAATGGAAGAATTGTAATCGGGGAATAGGAGTGAAAATGTTTACAACAATGAGAAAGAGAATATGGTCCTTCCTATTATTGGCATTTTCGGTGTTATGTCTGTCTGCTTGTAGTTCATTAGGTGAGAAACCCAAGAACTTGCAGGGGAGAATGGAAATACCAGAAGATGGCATAATAGAGGCAGCTATATTTCAAGAACTAAAGGAAGAAAATGGAGTAATCACTTTTAATGGGGAAAGCGAAGGCGTTTATTATGAGTGGACTGTTTTTGGAAGTGATATTGAGGAATATAAGGATTGTAATTTGGCGATTCATATAGATGAGGAAGAAACAGGGCAAATTGTATTTCAATATTTGTCGGATGAAACATATGGTTTTTCTGCTGTTTTATCTATTTATCTGAATGAGCTGTGGGATGAGCAAAGTGCTACTGTATATCAAATGGATGGAAGCGTGGAAGTCGCCAAATGTAGTGCTAGTATTACTGGTAATGATAAGAGTATTCTTAATTTTTCAGTGGAAAATCCAGTAGGAATTTATTCTGTAACTCCTGATGTATTGAAAGCAGAAGAAGAGAATGTAATTATGGTTGCTCAGGAAAATGAAGATACAATTCAGGACAATAAGGCGTTAGAAAAACGCAGTGGACAGACCAAGGAAGAACATTCTAAAAGTGTAGATTCCTATTTATCTCAGGTAGAACAACAATCGGGGCAGATGATTGCAGGAGAAAATGCTAACAGCAACCGTGTGTTATCAAGCGGAGCAGAGACTGGGCAGGATCAATACTTAACAGACCCTGTTCCAGAAGGTAAGCCTATGCCGGTGGAGCCAGAAAATCAGCAAGTAAATGAGAGTGAGAGCCATATATGTACCTTTTCCATTGAGTGTTCTACCATTCTAAACAATTTAGAGAATTTGGATCAGGAAAAGCTAGATGAAGTGCCTAGTGATGGAACGATATTAGCGTCACAGGAAGTAGTCTTTTACGAAGGTGAATCCGTATATGATGTATTACAGCGCGTGTGTCAGGAGAATGGAATCCAGATGGAAGCGTCCTGGACACCTATCTATAATAGTGCGTATGTGGAAGGAATTCATAATCTATATGAGTTTGATTGTGGTAGCGGTTCTGGTTGGATGTATCGTGTGGATGGCTGGTATCCCAATTATGGATGCAGTCGTTATCAGCTAAAAGCTGGAGAAGTAGTAGAGTGGCGTTACACCTGCGATTTAGGAAAAGATATTGGTGGTAGTAATGTTATCGGTGGCTAGATATCAATACAAGGGAGAGAGAACAAATGGAATATAAGGATGCGTTTTCAAGCTATCATCCTATGGTTAATTTTGTCTATTTTGGGTTAGTGTTTTCTTTCTCGATGTGCTTGATGCATCCTATATGTCTGCTGATTTCTTGTGGTACAGCATATGCCTATCATTTTTATTTATACAAAGGGAAAAGTATTGTTTTCTTAGTTCAAGTGGCGCTTCCAGTGTCACTGATGACAGCGATTATCAATCCTGCATTTAATCATCAGGGAAAAGTAATATTATGTTATTTGCCAACGGGTAATCCGCTTACTTTGGAAAGTATCATATATGGACTGGCAGCAGCGATGATGTTAGTTACGGTATTACTGTGGTTTGGATGTTATTCTGCGATTATGACCTCAGATAAGTTTGTGTATTTATTTGGCAGGATTATTCCTGCACTTTCACTTGTGCTGAGCATGGGACTTCGGTTTTTTCCAAGATTTGTAAATCAATTTAACAAGATAAAAGAAGCACAGGCAGGAATCGGAAGGGATGTTTCGCAAGGTAGCCTATGGCATAGAGCCAGGATAGCATTTTCCTGTTTTTCCATTATGGTATCCTGGGCATTGGAAAATGCTATTGAGACAGCAGACAGTATGAAAAGTAGAGGGTATGGTTTGAAAGGACGAACAGCGTTCTCTATTTATCGGATGACTGATAGAGATAAGGGGGCGTTGGTATGGTTGGGATTTTGTGGTGTTTATCTGCTGTGTGGAAGCTTGGCAGGGGGACTTTTCTGGCGATATTTTCCCAGCATACGCGGCGTGCTTGTGGAACGTTTTACCATAAGCATTCAACTAGTATATTTTGCCCTGTGTTGCACGCCAATGATCATCAATAAAAGAGAGGATAGGCAATGGATATCATCCAGATTGAACATTTAACATTTTATTATCCGAATAATCCGAAACCTGCTATAAAAGATTTCTCCTTATCTATTTCAGAAGGTGATTTTCTAGTGATATGTGGACATTCTGGTTGCGGGAAATCCACTTTGCTTAGGCAGTTAAAGACACCAATTGCTCCACATGGAATAAAAACGGGACGGATAAACATAGCGGGAGAAGACATTACTCAGATGAGTAATCGTGATATTGCATCCCAAATCGGCTTTGTGATGCAATCGCCGGAGAATCAGATTGTAACCGACAAGGTATGGCATGAGTTGGCATTTGGTTTGGAAAGTCTTGGATATGATACGCCTACTATACGTCGAAGGGTTGCAGAAATGGCCTCCTTTTTTGGTATTCAGAATTGGTTCTACAAAAGTGTAGAGGAGCTTTCTGGTGGACAAAAGCAGTTGTTGAATCTGGCATCTGTAATGGTAATGCAACCACGAATATTGATTTTAGATGAACCCACCAGCCAATTGGATCCTATTGCAGCCACAGATTTTATTGCAACACTTAAGAAAATTAACAGCGAATTGGGAACAACCATTATCTTAACAGAGCATCGTTTGGAGGAGGCTCTATCGGTAGCCACAAAGGCTGCTGTGATGGAAAAGGGGGTCCTGTTGTTTTCAGGAAAGGTCTCAGAAATGGGAGTTTTCTTGAAGAACGAGGGACATGATTTTTTTATGGCGATGCCTACAGCTATGCAAGTATGGGGAGCGGTGTCTTCTGAATTTAGATGCCCTGTCAGTGTGAAAGAAGGGCGTGAATTTCTAAAAGAGTATGTGCAACTTCATCCGTTGTCAAATGAGGTGCCAACAAGAAAAATAACAAACTTTGAGAAAAGACTGATTTGTGTGGAGGACGTGTGGTTTTGCTATGAAAAAGAATTACCAGATGTGATAAAGGGAGTTAATCTATGTGCCCATGCAGGAGAGTTATTGACTATTTTAGGTGGGAACGGTACTGGAAAGTCCACGACGCTTAAGTTGATATCTGGATTCCTCAAACCCTATCGTGGCTCAATTACTGTAGAAGAACAGGTATATCTCTTGCCACAGAATCCCCAGACCTTATTATTAAAAAAGAGCGTATATGAGGATTTGTATGATGTACTAAGGTCACAAAGAATAGAAGCAGAAGAAAAAGAGCGTCGTGTACGAGATATAGTTAAACTATGTCAGCTTAATGGTTTAGAGGACAGACATCCGTATGATTTGTCAGGTGGAGAGCAACAAAGAGTGGCATTGGCAAAGATTTTATTGCTAAATCCCAAGATTCTACTATTGGATGAACCAACAAAAGGTCTAGATGCACAGTTTAAAGTAGAATTGGCAGGAATTTTGAAAAGTTTATGTGCATCAGGGGTATGTATTGTAATGGTAAGTCACGATATTGAATTCTGTGCAAGGTATGCTGATAGGTGTGCACTGTTTTTTGATGGTAACATAGTGACGGAGGATTGTCCGCAAAGATTCTTTAGCCGAAACAGCTTTTACACTACGGCAGCTAATCGAATGGCAAGGGAAGTGATACCAGAAACTATTATCGCAGATGACATTATAGAAGCGATAGGTGGAGAGAACTACCAGCTGCAACCCAAAATTGACAATACTTATAAAATAATCTATAACGAGAATGTGAATCAAGAAGACATAAAGCCGTTACCTCTTTGGAGAAAAATAGGGGCAGTTTTCTTGGGGGTGATAGCGTTTTGTATTTTTATTTATGCCACAAAAATAGGGGATTTGAGTAGATTAATTGACCGTAATGGAATGACGCAGCAAGGGGAGAATCAACTATATCTATATGGTATTTTTTCGATTTTATTGATTATGATAGCACTATGTATCGGCAGACGTTCAAGTCCACCTATGCACTGTCAGACACCAAAAGAGAAAAGAAAACTTTCCAAACGAACGAAGCTGGCGGTGATTTTGATATTATTAATCATTCCAATTACCTTGTTCGTCAGTGTATTTTATTTAGAGCAGAAACAATTCTACATAATATCTCTGGTAATTTTATTAGAATGTATGATTCCATTTGTGATGATATTTGAGGGAAGAAAGCCAAAGGCAAGAGAACTTGTGGTGATAGCTTCGTTATGTGCAATTAGTGTTGCTGGAAGAGCGGCTTTCTTCATGCTACCACAATTTAAACCAGTAATGGCATTGACAATTATCTCAGGTGTGGCATTTGGAGGAGAGACTGGTTTTCTCGTGGGAGCCATGTCCATGTTATTGTCTAATGTTTTGTTTTCCCAAGGTCCTTGGACTCCATGGCAGATGTTTGCTATGGGGATGGTTGGGTTCCTTGCTGGGATTTTGTATCAAAAAGGGTGGTTGCGTAGAACACGAAGTTCCTTGTGCATATTTGGTGTTATCTGCGCAGTTTTAATATATGGTGGTATTATGAATCCAGCTGCAGCATTTATATGGGGGAATGAATACTTGAATTGGCAGATGATTTTCAGTTATTATGTGACAGGATTTCCAATGGATTGTGTGCATGCGGTTGCAACGGGGATTTTTCTATGGTTTTTATCCGAGGGGATGTTAGAAAAGCTTGACCGAATTAAGATTAAGTATGGTTTGGTGGAATAAAAAAAATAGAGGTACTATCTATGAAAAACTCGCATAGTTTTTTTGAAAATAAGGAATGTCAATATTATCCATGTCATAAAGGGATTGCGGAAATGAATTGTTTGTTTTGTTTCTGTCCGTTATATAGTCATGTTTCGTGCCCTGGGAATCCAGTTTATATAGAATGCGATGGAGTACGAAAAAAATGCTGTCATGAGTGTGATTTTCCACATAATGCGGAGAATTATGATGAAATCATAAGCAAATTGGTATAAAATAATCTATGAATGTATATCAGAGCATTTTATGAATGGTACAATGAATTCTATAAAACGAAAAATCAAGAAAAGAAGGGCAGGAAAATGTTAAACGAAAAATATGTTGTTAATATTCCCCAATTTGCAAATACACAAGTCTCCATCCATGAGTATGGTGCAGTGGCGAACAAGATGGACATAGAGATTGGCAGACAGAATGCCAATGCAATCCAAAAAGCTATTGTAGAGCTTTCTGAAAAAGGCGGCGGTACTATTGTTGTGCCAGCTGGAATCTGGGCATGTGCCCCTATCCGATTGATGAGTGGAGTGAATCTGCATCTTGAGAATCAGGCGGTATTGAAATTCACCAAATCAAAAGAAGATTATCCATTAATTATCACCAATTATGAAGGTCAGGATTGTATCAGAACCGTGTCTCCAATCTCAGCAGAGGGAGCAGAGAATATTGCTATCACGGGCGATGGTCTGATCGATGGAAGTGGTGATGAGTGGAGACCAGTTAAGAAGTTCAAGATGACGGACAAACAATGGCAGGCACTTTTAAAGAAGAGTGAATATGTGTTACAGACAAAAGAAACCGAGATTTGGATGCCAACACAGACCATTTTTGAAGGAAATGAGAAAAACATTCAGGGGACTACTAAGGAAGCGCTTGAGATGGCAGCAGAATATTATGATTTCTATAGACCTGTTATGATTAGCTTGCGCCATTGTAAGAACATCTTGTTACAAAATGTCACATTTACCAATTCACCTGCATGGAATATTCATCCATTTTTCTGTGAGAACTTGACCGTGGAGTATGTAAAAATTGAGAATCCATATTATGCACAGAATGGTGATGGAATTGATGTGGAGTCTTGTACTAATGTACATATTCATCATACTACTTTTAAAACAGGTGATGACGCTATCTGTCTTAAGGCTGGGAAAAATGCTGTGGCAAGACAGATAGAAGGACCATGTACCAATATTCACATTCATGACTGTCTGGTTCAGGAAGGGCATGGTGGCTTTGTAATCGGAAGTGAGATGTCCAGAGGCGTTAGAGATGTGCTTGTGGAGAACTGCACATTTATGGGTACGGATGTAGGTGTACGAATGAAGAGCGCATTGGGACGCGGTGGTGTTGTTGAGAATATTACCGTTCGTGGAATTAATATGGTAAATATCAAGGAACAGGCGATTATTTTGACCATGTCTTATGTGTTGAATACGCTCAATCGTAACGAAAGTATTTCTATGGTGGATGAAGCAGATGTTCCATTTTTTAAAGATATTACCATGGAAGATATTGTATGTCTTGGCTGTAAGGAATTTGTCAAGATAGAGCCACTAGCTGACAGAGCAGATACTATAGTGAATGTTACAGTTAATGGCAATAGATTATGTTAATGTTTCATGATGCACAATAGCATATCTTAATGTGCGGAATTTGCAGGTGGTATTATTATTGCACTTTTATTATACTTACCTTACAACATTCACTAACAATGTTTCAGATGATTTTAGGAGGAAAAGAGTATGATTATAACAACAACACCATCTGTAGAAGGACGCAATATTGTAGATTATAAAGGAATTGTATTTGGCGAGGTAATATCTGGTGTCAATGTAGTAAGAGATTTCGCAGCAGGTTTATCCAATTTTTTCGGAGGACGAAGCGGAGCCTATGAAGAAGAATTGATGAATGCTAGAACTCAGGCTTTACGTGAGATGGAACAGAGAGCCATGAGTATGGGTGCCAATGCAGTAGTATGCGTAGATATTGATTACGAAGTACTAGGAGCTGATAATGGAATGTTGATGGTAACAGCGAGTGGTACTGCGGTTGTAGTACAATAATGGAAAATGATTCAGAAGAAAATTGCATAATATTGTTTGTTAATATTCTGTAACAGGATTAAACGATCGCTCATTGTTAGGACTAGAAGTCTAAAATTGAACGGTCGTTTTTCGTTGTGTATAATTGCTATATGGATGTGTTGATACATACTTTTTTACATGTGAAATTGACGAATTACTGAACGAGAGATATAATTGGAAGGAATGAAAAAATAAGGTGGAGATAAAATAATGGGATTATTTGACTTATTTAAGAAAAAACAAGAAGGGGCTGTAGAAGCTAATGTAGCAGGGGAGAATACTGCGTCAGAAACTATAGAACAAGAGAAAGCTGAAAAAAAGGATAACGTAACGAACCAAGCCGACACTTCAACAGGCATGTGTATGGCGATTTTAGATACTTTTTCTCTACAGAATCATGATGACTTAGTAGTAGTAGGTAAGGTAAGTGGAACTGTTTATGAAGGTCAGGCTGTATGTGTGAGAAATTGTGGAGAAGATGAGGAAGCAATGACTTTCACTCTTGTGGTAGGAATTGAGACCGGTCCAGGTGTCACTGCGAAGGAAGCAAAGGACTGTCATGTAGGCCTACGAATTGAGAATGGAAAGCAGCTGAACTTGAAGAAAGGTACGGTTCTATATACTCCAGAATGTAGCGAAGAACAGATTCGTGGTGCTTACACCACTGCTCTGGGTGACATTTTCGTGGCAAAACAGGATTTGGAGATTGCAGAGGCTGATATGGAAAAATTAAGCCTTGCAGATTGTGCGGAAATTTGGAGATTGTTTATCTGGTTCCAGACACAGGTGGTTAAGCAAAAAGACGAAGAGAAGTTGAAAGTACATAGAGAACGTTTAAGTAAATTGGCACTTGCAATGGGTAAAAAGTTGTTGGAGGCGGATGCTATTTATTGTGTATATAGCAAGGATACTGGAGAACCTTATATGTTCTCGCAGACTGTGCGCCAGAACAATGGTAATTATATGTGTACTCCTCCTCATATTTTGGTGGTGACCAAACAGTATGAGAAGCAGGTAATGGACTCTCTTCCAGCTGATAAATTTGAGATGAAACGTATTGAAAATGGCGAGGATAAGAAGGGAATTTACAATTTCCTCGGTAGTACCTTCTATTTGAATGGTGCCTGTGAAGTAGCGATCCAGGCTCATCAGTCTACGGTAGCAGCAGAGATGATTGTTCCAAAGCCAGATTATAGTCAGGTCAATCCAATCAATGTACCAGTGACCAATCCTGATTTAATGCGTTGGATGCTTTTGATTGGCCAGATGGGCAAGCCAGAAGGGGAAGACCAGGAGCTTATCTATCGTTTATATTATCGTTTTATGGCAATTGAAATGACGAAAGCCAAATTCCTCATCCCCATGAAACATGAGGGAGAGATGCCTAAGACAGATGAGGATGGTAAGACCGTTCTCAAAGATGGTATGAGCATGCAGCTTCCTACCATGGATGGTAAATATGGTAGACCAGCAGTGAGAATGTTCACAGACTGGAAGCGTCTTCATATGGCATTTGATGAAGAGTGGAATGGTATGATTCAGCCAATTGAAGGTATGATTGGAGTGTTTGATTGTGCTATTAATGCTACAGAGTATCCTCAAGCTGGATGCTATGTGGGTCAGGATATGTTTGAAGATATGAAAAAGCTAGTAAAATAACGATAAAGTAGCAATAAAGTAAGAAAAATAAAGTAAAAACAAAGCAAAAGAAAATAGATATTAAAGAACAAGGTTGTTTTCTATGAGTGCGGATATGTAATCCGTGCTTAGTGCATAGAGAACAACCTTTTTTGTTGTATAAAAATATTCAGGTGGAAATTGCTATTCTATAACATAGAACATGAATTTGACATTTAGTACAGAAAAATGGTTCTTGATTGAGCATAACTTTGCTATTATCTCAAATAAAAAAGGAGATATAGGTTCAAATGAAAGTAGTTGATTGGTTGAAAGCGCGGAAAACGTCCGTTGGTAGGACAAGTTCATTATTTTGCGTGATGTTAGCAACAGTACTGGTTGTTTGTGCATGTGGAAAAGATGCAAAACAACTAGAAGTACAAAGTGAGGTACAAGAAACAGTTAGTCTTTCTGAAGAAAATACTTCGGTAGATGTGAAATTGGATAAAGAGGCATCGAAAGAGATCGTTTCAACAGAAAGTGCAATGATTGTAACCATTCGTATTAATCCAGAATTACGTTTCTGGTTAGATGCTGAGGGCAACATTACAGATGCGAAAGGTCTAAATGAGGATGGCGAGGCTTTGTTGACAGAGCTTGTGTGGACAGATATGACAATGGAAGAATATGTGCCACAGCTTATGGAAAAAGCCTACGAAAAAGGATATTTAAAAGCAGATGGAACTGTGTGGGTATCTGCAGAGGGAAATGATGAATCGGGTGAACAGGTAATGTTTGAAAAGATTAAGGAAATTGTTGAAAAAATTAGTGAAAGTAAGGGTATTAAAGTAGCTGTGAAAGATGACATGGCGGATACCGAAAATACACAGCTTGCGGAAGGTACTACTTTACCAACAACTACTAAGAAATCAGTAGTTACAAATAAAAAACCAATAGTTTCAAATGTATCTACAAAGGAAACTATTTCACAGAGTTCTGATATTGAAGAGGAAGAAGACGAGGAAGAGGATGAAGATAAACAGACAGACTCTAGTCAGAATGATGAAAACGATGATGATAAAGATAATATAGATAAAGATAACATAGACAAAGACAATGAAGACAAAGTGGATAAAAATCCAGCTGACGACAATCCTATTCAACCAGAGGCACCTAAATCTGAGTACAAATTAGTATGGGAAGAGCAGTTTGAAGGTGATTCTCTCAATATGGATGATTGGAACTATGAGTACCATGAACCTGGTTGGGTAAATGCTGAGTTACAAGAATATGTAGATTCTCCAGAGAACATCTATGTGAAGGATGGCAACCTTATCATTCAGGCAATTAAAACGGTGGATGAAGAAGGTAATGCTTATTATACATCGGGTAGAATCAATACTCAGAATAAGCATGATTATACCTATGGTAGATTTGAAGTAAAAGCAAAAGTTCCAAGTGGTAAAGGTTTCTTACCCGCATTCTGGATGATGCCTACGGATGAGAATTTCTATGGTCAGTGGCCAAAATGTGGTGAGATTGACATCATGGAAGTAATGGGACATGACTTGACAAAAAGTTATGGTACCTTGCACTTTGGTGAACCACATACTCAGAGACAGGGGGAGTATCAGTTGCCAACAGGTGATTTCCACAATGATTACCATGTATTTGCCTGTGAATGGGATCCGGGTGAATTCCGTTTCTATGTGGATGATACACTCTTTTATAAAACCAGTGATTGGTTTACCAAGAAGGAAGGTTATGGTGAAGTTGCATATCCAGCACCATACGATCAGCCATTTTACATGATTTTAAACCTTGCAGTTGGTGGTTCATGGGTAGGCTATCCAGATGCAGATGATGTATTCGCAGACAATGCAAGATTGATTGTAGATTATGTACGAGTATACGAGAAAGATAGTTATAACTTAGACGTGGAAAAACCAGAGAAGGTAGTTGTTTTAAGAGAGCCAGACACCACAGGAAATGTTGTTATTAACGGCGATTTTAGTGTGACAGAGAGTTTGAAAGATAAGGAAAATTGGGAACTTCTTTTTGCAGGTAGTGGTAAGGGTGATGCCTATGTTGAAGCTGGGGAATTGCATGTTGAGAGTACCGATACTGGGGAATATGATTACAGCGTTCAGATAGTACAGGCAAATCAGCCATTGGAAAAAGGATTTGCTTACAAATTGTCTTTTGATGCATATGCCGACGCAGAGCGTACCATTATCACAGGAGTGACAGCTCCAGATTTTAACTATGCTAGATATTTACAGGATACGAAGATTACATTAACAACTGAGAAACAGAATTTCTCCTTTGAATTTGACATGACTAGCGAAAATGATGCAAATGGTCGTGTGGAGTTCAACTTAGGAAATCAGAATGCAATTGATACCGTACATATTGACAATGTTCGATTGGAAAAGGTAAGAGAGATTCCAATCAACGATGATAAAAAGACTGTTCTTCCAGATGGTAACTATGTATACAATGGTCAGTTCCAAGAAGGTGCTAACCGCATGAATTACTGGACCGTAAGAAAGAATATGGAAGCGGCTACAGTGAGAGTTACTAATAACTCATTGGTACGAGAACTGGAGATTAAAGTACCTGCTGGTGTAAGCGGTCTGGATCAGGTTTCAGTAGTACAGGAAGAAATTGCAATTAGTGGCGGTAAGCAGTATACCTTAAGCTTTGATGCTCATGGAGACAGGGAAAATACCATTCAGGCTCGTGTGGCAGGTCAGATATTTGATGTAGCATTAACTCAGACAAGTACAGGATACAAATTCTCTTTTGCAACAGAAGACGGATTACAAGGTAGTGACTTAGAGTTCTTAGTAGGTGTTGAAGGAACAACCTATATTGATAATGTGCGCATTCAGGAAAATGGAATGTTTATCAATGGTGACTTCTCAAACGGCTTAGTAGGTTATGAGGTATGGAATGACACCAACGTAAGTAAGATTTCTTATGGCGTAGATGGATTAAATGAAGACAATGCATTTACTATGACCATTGAAAATCCCGGTACAGAAGCTTGGCATATTCAGCTAAAGCAGAACGATATTACATTAGAAAATGGTAAATGGTATCAATTGACCTTTGACGCCAAGTCTACGGTAGACCGAAAATTAATGTATGCATTCCAGAGAAATGGATTGGTTCACAAGAATGAAAGTGGCGGAGAGGATTGGACTCCATATTGCGAAGTAAGAGACCTTCAGCTTACAAGTGATTTCCAGACCGTTACAAAGGTGTTCCAGATGAAAGAAGAAACCGATAAAGGAACCATTTTCAGTATCTCTATGGGTGCAATAGATGGCGAGCTAATCGAACAGAAACATACGATTACAATTGATAATATTTCATTGGAGGAAGTAGAAGCACCTGCAGAGCCAGAAGGATCAGATGGTACTACCATTCCAGCTGGTGTAAACCAGATGAAAGCAATCAATGATGAAGGTGGACTTCCATGGGAAGTAACCATTATGCAGAGTGAAAACTCGTACGCAGTAAACCAAGATAAAATAACCTTTGCAATTCAGAATGTTGGTGAAGAGGACTGGCATATACAGATGAAGCAGATGGGACTCACCTTAGAAAATGGATGTGACTATCAGTTGAAGTTCAAAGTGAATTCTTCTGTATCCAGAAGCATCAGAACTGCGATTATGAATGACTCGTATAATTGGTTTGGAGGAATGGATACCGCTTTAACTGCAGGAGAAGATACAGAAGTAGTAATTGATTTTACAATGCAAGGAGAATCCCAGACAAATGCAGGTGTGTTTGTATCTATGGGAAAGATAGGTGAAAGTGTATCTATGGGAGATTTTGTAACAGATATAGTACCATGTGATATTACATTATGGGATTTCTCATTGGTGAAAGTGGAGGAATAATGAGTAGAATTCAATTTATTGATGATAAGGGAACCTTTTCTATGGAGAAAGCGGAAAATTACAATTATTTGTATTTCCCAGTGGCAAACGAAAAGGGAATCAAAAGTGCAGTAACTCCTAATTTAGGTGGTGATAGCAAGTTAAATCAAAATGCTTTCATATTGGAACCAGTTAGTGCAGAGAATTTGCACAACAATCGCTCTAGTAGAAATTTCTGGTGTGTAGTAGAGGGCAAAGGAAGTTGGTCTGTTACAGGCCAATCTTCCGAAGCCGAATGTGTGAAGTATACCCAGGAACAAGATGAAAGTAAATTGACAGTAGGCTTAATGTGGCATAAGCAGGAACGTGAATCTAAGAAATATCAGTTAAAGGCGGAAGTAACTTCCTTTGTTCCATTGGAACATAAAGCAGAAGTAATGCATGTTAAGATTGAAAATACAAGTAGTGAAGCACAGACAGTCACTCCTATTGCTGCCATACCAATCTACGGACGCAGTGCAGACAATATCCGTGATCATAGACATGTAACTTCCTTGTTGCATCGCATTCGCACCACTGAAAATGGAGTATATGTGCGTCCAACATTATCTTTTGATGAAAGAGGGCATCAGAGGAATACTTTGACATATTTTGTGTGTGGTGTAGATGGTAATGGTGTGAATCCTGTTGGTTTTTATCCCACGGTAGAGATGTTTATAGGAGAAGGCGGCAGCTTTACATTTCCTGAGACAGTTCGCAAGATGCAAGCAGGTGTTGCTGCTAATGCTCATATGGATGGCTATGAGGCATTAGGTGGTATTCGTTTTCAGACCATTTGTTTAGCACCAGGTGAGAGTTGTTCCTATACTGTTTTAATTGGAGCTACAGAGAGTGAAGTAGAAATAAAAGAAGCAGTAGATGCATTAGCCACAAATACAAAAGTTCAGACTGAGTTAAAAAAGGTGCAGGACTATTGGCAGGAACAGGTAAATATTAAATATCACACTGGTGATATTGCATTTGATAATTACATGCGTTGGGTTAGTTTTCAGCCCTTTTTAAGAAGAATTTATGGTTGTTCTTTTCTTCCATATCACGATTATGGAAAGGGCGGAAGAGGTTGGAGAGACTTGTGGCAGGATTGTTTGGCATTACTTATGATGAATCCTTCGGGAGTGCGTCAGATGATTCTTGACAATTATGGTGGTGTACGTATTGATGGAACGAATGCAACCATTATTGGAGAAAAACAGGGCGAATTCATTGCGGACCGAAATAATATCACTCGTGTATGGATGGACCATGGCGTATGGCCTTTCATGACTACCAAATTATACATTGACCAGACTGGTGATGTAGAGATATTGAATCAGCTTGTGTCTTATTTCAAAGACCGTCAGGTGGAGCGAGGAACTGCGATAGACCCTGAGTGGAGTACCAAGCAAGGTGCAGTACAGAGAGATGCCAATGGAAATGAATATCAGGGAAGTGTTTTAGAGCATATCTTGTTACAGCATTTATGCGCATTTTATGAAGTTGGAGAACATAATCACATTCGTCTTCGTGGCGCGGATTGGAATGATGCTTTGGATATGGCAGAGGAGCGAGGTGAAAGTGTAGCCTTTACTTGTGCCTATGCGGGTAACTTAAAACAGATTGCTCATTATATTCGTGTCCTAAAGAGAAAATATGGACAACAAAATATTGAAGTATTACAAGAGATAGTAGACTTACTCGGCAATGAAAGCTATGTATATGATGATATCAATAAAAAGCTTTCCATTCTTAAAAAATATGCGAAGCAGTGTAGTCATGTGGTTAGTGGGGCAAAGGTATCGTTGGATATGGAACTGCTTGCACAAAATCTTGAGAAAAAAGCTGAGTGGATGAAGAAACATATCCGTAAGACAGAGTGGATTAGCACCAAGGATGGTATGGGATGGTTTAACGGATATTATGATAACAATGGTCGTCAGGTAGAAGGTGTGGATGAAAATGGTGTGCGCATGATGTTGACTGGTCAGGTATTTGCAATTATGAGTAAAACTGCCGATGCAGAACAGATGCGTGCAATCTGTAAGAGTGCAGATGAATATCTTTATGATGCCAAGGTAGGTGGCTATCGCATTAATACAGATTTCCATGAAGAAAAATACGATATGGGGAGAATGTTTGGATTTGCCTATGGTGAGAAGGAAAATGGAGCAGTTTTTTCCCATATGACAGTTATGTTTGCAAATGCATTGTATCAGAATGGATTCGTAGCAGAAGGATATAAAGCATTGCAGACTTTGGCAGACACTGCACTTAATTTTGAGACAAGTAAAATATACCCAGGAATTCCAGAGTATTTTAATGGAAAAGGACGAGGTATGTATCATTATTTAACAGGGGCTGCCAGCTGGTATATGCTGACCATGGTCACAGAGGTATTTGGTGTAAGAGGCGAAGAGGGCGATTTGGTATTGGAGCCTAAATTGGTAGGACATCAATTCGACGAGAATGGTCAAGCAATAATCAGTCTTACTTTTGCAGGTAAGAAATGGAATATTATATATAACAATCAAGAACACAAAGAATATGGCACCTATGAAATTAAGAAAGTGTATTTAGATAAAATAGAGTGTTGTGAAAATGCTACCAAGAAAGCGGTGTTATCCCGTGAAGCGTTAGAGCAGTTAAATGATAATGTGCATCAGCTTGAAGTGATTCTTGGTTAATGAGGAGAACAATTATGCAATATGGTTTTTTTTACGATAAGAAAAGAGAAT
>CAZHEM010000031.1:0-23215 GCA_964531725.1 uncultured Acetatifactor sp.
GAACACTAGCCTTCCAAGCTAGATACGTGGGTTCGATTCCCATCACCCGCTTGAAAGCAAGGTCTAAGGACCTTGCTTTTTGTTTGCGTAGCAAACCATGCGTCGTAGACGCATGAAAGCGGGGGTATTCGCCCGCGATGTAAATATTCGATATGAAGGCGGGGGATTGTCATGAGATTAAAAAATATACTGATAGTGGTAGATGATATAGAACGTTCAAAAGCATTCTATAAGGAATTATTTGGTCTAGATGTAGTAACTGACTTTGGTGGAAATGTAATGCTTACAGAAGGACTGGTACTTCAGGAGCGCAGTCTTTGGGAAAAGTCTATGGAAAAAGAAACCATATATGGTGGGCATGATGCGGAGTTATATTTTGAAGAATCTAATATGGATTCATTTATAGAAAAACTCAATAATAGCCAGTATTCAATTGAGTATGTTAGCAAGTGTACAGAGAATAATTGGGGGCTCAGGGTCATTCGTTTGTATGACCCTGACCATCATATTATAGAAATTGCAGAGAAAAAATAAATAATTCAAAAAATATACTTGACTTTTTCCTGCGAACCATGTATTATAAATTTTGCTGTGAGACACAGCAGATGATTCTTGTGAGATTGCGCATGAGAACATCGTAACAATTAATTTCATACCTTCAACATACAGGTCATAGAACCTGTAACATGTATGCGCGAGTGGCTCAGCGGTGGAGCACCTCCTTGCCAAGGAGGGGGTCGCGGGTTCGATCCCCGTCTCGCGCTTTGAAAACAAAAAGAACGATACCGAGAGGTACCGTTCTTTTTTGTTTTTCGAGCACATCCTGTGCTCGAAGTTCGATTGTCTCCGTTCCACTTCGGTCGTCGCAAGACCAAGGTCCCCCGGACCTTGTGCGACGTCTCGCGCTCTGAATGGTAAATAGTGGCGTCTCGCTGGACGAGGAGTTTATTTGTGAATTGCTTATCGATTCCATATTTTGCTGGGTTGTGCTTTGGTAGTAGGGTAGCGGAATAGGAGCGTACGCAAGGCTGCCCAGTTAAATGGAACCAACGGCCAGAAGTAGCTTCTTTTTGCAAAGGAAGGCGTGGTAAGTATGGAGAGTGACACTAGTGCCAATGCTATCCCAAAGCCCCATGTTCCGAAGAAGCCTGTAGCAAGAATTAAGAAGATGCGGTAGATACGCAGAGCATCAGCAAGTTCAAGGCTAGATAAGGAGAGGGAAGCTAGTAGGGTAATGGCGGCATAAAAAAGGACTTCTGTAGATGCCCAATTCAAACTGACAGCAATGTCACCAATTATTAAGCCACCTACAATGGACAGCGATCCCGAGAAACGGCTGGAGCTTAGGGCACCAGAGTACTTAAATAGGTCTAGTAAAAACTCTACTGCTAAAACATAAAAGGTTAGCCGCTGCGGGGTCATGCCTTCGGTAGAGAGAAGATTCCATTGATTGGAAATATCTGGATAGTAGGCGGTAATCAGTAGGAACAAAGGCATTAACAACAAACACACAGGAATGCAGGCAAAACGAACCAAGCGAAAATAGGTACCTGTAAGAGGTGATTTGTAGTAATCCTCTGGACTTTGGGTAAATTGGAAGATGGAACAAGGCAAAATGAGCACGGAAGGGGAGTTGTCTACAATAACGAGGATATAACCTTCTAACAGATAACTGCATGCTACATCTGGACGCTCTGTTAATTGGATACTAGGTAGCAGATTCCACCATTTTCGAGGAACGAGAAGTTCCACCATACTTTTTGCACCCATAGTAAGAGAGGTAATGGCTAAGGAATCTACGCGTTTAGACACTTCTTTCAGTAGTTTTTGGTCTACAGAATCTGAAAGATAGGTAATGGCTACGTCTGTCTTGCTCTCGGAACCAACGGAATGTATGGCAAAGGTTAACTTAGGGCTACGGACTCTACGACGGATGAGGTTTGTGTTGAAAAGTAGTGTTTCTACAAAACCGTCTCTTGCACCGTTAGTTACATGTTCTACATCTGGCTCATCGATGCTACGGGTCGGATAAGTACGCACATCAATCAGTATGGCTTGTGAGAAGCCATCAATCAGCAATAGAGAAGG
Source organism: uncultured Acetatifactor sp. (assembly GCA_964531725.1). Taxonomy (GTDB): domain Bacteria; phylum Bacillota; class Clostridia; order Lachnospirales; family Lachnospiraceae; genus Acetatifactor. The sequence goes on from CAZHEM010000031.1 coordinate 2,089, forward strand.
GCCACTGAGAACATTGCGGATTAACTCGTCCCAAGAATCACATAAGGATACTTGGGCATACCCGATTTTACTATTCATATACGATACAATGTCTTCTACACGACTTGTTAGATTGTAGAGCGGGTTTTGTAAGTCAGAGAATATTTGTTGCAAAACTTCTGTTTTGGTAAAACCATTAATACCCAAAAAGTAAGCAGGTGTTTCTCCTAGATAAAGGTCGCGAGTAATTAAATCAAAGCTTGTTCCAATAGGAAGTATTTCTTTTAAAGTTGTAACATTGTCTTGTAAGGAAGTAGAAAATTGAGCCATGGTAATATCCTTTCGCTTTTGATGGAGTTATTTTGCCCGAAAAAAGGAAAATTATGCTTAATTCTCCTTTTCATAAGAAAGAGGAAGTGATAGAATAGGTCTCATGAAAATTGAGACGAATGGAAATACATTTATGGAAAAGATGAAAGAATTTTTGAAAAAAGAAACGGTGTTGTGTGTGGCAATGGTGTTGGCAGTGGTATCGGCATTCTTTGTAGCACCAGACAAGGAGTATATTGATTACATAGATTTTCATACATTAGCAGTATTATTTAGTCTTATGTGTGTTATGGCAGGTTTGCAACGTAATGGGGTATTCCAGTGGATTGCAGAGGCTATGCTTCGTAAGGTGAAGACGAGTAATCAGTTAGTGACGATATTGATGGTTCTATGCTTCGCATTCAGTATGTTGATTACCAATGACGTGGCGTTGATTACCTTTGTTCCATTTACGTTTACTGTGTTAGCGATGTTAGATAAGGATAAAAGGGAAGCATTGATGATTCCGGTGGTAGTGATTCAGACTATTGCTGCCAACTTAGGAAGTATGCTGACACCTATTGGCAATCCACAGAATTTGTATTTATATGGACGTGCAGGCATGTCTGTAGGGGAATTCTTCAAGCTAATGTGTCCATATGCGTGCTTGTCATTCCTTTTATTACAGTTGGTGTGCATTTTCTTATGTAAGGGTGATAAGACTCAATTGAATATCACTTTTGCACAGGCAACCTCTCTTGTAGGAAAAGGGAAGGCATTAGCAGTTTACGTTGCGTTGTTTGTAGTGTGTTTGCTTACCGTAGCCCATATCGTTCCTTATTGGGTAACATTATTGATTGTAGTAGTGGTAGTATTTTTCTTGGATAAGAAGGTTCTTGCTACGGTAGACTATTCTCTGCTGTTAACCTTTGTAGGATTCTTTATTTTTATTGGCAATATGGGGCGTATTCCTGCTTTTTCTGAGTTTTTGCAGGGTATTGTAGTGGGAAATGAAGCCATTACTGCTATTGTGGCAAGTCAGGCAATCAGTAATGTGCCAGCGGCACTGTTGCTATCTGGATTTACTGACAATTATGAAGCACTAATTATTGGGGTAAATCTAGGTGGTCTTGGTACACTAATTGCATCCATGGCAAGCTTGATATCTTATAAATATCTGGTGAAAGAGGCAGAGCACAAAAAGGGTGCATACTTTAGATATTTTACCATTATGAATGTTGCTTTCTTGGTGATTCTAGTGGCGTATATGATGCTTTTGAGAGGTTAGTTGTAAACACAGAGTCTTAAGTTGGCAGAAGGATTCTATAAGGAGTGAAAATCTATGTGGAATCAGAATCTGTGTGTAACATGATTTTGTGAATTGAAAAGGAGTAGTTATGACAGGCGAAATGACAATTATTGGTGAAGAGGCTTACAGAGCGGCCAAAGAGTTAATTGAAGTTGCTAATATGAAAGAAGGCCAGATTCTAGTAGTTGGTTGCTCTACCAGTGAGGTAGGCGGTGCAGGAATTGGTACCTTCTCTAGTCCTGAGCTAGCAGAAGTAGTATTTGGCGGTATCTATCAGGCTACACAAGAGGCTGGTGTATATTTGGCTGCCCAGTGTTGTGAGCATTTGAATCGTGCGTTGATTTTAGAAGAAGCGGCAGCAGATAAATACGGCTATGAGATGGTGAATGTAGTACCACAGCCTAAGGCAGGAGGTTCCTTTGCTACTGCGGCATATAAGGCCTTTGAAAGTCCTGTGGCAGTAGAGCATATCAAAGCTCATGCAGGAATGGATATTGGTGACACTTTGATTGGTATGCATTTGAAGGATGTGGCTGTTCCTGTGAGAATTCGTACTAAGGAAATCGGCGATGCTCATGTAGTCTGCGCTCGTACCAGAGCCAAATTCATTGGTGGGCAGCGCGCTATCTATGATGACGAACTGCTATAGGAGTTTGAATAGTGTTTATTAGGCCAACGATTCTGTTTTGGAAATGGAATGGTTGGCTTTTTTTGATTAAGTAGAAAGGAACATAAATGGCTATTTGACACACTTTCCTTTGAAGATTGAATATATTATAAAAAAAGAAAGGTATCAAAAATGTCACTTATTTATATATCTAATGCAATAATTGATGAGATTTCATCAGAAGGAAATAGTACGCTTATAACAGTAAGCTATATGGACGGTTCTGGAAATAGAGGCAATGAGCAGACGGTTCGACTTGCTGTGAATCCTCGGACAATTATATTGAATTCTAATGAAAATCCCATACCAGTTGCTTCATTAAATGAAGGAATGACTATCAACGCAGTGTTTTCTTCTGCTATGACACGAAGCCTGCCACCGCAATCCACTGCCTATTTAATTGAAATAGTTAGGAGTCCTATGCAGGATAATGTAACAACAGGTAGAATTCTGAATGTAGATTGGAATAATCGAAGTTTTACGACCATAAGTGATAGAGATTTTTCCACGGTTATACGATTCAATATATCAGATAATACCTTAATCTTGGATCGTATGGGTAGACCTATTAGTCTGGCAAGACTTATTCCAGGAACGTTAGTGCAGGTGCGTCATGCTAATTTTATGACGGCTAGCATCCCGCCACAGACTACTGCTTTTGAAGTGAGAGTATTGTAAATTATCAAAGGAATGAGCTATAAGGGCACTATACGGAAAGTATAATTATAATCATAGAGAAATAAAAAGACCGAGGAAATGAATCACACATAATGATTATGTGGATATATCATTTCTTCGGTCTCATTTTTGGGGTTGCTAATTGTATAGTGATTAATTGTTGGCTGCTTCATTAATCAACTTCATAATGGTTGTAATAGAATCCAACTGGTCGCTTTTACCCATAGCATCATAATAGCTCTGTCTTGTAAAATAAAGCTCATTTACCTTGTCTACCAATAGAGAAGTGGTTAAATCATCTTCATTGACAACAATGGAAAAGCCCTGAGATTCAAAAGACTTTGCATTTAATATCTGATCGCCACGACTGCTAGCAGCAGGGAGTGGAATTAAAATATTAGGCTTTTTTAAAGCTAACAACTCACAAATGGCATTAGCACCTGCTCTGGAGATAACGATATCTGCCATAGCAAAGAGGTCTTTTAATTCTGCTTTGATATATTCAAACTGCTTATATCCGGGAGTATTTAACAGTAAGTTATCTACTTTGTCCTTTCCGCATAAGTGCACTATCTGGAAGTTCTCCAATAGTTTTGGAAGTGCATCACGAACTGCTCTGTTTACGTTGGCAGCACCAAGACTACCACCAATTACCATAATAACAGGCTTATTTGCGGTGAACCCACACATATCTAATCCAGCAAGCTTATTGCCTTCTTTTAATTCTGAACGAATAGGAGAGCCTGTTAATACGGCTTTTCCCTCTGGAAGCATATCGTAGGTCTCTGGGAAATTGCAGCATACCTTAGTAGCAACAGGGATACAAAGCTTATTAGCAAGTCCTGGTGTCATGTCTGATTCATGTATGATGCATGGAATCTTTAATGCCGCAGCTGCACGTACGACAGGAACACTAACAAATCCACCTTTGGAAAATACTACATCTGGTTTATATTCTTTTAAGAATTTCTTCGCTTCAGAGAACCCCTTGATAACACGGAAAGGATCCGAGAAGTTCTTAGGGTCGAAATAACGACGGAACTTACCGGTAGAAATTCCCACATAAGGGATGTTAAAATCACTAATTAATTTCTTCTCAATTCCTTCATAGGAACCCATATAAGTAATCTCATAGCCAGCTTCCTGTAGAGAAGGGAGCAAAGCAATATTTGGGGTAACATGACCTGCAGTTCCGCCGCCAGTCAATACGATTTTTTTCATAGTTAGAATCTCCTAATTATTCAGCAATCATAGATTCCAATGCCTGAGCAAGCTGATCAGGACAGGAAGTATTTTTAAATCCGCATGTAATTCCTTTGAGACGAGAAATTGCTTCCTCTGGAGCCATTCCTTTTACCAAAGCACCGATTCCTTTTAAATTACCATTACATCCACCGGTAAACTGAACAGAATCAATTACACCGTCCTTTAATTCAATATCAATAGAGCTTGAGCATACGCCCTTAGTCTGGTATCTCATATTGCCTCTCTTTCTGTCGTAGAAACGACACACAACACACTTATTTCATAAGTGAAAATTATAGCAGATTTGCCCCATTTAGACAATAGTTTGCCAAAGGTAATGTGCCAAAAATAGGCAATGTTGTCGAATATGAAGAATACTTGCAAAACTTAATCGATGAAAAAACGTACAAAACATGACAAAAATACGTTATACTCATTTCATAGAAATATATTATTACAGTGTGAAAGGGAGTATTATTATGTTTCAGATTTTTGCTGAGGAAAAGCTTATATCTAGTTGCATGTTGATTTTTCTATTGTTAAGTATTGGAATTCGTATTTTATTAGGTTTCCTATATCAAGGTATGATTAGAGAGACCGATAATATGTCATCTACCGACAATAAATTATTAAAGCAGTGTAAATTAAAGTTTTCCAATTGTTATCAGCTGAACAATGGTGTGGCCAATGTGCCTATTTTTGTGGACAAGTTCATGAATAAGATGGCATTGGGACCAATTTCTTTTATCAGTCTTTATCACATGTCTGGGCAAATCATGTTGTTATCTGTAGTATGTGCAGGAATTGGAATTTGTAAAAGTATTATGAGTGGGAAAATGTTGGGTGAGATACTTCCTTTTTATATTGTAAGCTTTTTTGGGTTGTATGCTTATTTTTCCATATCGTCTGCAGTGGATGTACAGGGAAAACAAAGAATTTTAAAGGTGAATCTAGTGGACTATCTGGAGAATCATTTATCTGCACGGATGGAAGTTACCGAAAAAGACATTGATATGTTATATGGAAATAGTAATGTGAGAAGGATACGACGAGCAGATGATAATTATGGTAAAAGAACGGTAGAATTAATGCCAATGGGAGAAAGAAAGGGATTTGAGCCGGTGAATCCTGAGGAGTTGGAAGACTTGCTTAAGGAGTTTTTGTCTTAATATGAGTTAGGGCTAGCATATTGTTATATTTTTGCAACGAAATAAACCTGTGGGGTAGAGACTCCTACAGGTTTTGTGTTATACTTAAAATGATTTTGACAAAAGCAAATTAGTATAAAAACATAATACGACGGAGGGAGATTACACAATGAACATCGTTATGTTAGAGAGAAACAGCGCAGGTACTGACATTCCTGTAGATTGCTTTGAAAAACTTGGAAATGTAACTTATTATGCAAACACTGTTACCGTAGAAGAGGTAAAAGAGCGTATCGCAGATGCAGATGTGATTATCTGTAATAAAGCACCTATGCGTGAAGAAAGTTTGAAGGATGCGCCAAATGTAAAGCTTATTTGTGAGTTAGCAACTGGTTATGATAATTGCGATTTAGCATATTGCAAATCAAGAGGAATTAAGGTGGCTAACGTAGTAGATTATTCTACTGCTATGGTGGCACAGCATACCTTTACTTTGGCATTGGCACTTAGCCAGAAGCTTCCACACTATGATAATTATGTGAAGTCTGGTCAGTATAGTGCACAGGATAGATTCTCTAATTTTGATATCCCATTCTATGAGCTGGATGGTAAGACTTGGGGGATTGCAGGCATGGGCAACATTGGTAAAAAGGTTGCTAAGATTGCGGAAAGTTTTGGCTGCAAAGTAATCTTCCACTCGATTACAGGTAAGAGTACTTGTACCGATTATCCGCAGGTAGACAAAGATACCTTGCTTGCAGAGAGTGATTTCTTGTCTTTGCATTGTCCATTAAGCGATTTGTCTCGCGATTTTATTGATGCAGAAGCACTTAAGAAGATGAAGAAGACTGCTATCTTAATTAATGTAGCGAGAGGCCCTGTAGTAAACAATACTGATTTATACAATGCATTGGTAAATGGTGAGATTACGGCAGCAGGATTGGATGTTATTGAGAAAGAGCCATTGGAGCTTAGTAATCCACTAAGCAAGCTTCAGGATAGTAACCAGATTATTATTACTCCTCATTTAGCTTGGGCAAGCGTAGAAGCACGTACCCGTTGTGTGGAAGGCGTGTATAAGAACATCGAAGCCTTTATGCGTGGTGAGAACCGTAATGTGGTGAATCCTTAGTTCACAATGTAATGAATTGTCTGTTGTTGCGCTCTATTCGATGCAGAATGGCTGAACTATTATGAAAATCCTTAATTTTTCATGAAGAAACTGTGCTTTACTTGACATTAAAAGGGATTGATAGTAATTTATTAATGTTGTTTAAAGGACTTTCGATTGATAAAAGTGAGGATACATTATGGTAGATAAGATAAAAGAACTTTGTCGTAAATACGAAGAAATTATTGCATATTTGATTGTAGGTGTTCTAAACACTATTGTCTCATGGGCAGCATTCTTCATTTGTGCATATACTATTTTAGATGCACAAGTCGTATGGCAGAATATGATGCTCAGCGTGATTTCTTGGGTAGTAGGTGTAGTATTCGGTTACTTTATGAATCGTAAATATGTATTTAAGAGTACAGAACCTAACATGTGGAAGGAATTCTTGCAGTTCTCAGGTGGACGAGTATCTACTGGAGTACTTGATTTGGTAATGATGGTTGTAATGGTTAACTGGATGGGTATTAGTGAGGATTTCTCAAAGATTTTTGTATCTGTTCTTGTTATGATTGGCAATTATTTGTTGAGTAAATTATTTGTATTTAAGAAGACAGAAGAATAAGAGGTTTGGTAAAAGCGCCCGATGTAAGTTTGTCGGGTGCTTTTTATTATTGATTTATTTATAGTTTGTGCTATAATGACATGACATAAAGTGATTACTTTTCTTAAACTATTCGGTGTATAATCGCGTTCTTAAAATCTATTTTTTCATTAAATTTTCCATGTAAAAATTATCTAGAGCAAAACTAAAGCTAGAAATTTGGTACGAAACTAAAAATTTTTAATGTATTAACTTGACAAAAAGAGTTATCATATGCGATAACTAAAGAGAGGAGAGATTACATTTTACGAAGTAGAATTTTATCAGAAGGATAATGGCAGGGTACCTATTCAAGAGTTTTTATTGTCTTTACCTACGAAGTTGCGAGCAAAGGCTTTTAAAGATATTGAGCTTTTGCAGAAGCACGGACAAGACCTCAGGGAGCCTTATGTAAAGCCAATAAAAGGTAAATATGGCAAGGATTTGTATGAACTACGCATTAAGTTTTCTAATGATATAGTGAGAATATTTTATTTTACATATTATAACAATAAGTTTGTATTACTGCATGGTTTTATTAAGAAGACTATGAAGACACCGGTTAATGAGATAAAAAGAGCATATGATTACATGGAAGATTATAAAAGGAGGGTTCAAGATGAGTAAAGCAGGAGTATCTTTTGATAGCTTAAAAAAGCAGTTAATGGCGGATGCAGAATTTGCAGAAGAATATGAGAGACTACGTCCTAGATATGAGGTGATTTCTCAAATTATTGAAGCAAGAAAAGAGAAGAACATGACGCAGGAGGAATTAGCTCGCAGAATTGGTACCCAGAAGTCTAATATTTCAAGATTGGAAAGCGGAAATTATAATCCAAGCTTAGATTTTCTGATTAAGGTGGCAGCTGGATTGGGTAAAGAGCTTAAGATTCAGATGATATAAAATAAGCGGCAGTAAAAAATGTTTTGTCTTTTACTGTCGCTTATATGCAGTCATTTATCATCTAAATTATAAGTCGATGTAATCATAAAGCTGTTTTTATATTAGATAGCAGCTACCAAATCTTCTACCAATAATGCAGAATGCTTTGCTGCAGCTTTCTCAAAGGTTGGATAATCCATCTCTGCACTGTCGTCGGCCTTGTCAGAGATAGCACGGATGATTACAAATGGAATGTTGTTGAGGTAAGCACCGTGAGCGATGGAGGCTCCTTCCATTTCAGCGCAATCGCCCTGGAAAGTAGTGATAAGCTTCTCCTTCACTTCTTTGCTAGAGATGAACTGATCACCACTGACTACACGGCCGATAATAGCATGTACATCTGGATTCACTTTTTCGCAAGATGCCTTAGCTAATGTCATCATATTTTCGTCAGCAGGGAATTCACGACAACCCATCTGTGGAACTTCACCTAACTGATAACCAAAGATTGTGACATCCATGTCATGATGGATTGCGTCTTTTGAAATCAAGATATCGCCGATATCCAATTTTGCATTTAAGGAACCCGCTACACCAGTATTGATTACATGAGTGATGTTAAATACATCTACCAAAATCTGTACGCAGAGAGCAGCATTTACTTTGCCGATTCCGCTGCGAACGATAACAACAGGAGCTCCGTTAAGTGTTCCTTCATAAAAGTCCATGTTGGCTTTTTTCACAATATTGCTAACGGTCATCTTTGATTTTAATTCTTCTAATTCGAGCTCCATAGCTCCAATAATTCCGATTTTTTTCATGGATTATACCTTTCTTTCATTTGAATTCAGAGATTACCAATCTCTTTGTTGATATTAAACATCCATTAGTGTACCTTCTATTCTGGATAAACTAATCTATCTTCTTTGATATCATATAGTACATTTTCTAAGTATTTGTTTGCCAAATAATTCGCCATTGGAAGGTTCATATCTAAATAGTTACCGCAATCCTTGGCAGATGCACCAGGTACTTCATCGTGGAAGTCACGGATAAATTCGTACATTTCAACCATCAAAGGGACAATATCTTTAGAAGTAAGGTCGCCAGCCAACAAGAGATAGAATCCTGTGCGGCAGCCCATTGGACCAAAGTAAATCGTTTTGTCCTTGTAAGTAGGATGGTTGCGTAAGAAGGTAGCTGCCAAATGCTCGATGGTGTGCATTTCCGCAGTGTTCATAACAGGTTCTTCATTAGGACTTGTCATGCGCAAATCAAAGGTGGTAATGGTCTCAGCACCGATGGTATCTTTGCGAGATACATATACACCTGGCTGCAATTTGATATGATTAATAGTGAAACTTGCAATTTTTTCCATATTTCCTCATTTCTGCCCAATGGGCGGGATATAATAACATTTCTTATAGTATACACTAACTGTCTTTGAAAAAAAAGTAGGCAAAAAGAAAGACATTGGAAATGATGTAAAATCACAATTCAATGTCTTTCAAAGCTTATTTATTATACTTCTGTAAATTTAGCAACATCTGCACGTAGGTTGCCAGCAACTTCTTTGTTGCGTGTCATTTCAGAAGTAATATCACCAATTTCGCTTGCTAATTGATTGGTGTTAATTGCTGCATTGCTAACACCATCAGCACTTTCCACAACAGCAGTTGAGATACCATTGATGGCTTCTGAAATATCGTTCATAAGCTGCATACAGTTATTAGACATTTCACGGAACTGAGTAACCACGTCGTTAACATATTCTGCATCCCCATTGTACTGTTTACCTGCGGATACGAATCCGTCATAGTCAGGAAGGACTGTTTCATTAATGTAAGCAATAATGGAATCAGAACTCTTAACCAATTCCTGCACAGCAGCAACTACCATAGTATTAATGGTCTGGATATTGTTAGCGGTGTCTCGACTGGAATCTGCTAACTGGCGGATTTCGTCAGCAACAACTGCGAATCCACGACCTGCTTCACCAGCTCTTGCAGCCTCGATAGAAGCATTTAATGCAAGAAGGTTAGTCTGACTAGAGATACTTAAAATCTCGTTGGTCAAGTCGTTTACACGTTCTACGCTCTTGCTGTCTTCCATTGCTTGTCTTAAGGAAGTAACAATACCTTCAATAACTTCAGAGGTATTTTGTTTATTGGCAATAGCGGTATTTTCCAATTCTTCGGCGCGTTTTCTCATTTCATTTGCATACGCATAGAGTTCTTCAGAAGCATCTGCCAGTGCACGAGTATTGTCATTAATGTTAACGGCATTTTCATCCACGTTAGTAACTGTGGCGGAGATTTCTTCCATAGTAGCAGACAATTCTTCCATTACGGAAGATACATCACAAGAACTTTCATTCGCTTTCGCTACGCTGTTAGATACGGTTCCAACGATTTCATCTAATTGGTTGGTATTATGCATAATGTTCTTGATAATATCCTGAAGAGTCTCAATGAAAGTATTCACTCCATTGGCAAGAACACCGATTTCATCTTTTGATTTTACTTTAATACGTTTGGTAAGGTCACCTTGAGATTCTTGAATGCTAATAATAATATCATTCAACTGTTTATTCGTATTAACGATTGGCTTAACGATGCCCATGTTAATAAGGACTAAGCATCCTAAGATACAAGAAACAGCAATTGCTAAGAGTCCCATAGAAACAGCTATTGATGCAGCGTAGTCTGCATCCTGGGCTACTAATGCAGCATCCATAGCTTCTTGGTTTACCGCAATTAAGTTATCCAGAAGATCATTAATGGTCGCACCCTTTACTGCCAGTGTTGTATTACAAAGGGCAATAGCAAGCTTTGGTTCATTGGCATTGCTATATACAATGGCAGTGTCAAAATAAGTGAGATAACCTTTGAATGCATCTTGAAGAGTGGTAAAAGTAGTAGCTTCTTCTGAGCCAGCTTCAAGGCGCTCAGAATATGTATTCATAGCAATCAAAATACTAGATAATAATTCGTCATATTCTGCTTCTAAATCGTCTTTAGCAGCCTCGTCTTCAGCAATACAATGAGCATATACGATTCTCTGCATATATGCAAAATCTTCAGACATATCGCCCAATAGAGTAATTCCCTCTGAGTAATCACCAGTAATCTCATGACTTATATCAATCATTTTGTTCAAATTACTAATGCCCATAAAGCATGAGACCATTAATAGCGCAGCCATTACAAAAAGTGGCCCTAAAATTTTAGCGCGAATACCTAATTTCATTTTTTATCCTCCGTACCCAATACAAATAATAACTCATTACGTTTATAATACTATGGGAAAACGTTTTTGGCAATGTGTTTGATAATAAAATATCAAGAAAATAGGGGGCAGTTTTCTGCCCCCTTTGAATATGCTTGTCATAAAGAAAAAGATTAAATATTTACTTCTTTCTTTAACCAATCTAATGCTTCTTCTCTAGTTGCAAAATGTCCTTCCAAAACACCAGTCTCAGAACGCTGGGTGTTTTTCTGAGTTTGTACCTTTAACATAATGGAATTGCCTTCTGCAAAAGCGAAGGCTTTACATCCTGCATCAACAAATTTCTGTGTCATGATTACCAGGTAGCCACCTTCGTCTGGAGAAACGGGCTTCATGGTAGAGCAGTCTGCGATATATGCCCATCCACTGCTTTTCCAAGCGGCAGCTTCTGCTAATACAGTATCAGTGAGCCATTTTAATTCGTCCACATTTGTTTTTCCGTTACATGCAGAGAGAATTACTTTTCTTCCTGCGATTACTTCAACACTTTGAGTACCATTCGATTTTGCCATATTCATTTCTCCTTTTCCGTAAGTATAATGATAAGTCACATGAAAGATTACAAACAATTGCTGCGCAATGCTTGAATAATCAGAAAGTGTAATTAGATTATACTTGATTTGTATTTAAACGTCAATAAATTAACGGAGGAACATGACAATTGATTGACAAAAAGACGGAAATATCATAAGATGTTTGTATTGAAAAGGATAAAATGCACAAAGAGTCTGTAAAAACACAGAAAGTATTATAGTTTATTACGAGGGAGGAAGACCATGGATAAGATTACATTAAAAAAACCTGCAAAAAAGGAAAAAACAAAACTAGAAAAATCCCCCAAAAAGACTATGTCGATGGAAAAGAAAGTAAGTGAAAAGAAACTGAAAAACAAGAAAACGTCTGGTAAGAAGAACAGTCTTACCATTGGAATGAAAATTAATGGTTTGATTTTCTGCATTATAATCCTGTTTTCCGTTTTACTTATTTTCACTACACAGAAATCCATGCAGTACAATTCTCAGTATGAAAAGGTATTAGAGAATATTAGCAAGATTTCATATATCAACACCAATGCACCTAAAATGGCAAAAACCGTTATGAATATGTGTGCTGCCAACGCAAGTATTAAAGATAGTGGACATCTAGAGATGGTGGAGACTATGCAGCAGTACATAATTGATATTGGTGAGAACATTGGAGATGATGCGGAATATAATCAGAACAGAACTTCGTTGGCAAGCTTGTCATCAGAAGTAGATAAATTTGTAGCTTCTTATAATGAGATTGTTACAGCATCAGGCGGAGAGAAGTACGCAACATCGGCAATGGAGTTAGCGGAGAAACTGAATAATTCTACGGCATTTTTAACTACAAATGCTGAGAATTTGATGTCTTATGAGATTACGAGAAGTGAAGCACTGCAGGCAGAGATTCAAGTGGCATCGCAGGCAATTTTCTCAACTATGATTATCGTAACAATTATTGCGGTAATAGGAACTGTAATTGTTGCAATGTTTATTTCAAGAAGTATTATCAAACCTATTCAGGAGCTTAAGGGTCGAGTAGGAATGATTGCAGATGGTGACTTGTCTGGAACAGATATCGTTGTAAAAAGTAAGGATGAGACGGGACATTTAGCAACTGCATTTAATAAAATGAAGAATAATGTATCTAGTATTTTGAGACAGATTCTAGAAAGTTCTGCGGAATTAAAGACTGCTACAGGTACCGTAAATGACAGTATTGAGGATAATGTAAAAGGCAGTGGACAGATTGCAGAAGCAGTAGGTGCAATGCTTGTCAGATTACAGAAGCAGCAAGACGAAGTAACCAAAATTGTAGATCAAATTCTGGAAATGGAAAAAGTATCCGGCGTGATTGTAGATAATGCAGAAAAAATTCATTCCGCTACAGAAGAAGCTAGAGTTAATGCTGAGAATGGAATGGATAAAATCATTGCATATGTTGACCAGTTAAATATAATTAATGCTTCTATTCAAGAGGTTACAAAGGAATTTGGCAAATTCAATGACAATACACGTCAGATGACGGCTGCTTTGAATTCTATTTCTGAGATTGCATCCCAGACCAATCTCTTGTCGTTAAATGCATCCATAGAGGCAGCAAGAGCAGGAGAGGCAGGACGTGGATTTGCAGTGGTTGCAGATGAGATTCGTAAGCTTGCTGATGATTCGCAGAGTGCAGCACAGGATATTGGAAATATGATTCAGCAGATTCAAGACGAGTCTGAGAATATGAATAACAAATTGGCAGAAAGTATTAGGCAGCTAGAAAAAGGTAACGAGATGACAGCGGAAACTCGTAACAGTTTTGAAATTATTAAAAATGGTACAGGAGAAGTTGGTAGTAGCGTAGCAGATATCCGAGAAAAATTAGACACCCTTAGAGAGAAGATTCAGGATACCGTGGCCAGTGCAGACGAAATCCAGACAGTGGCAGATGCTAGTGTAAATGAAATTAATGGTATTAATGAAGTTGTAAATCATGAAAGCGCAAGTTTGGAATCTATTTCAGACGCAACTACCCAGTTATTGGATCTTACCAACAGGCTAGAGAGTATGGTAGGAGAATTTAAGCTAGATGAGGCATAAGGAGACCAAGAAGAAAATGAGTGACAACAAGGGAACGACAAAACTTCCAAATCAGATGAGTTTGTACATAAGGATATTTGCAGCGGTCTATTTAGTATATCTAGCAATTTCTTTTGGTGATGTATGGAATCGATATACGGGCTAGAGAGTATGGTAGGAGAATTTAAGCTAGATGAGGCATAAGGAGACCAAGAAGAAAATGAGTGACAACAAGGGAACGACAAAACTTCCAAATCAGATGAGTTTGTACATAAGGATATTTGCAGCGGTCTATTTAGTATATCTAGCAATTTCTTTTGGTGATGTATGGAATCGATATACGGGTATGGAACTGATTTTTTATCTATTAGCTATGATTGGCTTTGGTGTGATTGGTTTATTGCTTGGTGGATTGTCTATAAAGGATTTAGTGGTCGGTAACTACGTGGGTGGTAAGAACGACAAAAATCCAGAAGAAATAGCGGAAAATAAGTAGATTATGTAGTTGTATACATACAACTTTGTCAGAATGTACAAAAATATGTGAAAAAATAAGCAAACTTTGTTGACAAAACACAACAAATGACATAAAATATTAACATGACATTCGGTTTTGTGTGAAAATTGCATCAATTCTAGATAGACTTCAAAGTTCGCACCCGAATTCATGGGAGAGTATTTTATTATATGTACATATTCGTACGACGGTACGATTTGTAGATAAACTTTATTAGGGAGGAATACATAATGAAAAAAATCTTAAGCGTATTACTTTGTATGGTTATGGCACTTTCCATGTTAGTAGGCTGTGGTGGTGAAGCAGCTTCTGGCGGAGCAAGTGGCGGCAAGAAAGTTGGTGTAGCAATGCCTACACAGTCTTCTGAAAGATGGATTAATGATGGTTCCAACATGAAGAAAGAGTTAGAGGCTCTTGGTTACGAAGTTGATCTTCAGTATGCAGAAGATGACGTTCAGATGCAGGTATCTCAGATTGAGAACATGATCGCAAGTGGCGTTGATTGTTTAGTTATCGCTTCTATCGACTCAGCAGCATTGGTTAACGTAGAGGCACAGGCTAAATCAGCTGGTATCCCTATTATCGCATATGACCGTTTGTTAATGGATACTGATGCAGTTTCTTACTACGCAACCTTCGATAACAAGGGTGTTGGTACTGCAATCGGTAAGTACATTGAAGAGCACAAAGATTTAGCTGGCGCTAAGGCAAAAGGCGAATCTTACACAATCGAGTTCTTCATGGGATCTCCAGATGATAACAACGCAGTTATGTTATACAATGGTGTAATGGAAGTATTACAGCCATATCTTGATGACGGTACATTAGTATGTAAGTCAGGAAGAACCTCTTTCGACGACACATGTATCTTAAGATGGTCTCAGGAAACAGCTCAGCAGAACTGTGAGAACTACTTAACCGGTTTCTATGCAGACGAAGATCTTGATATCGCATGTTCAGCATTTGATGGATTCGCATATGGTATCAAAGCAGCTCTTGAAGGTGCTGGATACACAGATGCTAACTGGCCTATGATTACTGGACAGGATGCAGAGCTTATGGCAGTTAAGAACATTATCAGTGGTAAGCAGACAATGTCTATCTATAAAGATACTCGTCTCCTTGCAGCTAAATGTGTAACCATGGTTCAGGCAGTTCTTGAAGGTTCACAGCCTGAAATCAACGATACAGAGCAGTACAACAACGGTAAGATCGTAGTTCCTTCATATCTCTGTACACCAATCGCAGTAGATAAAGACAACTACCAGAAAGAAATCGTTGAAGGTGGCTACTATACAGAAGCACAGTTAGCAGAATAATTTGAATGAATGTGAAAGGCGGCGGCTAGTACCGCTGCCTTTTCTTTCTTCTAAAATAATAGAAAGGGTGCAAGCAGTATGTCTGAATATATCTTGGAAATGAATCACATAACAAAAGCGTTCTCGGGTGTTAAGGCTTTGGATGATGTGAATCTAAAGGTAAAGCGCGGAGAAATACATGCGTTATGTGGTGAAAACGGTGCAGGTAAATCTACATTGATGAATGTACTTTCTGGCGTTTATCCTTTCGGAAGTTACGAGGGAGACATTGTATATAACAATGAGATTTGTAAATTTCATAATATCAAAGAGAGTGAAGCCAAAGGTATCGTAATTATTCACCAGGAGCTTGCGTTAAGTCCATATCTTTCTGTTGCAGAGAATGTATTCCTTGGAAATGAACAGACCTCTGTTAGAGGAGTTATTAACTGGACAGAGACCAGAAAAAAGGCACATGAGATGTTAGAGAAAGTTGGTCTTGGGGACGAAGACGTGAATGTGCCAGTTGGCAGCTTGGGTGTAGGCAAACAGCAGCTTATTGAAATCGCAAAAGCTATGGCAAAAAAAGTAGAATTGCTGATTTTGGATGAGCCGACAGCAGCATTGAATGATGAAGAAAGTAGTAAATTGCTTGAAATTATGTTGGAATTAAAGAAGCATGGTATTACTTGCATCATTATTTCACACAAATTAAATGAGATTAGTTATGTAGCGGATTCTATTACGGTAATACGAGATGGACATACTATCGAAACTTTGGAAAAAGGTAAAGATGATTTCTCTGAGGACAGAATTATTAAAGGAATGGTAGGACGTGAGCTTACCAATCGTTACCCAGTTAGAGAAGGTGTAGAAATCGGAGATACTATTTTCGAGGTTAAAGATTGGAATGTATATCATCCAGATGATCCTAATAGACAGATGATTAAAAACGTAAATATTCAGGTAAAATCAGGAGAAGTAGTTGGTCTGGCAGGTCTGATGGGTGCCGGAAGAACAGAGCTTGCCATGAGTATTTTTGGTAAATCATATGGTCAGAAGATTTCTGGAAGTATCTTGATTAATGGAAAAGAAGTACATATAAAAAATGTAAAAGATGCGATTGATAATAAACTCGCTTATGTATCAGAGGACCGTAAGAATTATGGTCTGGTATTAATAGATGACATTAAGCGAAATATGACAATGGCGTCATTAAGAAGCTACTTCTCTAAGAATGGCATTGTTAATAGTAATGATGAAATTCTTGCAGCAGAAGAATACAAAACAAAGATTAATGTTAAGGCGAATTCTATTAACCAGACAGCCGGTTCTCTTTCTGGTGGTAATCAGCAGAAAGTTGTATTAGCAAAATGGATGTTAACACAACCGGATGTACTTATTCTGGATGAGCCTACGCGAGGTATCGACGTTGGTGCAAAATATGAAATCTATTGTGTAATCAATGACCTTGCGAAAGCAGGAAAGGCTGTTATCGTAATCTCTTCTGAGATGCCTGAGATTATAGGTACTTGCGATAGAGTATATGTAATCAACGAAGGACAGATTGCAGGAGAATTAACAAAAGAAAGTCTTTCACAAGAAAAAATTATGCAGTCTATTATGGCTCATAACAGAAAGGATGATAGAGATGAATAATAAGAAAGTAGTTAATCTTGATATGAAGCAATATGGTATGTTCCTTGCCCTTATTGCGATTTATGTTATTTTTGCTATCATGACAGGAGGAAAGAACTTATCACCTGCAAATATTAATAACTTGATTATGCAGAATGGATATGTTGTTATCCTGGCAGTTGGTATGTTGCTTTGTGTACTTACTGGTAACGTAGACCTTGGTGTTGGTTCTGTTGTAGCATTAACAGGTGCAACTGCAGGTATCATGATGGTCGATTACAAAATGAATATGTGGGTTGCTATTTTGGCAGCACTTTTGATTGGTTTGTTAGTTGGTATGTTTGCTGGTTTCTTCATCGCATATTTGTCGATTCCACCATTCGTAGTAACTTTGGCAACCATGTTAATGGGTCGTGGTCTTACTTATACATTGCTTCAGGCACAGACCAAAGGACCTTTGCCAGATGATTATGTATTTATCGGCGCTGGTTTCCTTCCAACCTTCAAGATTGATTTTGCAGGTGGTAGCCTAGATTTAGTAAGTATTGGTGTGGCTTTAATCGTATCTATTATATTGATTCTTGCAGAGATGAAGAGCATTGCAACTAAGAAAAAATACAATTTCCCACTTAATCCTATGTGGCAGACAGTTGCTAAGTTAGCAGTATTGTTATTCATTGTATGGTTCTTCTTCTACAAACTTGCTCGTTGGAATGGTATTCCATTCGTATTGGTTATCATGGTTGTATTAGTAGGAATCTATGCATTTATCACAACCAAGACCGTAGCTGGACGTCAGATTTATGCTCTTGGTGGTAATGCTAAGGCAGCAAGACTTTCTGGTATTGATACAAGAAAAGTATTCTTCTGGGTATACACCAACATGGGTGTATTAAGTGCTGTAGCAGGTGTTGTATTATCAGCTCGTAATGCTTCTTCTACACCAAAGGCTGGTGACGGATTCGAGATGGATGCAATCGCTTCTTGTTACATCGGTGGCGCAGCAGTAGCAGGTGGTGCAGGTACTATTACAGGTGCTGTAGTTGGTGCGTTTATCATGGGTATCTTGAACAATGGTATGTCATTGTACGGATGGTCAACAGATATTCAGAAGATTGTAAAAGGTGCGGTATTACTTGGTGCGGTAACTATTGATATCTTATCTAAGAGAAAGAAAAATTAAGAGATACATATATTTGAACGGGGTAGCAGTAATGCTACCCCGTTTGTTTTTGAGCGTCTATGTGGACAGTATTTTTCAATATACTTATTTTTTCTTGGGTTTCCCTTCATGGTTGTAAAAGAGAAAATAGAAGTAGTACACCATAGTACCTATTACTACCAATAGTGAGATAATAATAAGCCATCCATACCAATTTGAGAAGAGAAAACTCCAATCAGTGGTAGTAAATGCGTCAAGATTAATTAATAAAAAGAATAGAGGTAACCAACTAAAATAAAGTAATTTTAATAATACTTTTTTGGATTTAGGGACATCTGATGCAAAATCTTCGGGATGAACTGCAGTACATCGAATTACGGCAACAGGCATATGATACGCAGGTGCATAATAGCGAACAGCAGTATATTCAATGCCATCAATAGTGAATTCAGGATACATGCTCTCTTTTGTAATTACTAAATTTAAATCATTATCATTGGCATATTGGAATAAAGCGGTAGTAAATTCTTTTGGATTTGTAACAGCTATATCAGGCATAAAGGTAAATACCTTGTAAGATTGTGTTTTGGCTATTTTTTTGTAGTCATAAATCCATTGTTTGAACAGACCAACTTTGTTGTTTGGTTCTTCCATTCGGTTTAGAATATCATCAATGTTGAGTTCATTAATATCAGATAATGCGGAAAACTCTTCACAAAAACTAATAGCAATAGATAATTGTTCGACCTGAAGTTGTAATCTATTTCTTTGCGTTTTGGCAGCTTCATTAATAGTAAGTGTACCATCAAGAATTTCTTTAATCTGATCCAATGGCATGTCTACCATTCGTAGGGTACGAATTAGCTTGAGCTTTGTAATATCATCATTGGAATATTCTCGATAATCATTTTCTTGATTACGTTTCGGACAAAGGAGTCCGGCTTGCTCATAAAACCGAATGTTACGTTTGGAAACACCAGAAAGTTGTTCAGCTTGTTTAATATTCATGATCTACATCCCCCTATATTCATATTCTAAGTTTAACATAAACTATGCAGTAGGTGGAATGTCAATAAAATGTTTAAGATATACACATTGTGTAGATTTTTCCTTTATTCTCTCTGTCTGGGCAGGTGTAGTTGCCTACTACATATGCAAATGGCTTGACGACGAGAATTAAACGGTAACAAGCCTAATGGTCTGGTTTTGCCATTCAAAATAATAAAACAAGAACCCCCATGAGCGGCAACTCATGGGGGTTCGCTTTTGTGCCAGCGTGGACACTAATTTCCTTTTGCCTACTGAAAATATAGCATAGGATATTTGGAGTTTCAACTATATTCTTTGGTTTTCGGTAAGCATGTATATAGTTTATTTTGTTTCTTCACTAGATGCTTTCTTTGAGAGTTTTTCAGCCTGAATATAGTATTCTAGAAGACGGATGACATATTCAGGTGCATGTCTATTATCTCGCTCCCATTCTGTAACGGTTCGATATGGAATGTTGAAATAGTCGCAGAATTCTTTTCGATTCATTCCAGTTGATTCTCTTAGTTCCCTGATTCTTTTGCTATAATCCATATTGATTATCCCCTGTTACGTCGTTGTTTGAGGCTTATATAGGAAGATAAATCCTTGCAAAGATTTGTAATTTCAAATCCGTAGATAGTCATATCTTCTCGCTCTTCAATACGGACAACTGTTCCATCTAAGTCAAGTTGGTGTCCCAAATCCTCAAAGGAAACAGACAACTTATCCCCTGTGCTTAATCCCAGCTCCTTCATTTGGTCTGAGATAGCAAAGCCGGTTATACTGACATCCTTTATCATGACACGTTGTGCACCACGTCCTATCATGCGCATTAAAGCTGTTTTTGCAACTGTAACACGGAAGCTACCACGTCGGTTGTGGCGTATACCCTCGCCTGTAACCTGTAACACATATTGATTCTGAATGCTTGCTACTCTTGCATTGCGCCATATGTACGGTACTTCTTCATCCGGACAAAATTCCATATCTAATTGAACATTGTCGAAATTAAGTCGTTTATTATCAACATCCGAATAGAAAATGTCTATTAGCGCAAGATTTGGCTTTACATGTTTCTTAAGGTTTCCTTTTAGTTCTACAACGCCGTTGTCATTCCTGGCAATCAGAATAATAGGTGAACCTTCAGCTATTTCTGTAAAATTGAACCCCAAAATAATACCTCCTTTGTGCCGCAACAAAGTCCCCATCTAATACTAGATTATCATAAATAATCAAAGCTGAGAAGGTTATTTTCAGAAAAAAAGCTAGGCAAAAAAAGATAGGCGAAAAAAATCGCCTATCTTGAAAAAATCGTATGAAATTAACCAAAGTATCTCTTTAATAAACCTTCGAAAGCCTTACCATGTCTTGCTTCATCTCTAGCCATTTCATGAACGGTGTCATGGATAGCGTCTAAGTTCAGCTCTTTTGCTCTCTTAGCAAGGTCAAACTTACCAGCAGTTGCGCCGTTTTCAGCGTCAACACGCATCTCAAGGTTCTTCTTGGTAGAATCGGTAACTACTTCGCCGAGAAGTTCTGCGAACTTAGCTGCATGCTCAGCTTCTTCCCAAGCTGCTTTTTCCCAGTATAAACCGATTTCTGGATAACCTTCTCTGTGAGCTACTCTAG
>CAZHEM010000032.1:0-23174 GCA_964531725.1 uncultured Acetatifactor sp.
CACAGGTGTTTCGCTTTGTCAACAACTTTTTTGAAGTTTTTTTAATTTCTTTTTTCAACACTCGCTTATCGACTTCCGTCTTGCGCGGTGGAGTTTTATAATATCATGCTCATAATTATTTGTCAATGCTATTTTTTGAATTTTTTACACAAATTTATCCCCGCCTTGATTTCACGACCAAAACGGGGATATTATAGGCATTTTTCTTTATCTAGAATAGAGTTAAACCAACCTCTGCCGCATTCTCTACAAGCCATGCAGCCAAATAATTATGTTCATAAATCCATGTTAAGATAGGACTCTCTTGTGTATATACTAATATCTGCTGACCTATAACTCCCAAATCCATAAACATAATAAATGTATATATTGTCCAAAGAATTAAAACTGTTTCTAAAATTCCAAACACCATACCTAGTAGTTTATTTAACCAACTTACTACAGGTAGCTTTGATATAACCTTTGCCGAAAAAAACACCACTCCCAAAATATGGTGTACAATTCCTATAACAATCAAAAGAACAACTGCTATAACTACATTTAAATAATCCTTATCCCAATAACTATCCAATCCTCTGAGAATTAACGTTACTACTGCGCATACTACAAGTAAAGAAACTAACGAAATAATTTCCTTAACCATTCCTTTTTTATATCCGTCTACTATTTTGCATATCATAAATAATGCCGCTGCAATTAATAATATGTTCATTTATCTGTCCACCTTCTATTTAAATTGTATGGTATCAATCGAATTATTGGTAACCATAAAATATCTATATGGCGTACCCGTAGGCAAAAGCAAATGTGCAGTCTTATTAAAAACTCCATTAAACTTTTGCACACCATCAAACGTCATAATTAAGCACTCAATGTCATTGTATATGGTAAAACCATCTTTTTCAAAAAAGATGTCGGTATATTCCGTATTAAAGTAGTAGTCACCCACTTTATTCCCCGATGCACTATATACCTCTAATTCATATCGAGTATCAACTTGATCTGACACAAATACCAAACCAATAAAGTTTTCATTATAGTATACCGATTGTATTTCGCGTTCCAGCAAATACACCGCTTTCTCCTCTGGTTTTTGTCCACCAGCAAAAATAACCAATCGACTATCTCCTACTGCAAAAGCAGTTTCATTATTCATAAAGCGCACATATGGTATAAGCATATCTGTATAAGAATATGCACTTACTATATTATCACTTTGATTGTCTCCTACAGAACCAAAATTGTAAAAAGCGATATTTGTCTTTAAGGTTCCTGTATCTACATAAACATAGGATACAGCTAGCAATTCACCGCTTGGAGAAAGCCCCAACGCCGCCGGATATCCACTATCATGCATGTGGGTCTGTCCATAGTACAGGAGCTCGCCCTCAGCATTATAGGTATTTACCCATGTAACATCTGTATCTGCTAACACCGCCGTTACATTACCATTAGCCGCCACTGCAATGTCTCTAATGGGCATAGTGGTAGTAATCTCTCCTAGCTGTTTATCCGCACTTTGTACATAGATATTTCTTCCATTATAGTTGCCAATCGCCACCACATCTTGGCAAACCGACACTTCTACATTCTGAATCTCATATGTTTGATTCCACGTTACCTCGCCTTTGGAATTTGTACAATGAGCTCCATCTTTACTATATGTAAGTATAGCATCATCCAGACGCATATTAATACTTCCTTCTGCCGTATCAATATCCACCGATGAAACAATATCATAATCTGTGTATACATGTCTTTTATATTGTACATACACAACTATGACAATAAGTGCCAGTAGTAGCAAACCAATCAACACACTATATACATTATTCATTCTATGCTTTCTAATTTTCTCTTTATAGTCTTGTTGATTCTGCTGTCGTTTTTCCTTTTCCTTCATGTAATTTTTTATGTCAGCCATAAAATACCTCTTACTATCTTATGTAATATCTATAGGTTAGTATATCATACCACTACTCATCTATGGTAATAAAATTTTCTGTCCTATTTTTATGTCATCCGCATTATCAATTTGATTCAGTTCGCAAATTGCGTCAACCATGGAATCATCACCATATATTTTCACGCTGATTGCAATTAGATTATCCCCTTGTGCAATGGTATAGACTGTCGGCTGGGCTACCACCTCCTGTTGCGCCACCTGAGTGTCTTGTGTCGTTTCTTCTTGCTGTGTTATCTCACTTGGTTGTACCACATCACCTTGCTGTATCATCTCACTTGTTTCTACTACGTCACCTTGCTGTACTATCTCACTTGGTTGTACCACATTACCTTGCTGTATCGTCTCACTTGTTTCTACTACATCGCCTTGCTGTACTATTTCGCTTGGTTGTGCCGCATCACCTTGCTGTATCATTTCACTCGATTCTACTACGCCGCCTTGCTGTACCTCTTGGCTTTGTTGTGTAGCCTCATCCGTTTCAAGCATTTTTTCATCTGTCAAAATCTTATCTTCCGCTAGCTTGTCCACGATTTTATCACTCATTGCCTGTAACGCATTCGAGTCACCACTCCCTTTTACCGTAGCCACCCCCATCATACACAACAATGCAAAAGCCAACACGACCGCTACTTTCATCTGGCCAAACAATGCATTTCCGGATACTTTCTCCACGTTATTTCTATTTCTGTTCTGTTGGAATTCTCTTCGAACCGTTTCACGTTTCCGTTCTTCCACATCGTATTTTTCCCGATTAACCTTTTCAGGCTCTGCATCATTTTTCCTCGACGCAAGCATATACGCTAACATCAAATCATTTTTTTCATAAAATTGGGCATATCCTTCTACATATCTGCATATTCCCTGCTCACAAATATGCATACCATCAATCATATCACCATTTAATAAACGATAGCCAATGAAACGATAATCCGAAAAATGTTGCTTTCTTATCTTCTCAATCTCTTGATTCTGCGCCTGCGATAGATGGCGTACTTCTCTTTGCAGCAAATTCATCCTTCCAGCACCATATATAAATATGTATGAAACCGACTCTTCCTCTCTACGAACTCCATATAATGCAATAGCCATTTCTCTATCTCTTGCCAATGTATTCATCTGTTTCATATATGTCATTACATAATCTTCTACATATATCTTACAATGAGAATCTGCTTGTCCAACACGTGTAATATTTTTTGGTAATTCCATAAAAACACCTCCCACACCTTTTTCTATTAATATAGCATTGGTGTGCGAGGTATTTTAGCAATCCTTGTCGTGTCAAACAAGAAAGTATTCGACAGTCTTCGCAAGTTTCTTATTCTTCTATATGGAAAGTTTATCACCTTCCAAATAACATTACGCCAAATTACTCAAAGCGATATACAGTAACAGAATTATACTCTGCGCCTTTATCCAACTGATAAGAAGGGAAGTTCGCGTGATGATTAGTGTCAGGATAATATTGTGTCTCCAAACACATACCATGACGCTTGTCATACTTCACACCATCTTTTCCATTCTGTGGGTCAATGAAATTACCAGCATAGAACTGTACTCCTGGAAGGGTAGTATATGCCTTCAATACACGTCCACTCTTAGGAGCTTTTACGGTAGCAAAATGTCTCAAAGTGCCTTCTTCACCATCCAGCACCCAGTTATGGTCATATCCACCACAAAGAGTAAGCTGTTCAAAATCTGCGTCAATGCGGTCGCCAATCACCTTACTCTCAGTGAAGTCCATTGGACTTCCAGCTACAGCAGCAATCTCTCCCGTCGGAATAGAACCAGCTACCACTGGAGTATAATAAGACGCACCAAGCCATAGCTCATGTCCTTCAATACTTCCTGAACCATGACCTTCCAAATTAAAATACACATGGTTTGTAGGATTGAAAACAGTAGTCTTATCGCTTGTTGCATGATAAGCAAGCTTTAACGCATTCTCATCATCTAAGGTATATGTAACGGTAACAGATTTATTACCAGGCACTCCCAGATTTCCATCCTTATCATCAAGATGAAATTCTACACCATTTTCCAATACCTTAGCAGTCCACATCTGCTTATGGTAGCCTTCTGTCTTATGGGAATGCAAATTATTTGGCCCATCATTAACATCCAACTGATAGTCAGTTCCTTCTATAGTAATGGTTGCATTTGCAGTACGATTTGCAATTGGTCCTACTACTACTCCAAAAAAACTATCGTTATCATAGTAATCCTCTCCTTTATCAAAGCCAAGAATCACGTCATCCATTTTACCATTCTGATCCGGTACACAAATTGATACCAAAGTAGCACCAATATCCGTAACAGTTACGGTCATCCCATTTGCATTTGTTATGGTATACTTGTTAATCTCTTGTCCATTTTGGGCTACCCCAAACTTTTTCTTCTCTACTGACATAGTACCCCCTATTGCGCAAAGCGCATTTTACATTATATTTCCACTCTGCCCTCCAAAGCACGCAGAAGTGTTACCTCGTCAATATATTCCAAGTCTCCGCCAACAGGTACACCACTGGCAATACGAGTTACTTTAATACCAGTAGGCTTAATCAGCTTACTGATATACATCGCCGTGGTCTCTCCCTCTAAGCTAGAGTTGGTGGCAATAATCACTTCCTCCACATCGCCTTCCAAACGCGCAATCAGCTCTTTCAGTTTAATATCCCCCGGGCCTATGCCAAGCATAGGGGAGATTGCACCATGAAGCACATGATAGATTCCATCATACTTGCCTGTTTTTTCATAAGCAGCAAGATCCCTCGTATTCTCCACCACCATAATGATGCCATGATTACGATTAGCATTAGCGCACACTGGGCACACCTCTTTATCGGTAAGGGTATAACATTCCTTACAATAACGAACATTTGCTTTTGCTTCTGTCATTACATTTGCCAAACGATTTACCTTATCCTGTGGCATGTTAATAATATGAAACGCAAGACGTTGTGCCGACTTACTACCAATTCCAGGCAATGCTGCCAATTCTTCTATTAATTTATTAATGTGTCCACTATAAAGGTCCATTAGAATGGAAAGCCTCCTCCAAGTCCACCAGTCATTCTACCCATTAACGCTGCGCTTGCTTCATCAGCCTGACGCATTGCTTCATTAGTTGCTGCAACAATTAAATCCTGTAACATCTCGATATCGTCTGGGTCTACAACTTCTTCTGATAACTTAACAGATACCATTTCTTTTTTACCATTTACAGTTACTTCTACTGCACCACCGCCTGCTTTTGCAGTAAATTCTTTGGTCTCTAATTCCTTCTGACCTTCTTCCATTTGACGCTGCATTCTCTGTGCCTGCTTCATCAAATTATTCATATTACCTGGCATAGCTCCACCAGGAAATCCTCCACGTTTTGCCATTCTTGCAAATCCTCCATTTTATATTCTGATACTATCTAGTAGGAACAGTCATTACATATCAGTATATGCTGTTTATTCCTCTTCTTCAACATCCATGTTAATGGCTTGGAACAAATCTGGGTAAGTCTCATCAATTTCTCTCTGACTTCCTGCTACCTGTATAATAACCTCTATCATCTTACCCGAAAAATCCGAAAGAAGCAATTCTAATTGTTCTTTATTCTCTGGTTTCTTGGTAAAATAATCCGATGCCAAACCATCTTCCAATACTAGCATCAACTTTCCTTCACTACCCAAGCTAAGTTTTGCCCCCTTCATATACATCTTCATAGGGTTCTCTGCCATTCCCACAATAGTTGGCCATTTAGCCACAATTGCTTTCACATCTTCCGGAATAGCCTTTGGCAGTTCAACTCTAGGAACTACTGGTTTCTGTGCTACTGCCGCACCTTCATGTGGGGATACATTTGCTGTTGATACCACTATTCCTTTTTCCAGCTTATCCTCTAACTGACGAATTCTATCTAAAAGAGACTCCTGATTCGCCTCCATATCTGGTTTGCATAACTTTATCAGTGCAATTTCTACTAATATACGTTTCTGAGAAGCATATTTAATCTGGCCTGACAATTCCGAAAAAATGCGGATATAACGAATAATCTGATCCATAGATGCCATTCCAGATTCTTCTTTCAGACGCTGTAAATTGTCAGAAGACATATCAATAACATCTTCTAGATTATCCGAAGATTGCACTAGCAAAAGATTTCTTAAATACCAAGTAAAATCGGTTACGAACTGCGTCAGTTCACGTCCCTGTATTACAATCTCTTCCAATAATTCAATACAACCAAGCACATTTCTATCCAACACCGAACGCAATAGTCGGCTAAACACTTCCGTATCTACTGCCCCTAACACGTCCAGCACTTTATCATAAGTCAATTCCTTACCAAGATGGAAAGCAATACACTGATCTAAAAGACTTAACGCATCACGCATGGAGCCATCTGCCGCCTTAGCAATGTAGCGCAACGCCTTTTCCTCTACCTGCACGCTTTCAGTATCCACTAATTCCTGCATACGGGAAGCAATGGTCTCTATAGAAATTCTCTTAAAATCATACCTCTGACATCTAGATAATATAGTAATAGGAAGCTTATGCACTTCCGTAGTCGCCAAAATGAACACAACATAAGAAGGGGGTTCTTCCAAAGTCTTCAGCAACGCATTAAATGCACCTATGGAAAGCATATGCACCTCGTCTATTATGTAAACCTTATACTTTCCTTCTGCCGGAGAGTAAGATACCTCCTCCACAATCTCTCTAATATTATCTACACCATTATTGGATGCCGCATCAATCTCAATAACATTCATGCTGGCACCAGCCGCTATTGCTTTACAAATACGGCATTCCCCACAGGGGCCGTCCTCTGTGGGGTTCTCGCAATTCACTGTTTTCGCAAAAATCTTTGCTATGGTTGTCTTACCAGTACCTCTGGTACCTGTAAACAAATACGCGTGTCCGATTCGATTCGCCTTAAGCTGATTCTTAAGCGTTGTTACTATATGGTCCTGTCCTTTTACGTCTGCAAAAGTATCTGGACGAAACTTACGGTATAGCGCTGTATATGACATATTTCTTCTTCCTTTATTTCTAAATTAATCTTCCTAATCTCCAAAGCTGATTCCAAGCAACTTCGCTTCTTCCACGATTGTTGCATCTGGCGAAATCATCTTCAATTTACCCGCTACATCTTCCAAAGGCACACTTACAATTTCACGGTTCTTGTAACCTACCATGACACCATATTTGCCCTCTAAGATGAACTCACCTGCTCTTGAGCCTAGTCTACTAGCAAATACTCTGTCGTATGGGCATGGGCTTCCACCACGTTGCATATGTCCAGGAACCGTAACACGTACCTCACGTCCTGTTTTCTCCTGAATCATAGCTGCAATCTCATAGGATACAGAAGGATAAGGTCTCTTTTTCAACTTCTCCTTCAATTCCTTCTTAGAGAGCTTGGCATCTTTCTTTGAAATAGCACCTTCTGCCACAGCAATAATGGTAAAGCAACTACCATTCTTATCTCTCTCTTCGATCTTGTCAATGACTTTATCAATATCATATGGAATCTCAGGAATCAAGATAATATCCGCACCACTGGCCATGCCTGCATTCAAGGTAAGCCAGCCAACCTTGTGTCCCATTACTTCTACAATAAATACACGTCCATGAGAAGCCGCTGTTGTATGAATGCAGTCAATTGCATCTGTAGCAATATTCACTGCACTTTGGAAACCAAATGTCATGTCTGTACCCCAAAGATCATTATCAATAGTCTTAGGAAGGGTGATGACATTCAAGCCCTCTTCTCTCAACAGATTCGCAGTCTTATGGGTTCCGTTACCACCCAGAATCACAAGACAATCCAACTGAAGCTTGTAATAGTTCTGCTTCATCGCCTGAACTTTATCCAAACCATTTTCATCTGGGTCCTGAATAGTCTTAAAAGGGGTTCTGGAGGTTCCAAGAATCGTTCCACCCTTGGTCAGGATACCAGAAAAGTCTCTTCCTGAAAGCATAGTGAACTTGCCATAAATCAATCCCTTATAGCCATCTAAAAAGCCATAAATCTCTACTTTTTCAGAGCTATTAAGTAAGGTCTTTACAACGCCTCTCATTGCCGCATTCAATGCCTGACAATCGCCACCGCTGGTTAACATACCAATTCTTTTCATGCGTTCCTCCATTCTGCCGCCCTTCTGGCTGCTCGTGTTCTTATTTTGTTTTGAAAGCCTGTTGGCTCATATACGTTTATTATATCCCATCTTGAAAATTCCTACAACTTTTTCATATTTAAAATAACAAAATAAGAGGATATTCTGAGCTTACGTTCAGAACATCCTCTTTTTCTATTGCAAACAAATCATTTAGGGAGCTTTATCCTTTTACACTACCAAGCGCCACACCCTGTACAATAAACTTAGACAAAAGCAAGTACACAACAATTACAGGGAAAATCGAGAATGCAATCATCACATACACCTGGCCCATATCAAATTTCAAGAAGTCTGCCGCACGAAGCTGCGCTATTAAAATAGGAAGAGTCTTCTTACTGTCATCATGAAGAATCAGCGCTGGTGTAAAGTAATTATTCCAACTGGTTACAAAAGTGAAAATTGCCTGTACCGCAATTGCTGGCTTCATCAAAGGTAACACAATGGCATTAAAGGTTCTGAATTCTCCCGAACCATCAATACGAGCTGCCTCTACTAGCGAAAGAGGAAGTGTACTCTCCATATACTGCTTTAAATAGAAGAATGTAACTGGTGCAGCAATGGATGGAACAATCAATGGAATAAAACTATCTTCCAATTTCATTTTGGATACCAACTGTAAAAATCCCAAAGCAGTTACCTGTGTAGGAATCGTCATTACCGCCATAATAAAAGTAAATATGAACTTTTTCAGTTTAAAGTCATATGCATGGATTGCGTATGCTGTCATAGTTGAAAAATATGTACAAAGCACAGCACTACATCCTGCAACTAACAAACTATTAAAGAGACCTGACCATATAGGCAAAGTTCCATTTACCAAATTGGTCCAGTTAATTAACAAATTGCCACTTGGCAAAGGAGTAAAGCCTTTGGTCAATTCAGCATTAGAACGAGTTGCATTGATGAACAATACATAGAACCAGAATAAGCAAAAGAAAGTTATAACCACCAACACAAAATATGCAATCCCTCTTCTAGCTTTTATCCCCATACCTTTAGAATTTTCTTTATTTTCACTTGTCTGCATGTTCATCACCCCCTAATCTTCCTTTCCATTCGAGAACTTATACACAATCAAGCTCAATAAACCTGTAATCACAAACAGAATAACTGATAGCGCACCACCCATACCATAGTTCTTACTGAAAAGGTGCTTATTCAACCACATAATCAATGTCATAGAAGAACGCATTGGATCGCCTGTTGAGTTAGTCAATACCTGTGGTACGTCAAACATCTGCAAACCACCAATCAAAGAGGTAATCATTACATAAATAAGGATTGGTTTCAATAATGGTAGAGTAATCTTGTAGAACACCTGTGTAGATGTTGCTCCATCTACCTCTGCCGCTTCAAAAAGTGATGTATCAATACCCATCATTCCAGCCATCAGTAAAATAGTTGTATTACCAAACCACATTAAAAAGTTCATAAATGCAACTAAAGTTCTTGTACTCCATACATTGGAAAGGAACTTATATGGCTCATCAAAAATTCCTAACTGCATAAGAATAGAATTGATTGGGCCTCCATCCGAGAACAATGTAAAAAACAGCATTGCAAATGCAGATGCCATAATTAAGTTTGGCAAGTAAATTACCGTCTTAAAGAATCCCTGTCCTTTTAGTCTCAAACTTGGATCTGAGAACCATGCTCCCAATAAAAGTGAGACAATAATCTGAGGAACAAATCCCATAACCCACATAATAAGA
Organism: uncultured Acetatifactor sp.; assembly: GCA_964531725.1. Classification (GTDB taxonomy): domain Bacteria; phylum Bacillota; class Clostridia; order Lachnospirales; family Lachnospiraceae; genus Acetatifactor. The sequence goes on from CAZHEM010000032.1 coordinate 9,855, forward strand.
GTATTCTTTGTGTAGGTCCATATATCTGGATTGGATAAAATCGTTTTGAAATTCTCTAATCCCACAAAATTTGGTCCCACCTGTGTAAGTCCAGAACGATAATTCTCATAGAAACTGTTCACTATGGTACTTCCTAATGGTATCAACTGGAATACTACATACACAGTCACAAACGGTATCAGGAATATGTATCCCCACTTATTGTAACTTACTACTTTTCCTCGCTTTGCACTTTTCATTAATTTTACCTCCACCTTACATCATATTTCTTCATACAAAATTCGCAACAAACCACAAGAACCGTCACACGCCATACAATCTGTTGCCAATTCTATACGTTTTACATTGCAACACCCATTTTACAAGAAAAACCATGCCCACCTGACCCCTCAGGCAGGCATGGTTTCTAATCACCAATTTCTTCTATATTAATTAGTAAGTTAATTCAGGATATTTCTCTACTACTGCTTTGTAGAATAAATCTAATGCTTCATCCAAAGTAGCATTGCCATCGAAGTAGTTCTTCATAGCGTTCTGGAATTCTTCGTTACATCCCTGATCGTAACCTGAAAGGTTGCTTAAATCAATGCTACCAGCGCCTGCACAGTACATAGCAAGTGGATTCTGTCCGCCAAGAACTTTGCTTGAGTAGCTCGCATCCTGTGCCATTGCTTCCATTGCAGGCTTGTTGTTAACGAAATCATCATCCTTAACAACGATGCCCTTCATAAGCTCTTCGTTGGTTGTCATCTGTAAAATAATGTCTTTTACTAAGCTAGCATTGTCAGTACCGGTTGCTGCACAAATCCAAGTACCACCCCAGAAGAAGCCCTGAGGACCTTCAGTTGCTGCCCATCCGCCCTGATTAGCAATACTTCCTTCAGTATCAGCTGCCATAGAGAAGTTTACTAACCAAGCTGGTCCAAAGTAGCAGAATACCTTTCCATCTGGATAGAAGCCTTTCTTCCAGTCATCGCTCCATAATTCAAAAGTATCGGTCTGCTTAGCATCTACCATCTTCTTAGAGTCTTCAACCCATTTCATTAAGTTAGCATCAATATTAATCTTGCCATCAACAACCCACTTAGAAGTTACGTTATTAGAATATACACGATAACTGTCATTTACAGAAGAAGTCATCTTATATCCTTTTGCTGCAACAGTCTCAGCTGTCTTGGTAAAGGTATCCCAATCGCTTAAGTATTTCTGTACTTCTGCTGGATCATCAGTTCCAAATACATCTTTTGCTGCTTCACGATTATAGAATAATGCACCAGGACAACCCTGCCATGACACACCCTTTAATACGCCATTAGAATCTGTAACAATATCCTTGGTGTACTGATACTGATTAGCTAAATCTGCATCTGTAATTCCCAAATCTGCAACTGGCATGGTGTACTCAGTATCAACATATTTCAATGCATAGTCAGCTTCGATTAAGAATAAGTCAATCTTGTCATCAGTTGCTGCATCAGCCTGCTTTAACAAATTCTCATCCAAGTTATTCTGGTAAGCATTATCATCACTTGGAGTGATATTCCAAATAACAGTTACGTCACCGATTTTACCGGTAGTTGCATCCACCTCAGTGTATCCTGGGTAGTGATCTGTCAAACGGCTCTTGAATTCTTCATTCCAACAATAAATATTGAAAACGCTTCCTTCTTCTGCTGTCTCTTCCACTTTCGCTGCTTCAGTAGAAGCTGCTGGTTCTTTTGCCGCCTCAGTTGATGCAGCTGGCTCATTGTTTGCTGCTGGCTCACTTGAACCACAACCAGTTAACATACTCATAAGCATTGTTGTTGCTAATAAAGCACTTAATACTTTTCTCTTCATTCTCATTTCCTCCCTATTATGAAATGTTTGTTTGTACTGCATTTATTTTTACATTGCCCCCGCAATATAAATGCCTAAATTAATAGTTATTCCGCAATCTTTCCTACGGATTTACCTTCGATTACAGTTCCTGGAATAATCACCTGTTCAATGACTGTAGTCTTAGGCCTCTCAATTAAGCTAATCAGCTTTTCTGCCGCCTCTGCACCAATTCTGTCAGTATCCTGACGAATAGTCGTAAGCTTTGGTTCTAAATGTCTGGCAGCTCGAATTCCATCATATCCTGCTACTGATATATCTTCAGGAATGCGCAATCCCTTTTCTCTAATGGCATTAATGCCACCAAATGCAGCAAAATCATCTGGATAAATAATACAGGTTGGTGCATCTTTTAGCTCCAACAACTCATTGGTTACTTTATAAGTATCTGTAGTGGAACGATACGCTGCTTCTCGAATGTATTCATCCGGAATGCACAGTCCCAGTTCCTCAGCCGTACGATAAAAACTAGATAAACGACTGCTGGTAACCGCCGATGGTGCACCATGTATATATGCAACCTTGCGATGTCCCATTCCGTGAATATACTTCAATAAATCTCTCATTCCAGATACATTATCAGATAAGACAGAGATTCGATTATTAAATAAGTAGTCAATGGTTACTACTGGTATATCGCTCTGTACCAATTCGATAACTTCAGGATCCCCAAAGTCGATACAAGCTAAAACCACTCCATCAAAACCTCTATATCTACTATGCTCCAGATAAGACATTCTGTTCACTCTGTTTTTACAACTATTAATGAAGGTAATGTCATAACCCGCTTCCTCTGCCGTTCTCTTAAAACTATCAAGCACACTTGAAAAGTAGTCATGTGTTAAACCGCTCATCGCTTCGTCTACAAAAAGCACTCCAATTCCATGAGTCTTATTGGTCTTAAGAGCTCTTGCCGAAAGGTTCGGTGAATATCCCAAATCCTTTGCAACTTTTCTAATATTCTCTTTTGTCTCTTCTCCAATATCATGATGGTTGTTCAGTGCCTTGCTTACTGTAGCTACTGATACGCCACATATCTTGGCAATATCCTTTAATGATGCCATAGCGATTCTCCTACTAGTGCATTCACCAAAGCATGTCGCTTGGTTACTTAATCGTTTTCGTAAATTAAATATATAACACATTTCACATTTTTGCAAGACAGTTTTTGAAAATTTATTGTCATTTTTAACATTTTTGTAATTACTTTACAATTTTAAATCAGCCATTTTGTACATTTCTACTGTTGTCCGTTTCTTTTTCTTCTATTTAATGGCATTTTCACGATAACGTTTCATAGAGTATTTTAGATTTTGCGAATCCTGCCTCAAAACATTTTTTCGCGCATTTTGCGCAATCGCTTCCGCACTTTTCTCGCGTATTTTCGGCACTTTTTAAAAATTCCCTATTGCTTTTTCCAATTTCATTCTGTATAATCCACTTAAGATTGAAGTTACTTAAACGTTTTCTTAACACCCGATAATTTTATCTTACATTATGATTATCAGCGTTTTCAAACGCTTTGATACGGAAAGGCATGGTTAAAGTATGAAATTTGGTTTTTTTGATGATAACAATCAAGAATATGTTATCACTACACCTAAAACACCACTTCCATGGATTAATTATCTTGGATGTAACGAGTATTTCAGTCTACTATCTAACACCTGCGGAGGTTACACCTTTTATAAAGATGCGAAATTACTTCGTTTAACTCGTTATCGTTACAACAATGTACCAGCAGATGTAAATGGCAAATATATCTACATTAAGGACGGCAATACCTTATGGAATCCCGGATGGCAGCCAACCAAGACACAGTTGGATGCCTACGAATGCCGTCATGGTATCGGCTATAGTCGCTTTACCAGTTCAAAGAACAATGTAGAAGCCAAGCTGCTTACTTTCATTCCTACCAACGACAACTGCGAGATTACTCGCCTAACACTAACCAATACCAGCGATACCGAGAAGAAGTTATCCGTATTTTCTTATGTGGAGTGGTGTCTGTGGAATGCAGACGACGACATGAAAAACTTCCAACGTAACCTCAGCATAGGTGAGGTAGAAGTGCAGGATTCTACTATTTTCCATAAGACCGAGTACAGAGAACGTCGCAATCACTACGCCGTATACTCTGTCAATGCGCCAATTGCCGGTTTTGATACTAGCAGAGATGCATTCTTAGGCGCTTACCGTGGAGCTGAGAATCCTGAAGCAATCGAAAATGGTGCTTGCACTAATTCAATTGCCAGCGGATGGTCTCCAATTGCTTCACATCAGTTAGAAGTTACCTTAGGAGCTGGTGAAAGCAAAGATTATATTTTCGTATTAGCATATATAGAGAATCCAGAGGATGATAAATGGGAGTCTTATGGAATTATTAATAAGAAGCCAGCTTTCGACCTCTTGAATAAATACAACACCAACGAAGGTGTAGATAGAGCCTTTGAAGAATTACAGAATTATTGGAAAGGTCTTCTTTCGAAATATAGTGTAAGCTCTAGTGACGAAAAGGTTAACCGCATGGTGAATATCTGGAATCAGTATCAGTGTATGGTTACCTTTAATATGTCACGTTCCGCTTCCTACTATGAATCAGGCATCGGACGCGGTATGGGCTTCCGCGATTCTTGTCAGGATTTGCTCGGTTTCGTGCATTTGATTCCTGATCGTGCAAGAGAGAGAATCATTGATATCGCTTCTACCCAGTTCCAGGATGGTAGCGCATATCATCAGTATCAGCCACTTACCAAAAAAGGTAACTCCGATATCGGAAGTGGATTCAATGATGATCCATTATGGTTAATTGCAGGAACCAGCGCATATGTGCGCGAGACTGGTGACACCAGCATCTTAGAAGAGATGGTTCCTTTTGACAACGACATGAGTGTGGCTACGCCACTTATGAATCACTTAAAACGTTCCTTTGACTACACAGTAAATCACAAAGGTCCTCATGGACTTCCTTTGATTGGTCGTGCAGATTGGAATGACTGTTTGAACTTAAACTGCTTCTCTGCTCATCCTGGTGAGTCCTTCCAGACCTTTGGTCCAAGTGAAGGTCCTGTTGCAGAGTCAGTATTCATTGCGGGAATGTTTGTTAAATACGGCGAAGAATATGCTCAGTTATGTGAGCTTATGGGGGACGACGCCGAAGCAGAACGCGCTCGCAAAGAAGTAGCAATTATGTATGACACCATCTTAAGAGATGGATGGGACGGAGACTGGTTTGTTCGTGCTTACGATGCATACAGCAAGAAAATCGGTTCTAAAGAATGTAGGGAAGGTCAAATATATATTGAGCCACAAGGTTTCTGCGTTTTAGCAGGTGTTGGCGTCAAAGAAGGGCTTGCTGAAAAAGCATTGGATTCCGTAAAGAAAAGATTAGACACCCCATACGGTGTTATGATCCTTCAACCAGCCTACACCGAGTATCATCTCGAACTCGGTGAGGTGTCCTCCTACCCACCAGGATACAAGGAAAATGCTGGCATCTTCTGCCACAACAATCCATGGGTATCCATTGCAGAGACTGTACTTGGTCGAGGCGATAGAGCATTCGAGATCTACAAGAAGACCTGTCCTGCATACACCGAAGATATTAGCGAAATTCATCGCACCGAACCATATGTGTACTCACAGATGATTGCTGGTCGCGATGCTAAATTCCACGGCGAAGCCAAAAACAGCTGGTTAACAGGAACCGCTGCATGGACTTTTGTCAACATCTCACAGTACATCTTAGGTGTATATCCTACCCACAAAGGATTGTCTGTTAATCCTTGTGTACCTAGTGGATTTGGTGATTTCACTATTACCAGAAAGTTCCGTGAAGGAACCTATCACATCACAGTCAAAAACGCTTCCAATGTTCAAAAAGGCGTTACTTCAATGACTGTTGATGGTCAGCCTGTGGAAGGTAATGTAATTCCTTATGTACCAGGCAAAACAGAATATGCTATTACCGTTATAATGGGATAACTCACCCTCCCATATACTCCTTATAAAAAGCCATCGTTATAGAGCGATGGTTACGAGAAGGGCGCACCCTCTCCTTAAGCGCATTCCACCTTCTCGTAAAACTCCTTATAGCAAGAAGAACCCCCAAGCATATCGCTTGGGGGTTCCTCTTGTTGGTATTATAGATGATAAACGCGTTGTTAGGATTCCATTTAATCTAAATGGAATACATTCTGTAAGTCAATACTTACAGGACTGTTGTCTGGATTGGTCTCCATGATATCTGCCATGAAGTCCCACCATTTACGGTTAATTGCTGTATCTGCACCCTTTGCCCAGAGTTCTTCATCTTCAATCTCGATATAACCGAACAAAGTCAATGTCTCTTTATCCAAAAAGATGGTATAATTCTTACCACCATGCTCATGAATCATGTCCTGCATCTCAGGCCAAAGTTCATTGTGTCTCTTCTCATATTCAGCTTCCTGACCTGGATATAATTTCATCTTAAATCCTTTAATCATAATCGTAACCCATCCCTTCTCGCCACTTACGTTCATTCCTCGCAAGCTTATTTCTACGCGTTACTTCTTGTCTGTTTATATACGTATATTGTAATATTTTTTCAGACAAAATACAATCTATTATTCCTTACATTCTGTGCAAAAACGAACACTCTCCTCTAAAGTTTATCTAATCTTTCACCACAATATTATTCAACCATACACCCTTTTTCACCAAAATAAATCCAATGATACATTTAATAATATCAATCAACTGACAGCATAGATACAATGGCACAATATGCATTGCAGTAAAACGACTAAGCACATACGCCAATGGGATGCTAATTACCCACAAATAGACGCTGTCAAACAAGAATGTAACCACCGTTTTACCACCAGAGCGCATGGTAAAATAAGTAGCATGCATAAATGCATGCAGTGGCATACAGCAAGCCGCAATACGAATAAAGGTAGTTGCTAAGGCTTTTACATCCGAAGAAGTGTTGTATAACATTGGGAATGCGGGTGCAATAATTGCTAACACACCGCCGATAATGACACAAGCAAATACCGAAAAACTAATGAGCTTTGTATCCGTATCTCTTGCTTCTTCCATTTTACCTGCTCCTAGAAGCTGTCCCACAATGATGGAAATTGCGCTACCTAATGCTAAAAATACCACATTAAATAAATTGGAAATGGTACTAGAAATATTCAACGCCGCTACTGCATCCAAACCTCTCACTGAATAACACTGCATCAAGGTTGCCATACCTGCCGACCACATTACCTCATTAAGCATAAGTGGTGTACCTTTTATCAGGATCTTCTGGGTCAAATTCGTCGGAATGCGAAGACTTCGATATGCTCCTGTAATAAATGGCATCTGAATCTGATGGGTATGAGTCCACACCATTACCACTGCCACCTGAACATAACGAGAGATAACGGTGGCTATGGCCGACCACATTACCTCATTAAGCATAAGTGGTGTACCTTTTATCAGGATCTTCTGGGTCAAATTCGTCGGAATGCGAAGACTTCGATATGCTCCTGTAATAAATGGCATCTGAATCTGATGGGTATGAGTCCACACCATTACCACTGCCACCTGAACATAACGAGAGATAACGGTGGCTATGGCAGCACCAACTACTCCTAACTTAGGGAATCCAAAGTTACCAAATATGAGTAAATAGTTCAACACCAGATTCACAAATACCGCAATCACACCTGCTTTCATAGGAACCTTGGTCTCGCCACACTCACGTAGAGTACTGGTATACATCTGCTCTACCGCAAATGGAGGCAATCCAAAGAGCATTACCTTCAGATATTGCTTACCATATCCCAATGCAGCATACAAGGCTTCATCATTGCCCTCTCCGTGAAGATACATTAGTATTAGTTCTTCTCCATATAGCAGAAAGATTCCTATACCAATCAATGTAATCGCTGCGCAAATATATACTTTAAAGCGGAAGGTATGTCGTACACCTGCATGGTCTTTACACCCATAGAACTGAGCGCCAAAAATACCTGCACCAGATATGGCTCCAAAGATGCTGATATTAAATACCATCAACAATTGGTTTACAATAGCAATACCTGACATCTGCTCTGTACCAATGCTTCCTACCATAATGTTGTCTAAAAGACCAACAAAATTAGTGATACCATTCTGAATAATCATAGGTACTGCTACCGCAAGCACCATTGCATAAAATGCCTTATCTCCAATTAACTTCTTTCGTAAACTCATCTTCTTCAATCCTCAAATATTACATCACTACATATTCTACTCATAACATGTTTCTTTACAGAGTGTATCTATTCTACACCTAAAAAGTATCTCTGTCTATTAATCATTAATTTTCCTTATAACAAATGACACTACATTCTCTGTAGTGTCATCGTATAATCACAGTAAAGTATGTTCTTATCCCAACGCTCTCGTGGATTCTCTTACCAACAACTCCCCATCAAAAATCCTGTGGCAATGTTCGTCTCTTTCCTCAATTACATCAAATAATATATCCGTAGTTGCCTTCGCCATCGCCTCTACTGGCTGTTTCACGGTAGTCAAGGATGGAGTTATGTACTTTCCAATCTCCACTCCATCAAATCCCGCCAAAGAGATGTCCTCTGGCACCTTAAAACCGGCTTCCGCAAGTGCCTTTCCTGCACCAATAGCCATAATATCTGATATAACATAGATTGCACTGCAAGGAATCTTCTTCTGCAAGAATTCTTTTGCTACCGCATATCCATTTTCAAGAGAGTAGTCCTCAATCTCAGGATTCATATAGAGAATCAGTTCCTCCCGCACAGGGATTCCATTCTCAGCAAGTGCACGCTTATAGCCCTGTAAACGCAACTCACCAATAGAAGTATCCATACTCTTAGAACAGATAATTGCTATATCTTTATGTCCGCATTTGCAAAGATAATCTACTACCTTATAGCTCTCTTTTTCATCGTCTACCGCTACAGAGGAATAAGTATTGCGACTATACTCCTGTGGGCTTGCACCCATAGTACTCAAAATAAAAGGAACATGCAGTTGTTGCAGTTTCTCTTCATTATGTCTAAAGTATCCGCCCAAGAAAATAATGCCACGCAAACGCTTTTCTTTGACTAACTCCAGTGCCACATCCACTTCATCTTCATCGAATTCTACATGATGTAATACGAGCGAATATTTCTTTTTCTTAATCTCTTCTTCCATAATCTTAATCATCTCGCTGAAGAAAGAGTTGGTAATACCTTTGACCAACACCGCAATTGCTTTCGCATCTTGTCGCTTTAGATTACGGGCACTATTATTGGGAATATAGTTATTCTCCTTAATGGTCTGCATAATCATCGCTTTGGTCTCTGGATTAATATCTGGATGGTTATTAATGGCGCGGGAGACTGTACTGACCCCCACGCCACATATTCTTGCAACATCCTTTATCGTAATCTGTTCCATGGAACGAAAACCTCCTAAACCTGTTAACAGTATATTCATTCCACGGATTCAAAATCTACTTACGTGGCATTCTACCATATACCATTGACATGTTACCTATCTTCTGTGCCAATTCCTTGGTAAAGGCATCCTTCTTCATTCTCCACTTCCAGTTAATACCTAAAGTAGATGGAATATTAATACGTGCCTCGGAACCAAGTCCCAGATAATCCTGCATAGGAATGATTGCTGTATCAGCTACACTTCCCAATGCTGCACGAATGAATTCCCAATGTGCCTGGCTCTCTTCATCACTCTGAATGTTTAGGTAGTCATCACAAAGCTTCTTATCCTGTCCCTCAAGAACATCATACCAGCCTTGTACCGTATCATTGTCATGTGTACCAGTATATACCACACAATTCTTAGGATAATTATATGGTAAATAATCACTCTCTTCTCTAGAGTCAAATGCAAACTGTAAAATCTTCATTCCTGGATATCCAGTCTTTTGCACTAATTCTATCACAGAATCCGTTAAAAAGCCAAGGTCTTCCGCAATTACTTCCTTATCTCCTAATTGCTCTTTCATAACACGGAATAAATCATATCCAGGACCTGGCTGCCACTCACCAGTCTGAGCAGTAGGTGCTCCATAAGGAATTGCATAATATTCATCAAAACCTCTAAAATGGTCAATGCGTACTACATCATACATATCAAAGCATGCTTTTAGGCGCTTTACCCACCACTCATAGTTGGTCTTTTTATGATAATCCCATTTATACAATGGGTTACCCCACAACTGACCAGTCTCTGAAAATGCATCTGGAGGGCATCCAGCAACTGCAATTGGATTGCAATCTTCATCAAACTGGAACAATTCAGGGTTCGCCCATGCATCCGAACTATCAAATGCCACATAAATAGGAATATCTCCTACAATCTTGACACCCTTCTCATTGGCATATGCCTTTAATGCTTCCCACTGCACATGGAACATGTACTGTTGGAACTGATAGAACATCACTTCATCAGCAAATTTTTCTTTATAGATAGTCATTGCCTCTGGTCGACGAAGCTTAATATCCTCATCCCATTCTACCCAGCATACATTGTCGAAGGAATTCTTCACTGCCATATAAAGTGCATAATCATCCAACCAATGTGCATTATCCTGCACAAATGCAACAAATTTCCCATCTGTTGCAATATTACTATTATCATAAGCCTTTCTCAATAAGTCAAAACGGCTCTCATAAATTTTCCCATAATCAATAGATTCGTCGCTATCTCCAAAATCGTAAGCATCGCATTCTGCCTTGGTAATATAGCCCCTCTTAATCAAATCTTCTGGATCGATAAAGTAAGGATTTCCAGCAAATGTGGAAAACGACTGATATGGAGAATCACCATAACTCGTAGGTCCTAGCGGCAAAATTTGCCAATAAGACTGACCAGCTTCTGTTAAGCGATCAATAAATTCATATGCCTCCTTGGAAAAACATCCAATTCCATACGCAGATGGGAGGCTCGATACAGGTAATAAAATTCCACACTTTCTCATACTTTCCTCCAATTGGTAATTACCGTTCTCATCATAGCACAAGCTATGATTTTTGGCTAGTTTAACCCTTTACTGCACCTGCTACTACGCCTTCAATAATATACTTCTGGCAAGTTAAGTAGAATACAATAATTGGTATAATGGACAATACTAACAACGCCATCATAGAACCCATATCCTTAGCACCATAAGAACCAACTAAGTACTGTACAGAAACAGGAATTGTTTTATATGGTGTGCTAAGACCAATTACCAAGTAAGGTAACAAATAATCGTTCCAAATCCACATTGCGTTCAAGATAGCAACGGTAATTGCTGTAGGTTTTAAAATTGGCATTACTACGCCAAAGAAGGTCTGCAATGGATTACATCCATCAATCATAGCTGCCTCTTCAATATCTAGCGGAATGGACTTGATAAATCCAACAAACATGAATACCGATAATCCTGCACCAAATCCTAGGTACAAGATAACCATACCCACTGGATTATTTAAATGGAAAGTGTTTGCCAATTTTGACATGGTAAACATAACCATCTGGAAAGGAACAATCATAGAGAATACAAACAAATAATAAAGCACATTGGTTACCACGCCTTTTACTCTAGTCAGGTAATATGCTGTCATAGAAGTAAATAGCAAAATTGCCAATACAGAGAATACAGTAATAAATGCAGACCATCCAAATGCCGATAAAAAGTCCGTCTTCTGAATACCAGTAACATAGTTATCTAATCCCGCAAAGGTCTCACCCAAAGGCAAGGCAAATGGATCTTTACTGATGAAAAGTTTTCCTTTAAAAGAGTTAATTACTACGAAGAATATTGGAGTAAGGAAAACAACCACTAATGCACACATCACAACGAGAAGAATAGCATCTATCGTTTTTTTCTTATTGCTTTTCATTATTGTTCTACCTCCTTACTTCTAGTTGCTCTAAGCTGAATCAAAGCAATTAATGCCACTACAATGAAGAATAACACTGCCTTTGCCTGACCTACACCTTCGTATCCGGTACGTCCGTAGAAAGTATTATAAATATCAAGTGCAAGCATTGCAGTCTTTCTACTTGGTGCACCAGCGGTCAATGCCAGGTTCTGGTCAAAGAGCTTAAAGCTGTTTGACATAGTTAAGAATAAACATATAGTTACAGATGGCATAACCATCGGAATTTTCACTTTTGTAAGTACCTGCCATCCAGTAGCACCATCAATCTGTGCTGCTTCAAGCAATTCAGTAGGTACATTCTGGAGTCCTGCGATATAGATGATCATCATATATCCAATGAGCTGCCAGTTCATCAACACCACCAAACCAATGAAACCATAGTTTGCATTAGCCACCAAAGTGGTCTCATATTTTAAAAGAATTGCATTAATCATCTGCTGCCAAATATAACCTAAAATAATACCACCAATTAAGTTTGGCATGAAAAATACTGTTCTGAAAAGATTTGTTCCTTTCATCTTTCTTGTAAGAGCAAGTGCTAATGCAAATGCAAAGAGATTGATAGTCACAATAGAACAAACCGAAAATTTAATGGTAAATAAAAATGCGTTAATAAAATCCTTATCCGCAAAAATCTTTATATAATTCTCCAACCCAACGAATTCTGCGTTTGTTATGGTTTTAAATTTGCAAAAGGACAAATAAACGCCCATAACAAAAGGAACAATAAACGCAAAAGCAAATGCGATTAAGGTTGGTACAACAAATATCGGGAAATATCGTTTTAATGTCTTTTGCATAAGTTTTCTCCTATTATCTAAAACACGGTTTTCTATTTCTTTTAACAATTAGGGCAGTGGCTATGCCACCGCCCCCTCTTATTTTATTACTGATTCTTAAGAATCTCTTTTTCACTTGCCCAATCGTTTACTACTGTATCCTTAACTTCAGTCCATTCAATGCTGCCTGCTGCATACTCAAGTAATTTTGCACCAAAGTTATCTTTGAAAGTCTGGCTTGGGAAAGAAGTGAAGTTCCATGCTACAGAAGTCTTGGTAGAATCTGCCATGTAACGAATAACTTCCTGTGCAAGTGGATCAACTGGCTTCTCATCATCTTCAAAGGTGTTGAAAGGAGCAATGAATCCTAACTCGTTAGTAACTGCTGCCTTACCAGCTTCTGAGCTGAATAACCATTCTACGAATGCAATTGAAGCTGCCTGATCTTCTGCTGAAGCCTGGCTGTTGATTGCGAAGAAGTTCTCAGTACCAGTACAAAGACCCTGGCTCTCTTCACCTTCTACACCAGTGTAGATAGGAAGGAACTTAACGTCTTCAGACTTAACAACGTTGCCGTCAGTACCTGATACCTGTCCCCACGCCCAGTTACCATTCTGTACCATTGCACACTGTCCAAGTGCGAACTCAGCCATTGAGTCGTTAACTGACTTGCTGCCTAATAAACCAGGAGCTACTACAGAGTTGTTGATGTATAAGTCAAAAAT
>CAZHEM010000033.1:0-23147 GCA_964531725.1 uncultured Acetatifactor sp.
CTGGAATTTCTGTAGCAAATGCATTACGAATTTTAGAGTCAGTGGCTGTATCAACAGCACTTGTACTGTCATCTAAAATCAATATTTTAGGTTTTTTCAACAATGCTCTTGCAATACAAAGTCTCTGTTTCTGTCCACCAGACAGATTGCTGCCCCCTTGTTCTATGTGAGTATTATATTTCTCAGGCATCTTCTCAATGAATTCATCTGCGCATGCCAAAGCACAAACTCTCTTGCAATCCTCTTCGGTAGCATTTTCATCACCCCAACGAAGATTGTCTAGCACACTTCCTGAGAACAGTACATTTTTCTGCAATACTACAGCCACTTCATTACGCAAGGTCTCCAGATCATATGCTCTTACATCTTTGCCGCCAACATATACGACACCTTCATTCACATCATAGAGACGGCTAATCATATTTACCAAACTGGTCTTGGAACTACCCGTACCACCTAAAATACCAATGGTTTCTCCTGACTGAATTTCCAGATTAATATTATCCAATACAGGTTTCTCACTATTTCTATTATAACGGAAAGTAACCTTTTCAAAACGAATACTTCCATCTGAAACTTCATATTCTGGATTTTCAGGATTCACAATATCTGGCTTCTCTTCTAGTACTTCAGCAATACGTTTTGCAGCTGCCATACTCATACTCAACATAACAAATATCATGGATAGCATCATCAAGCTCATAAGAATGTTCATACAGTAAGCCAACAAACTCATTAACTCACCCGTAGTAAGGCTGCTTCCCACAATCATTTTTGCCCCGACCCAGCTAATTAAGAGAATACAAGTATATACCGTCAACTGCATGATTGGTTGATTGACCACTACCATGCTTTCAGCCTTTTTAAACATCTTATAAATATTCTCATTTGCCTTTTGGAACTTGCTTATTTCATAGTCTTCTCTTACATAAGCTTTTACTACGCGCTCTGCAGTGATATTTTCCTGTACGCTGGCATTCAGAGCATCATACTTTTTGAATACTTGACTAAAATACTTCATTGTAGCACGAATAATGAAGCTTAATATAACAGCTAATAAAACAACCGCTACCAAATATATGCTTGCAACTTTTGTATTAATAAAAAATGCCATACACATAGCAGTAATCAAACTAATCGGTGCTCTAAAGCAGATTCGCAATATCATCTGATATGCCATCTGCACATTGTTAACATCTGTAGTCATACGAGTAACTAATCCCGCCGTAGAGAATTTATCAATATTAGAAAATGAGAATGTCTGAATATTTCTATACATTGCTTCTCTTAAATTCCTGGCAAAACCAGTAGACGCGCGTGCACCGTACTTAGCCCCCATTAATCCAGCGAACAATCCAAATGCAGCTAATACAATCATCAATGCACCTACTTTGTAGATATGCTGCATATTGCCCACTTCTACACCATCATCAATAATAGAGGCCATCAACAATGGAATCATCATTTCCATAATAACCTCTAAAATCATAAAAAGAGGTGTTATAAAAGAATCTTTTTTAAATTCTTTTACTTGTTTTAGTAATGTCTTCAACATGATTCTAATTCCTTTCTTCTATTCTTGTAGTCTCCTTCTTCGTACTATTCTAGATTACGCTTAATCTTATCTAAAATGACAAAGAATTGTTCTTTTTCTTCTTCTGTAAGCCCCGCTTCCAGTTCCTCATGAAAAGCATCAATTTGTTCTCGAATTCTCTGATTCAGCGCTTCTGCTTTCGGCGTTAGAACAATTTTTTTAAGTCGTGCATCCTCTTCCACAGCTTCTCGTACAATCAAATCTTTTTGTTCTAGCTTCTGCAACATTACAGTAGCCGTAGAACGCCTAATATTGAATTCCTTTTCAATATCCTTTTGAAATACTGGTTGTGTCCTAGACTTGGCATCAATAAATCCCAGCATTGGTCCTTGCATTCCGCTGATATCCTCAATGCCATTTTCAGAAAATCTTGCGTCTAATTTTCGACGTATTTGATTCGTTACACATTTCAGTGCAAAACCAACTACGCGCTTTTCTCCACAAGCCATAAGCCCTCCTATTCCCATGTAGAAACTACGCTCTCCATAACAGAACATCCATACATTCTATGTATCTCGCCACCATAAAAAAATGTTAGTTGACTAACTTTTTTGTTAGCCAACTAACATTTTACTATTTCACATATAAATTACAAGTAGGTAAAACTATTTTTTAGAATTATTTAATAATCCTCAAATACCTTACACCTTGAATACACTTACGGAATCCTTCAACTCATTTGCAATACTCTTCAAGCTATTTGCATTGCCTGCCATCTCAGTCATAGATGCACCAACCTCTGTTGTAGATGCTGATGTCTCCTGACTACTTGCAGCATTTTCTTCCGCAATCGCTGAAAGGTTGGATACGATATCTACCACTACCTTTCTTGCATCATCTAACTGCTTGGTATTATCAGCAATCATTGATACACCATCTTTAGCATGTCCAATACCATCAATAATTTCGCTAAAGATTTCATCCGTCTGTTTTACTTTTTCTACCTGTTGTTTCATAATGTCATTAACAACTTCCATGGTAGCAACTGCTTTTTCAGAATCTGCCATAAGAGAACTGATAATATCATCAATCTGTTTTGCAGAATCACTAGACTGCTCTGCCAATTTCTGAATCTGTGCTGCTACAACTGCAAAACCACGTCCCTGCTCACCTGCACGAGCCGCTTCAATACTTGCATTCAATGATAACAGGTTCGTCTCTTCTGCGATTTCTGTAATCAATGTAACTGCTTCTGCAATCTTACGCGCAGACTCATTCGTGGTATTTGTCTGCTCATAAATCACATCAATAGACTCTTTTGCTTTCGCATTAATATCCTCTAATTCTCTTAAGATATCTGTTGCCTGTCTACCACTCTTCTCCATCTCAATAGATGCATCATACAACTGAGAAGCTCTTCCGTTGGTCTCTTCAATCATATTACCCATGGTCACTACATTATCTGTCGCCTGCTGTGTATCGTTAGCCTGTGCAGTAGCTCCACCAGAGATTTCACCAATCGCTCTTTCAATCTGATCCACTGCTTCAGAAGACTGTGCAACCTGCTCTCCAAGAATACTTGCAGCCTCATGAACCTCTCCACTCTTATCAACGATGTGACCCACAATACCAAGTAATTCTTTCTTCAATGCGCGAATTGCTCTTGCGATGTCACCAATCTCATCCTTATAACCTGCAGTCTTTTCATCAATCTCAATGGTTAAATTACCCTTAGATACCTCTGTTAATGCATTTACGCCAGCAGTAATTCTCTTGGTAATGTGATTTACTAAAATCAATACCACAACAATACAAATAATGGTAACCACTGCAGCAATTGCAAAAATAGTTCCTAAAATCTGATTAATCTCTGCTGTAATATCAGTTCTCGGCATACCGGTAAAGACCATACCCACAGGAGTATCTGATCCAGCATTATACATTGGGATATAGAAACCAAAAAACTCTTCGCCTTCAATCATTACACTTTCAGAGAAGTATTCTTCGCCTTTACCAATTACTTGGTTAACAACCGCTTCTCCAGCTTTGGTTCTGATAATTCTGTTACCAGCATCATCTTTAATAGTGGTCATATAACGAGTATCCCCATAGAATATGGTAATCTCAATTCCTGTATTCTGCTTAATCAAATCTGGATTATCGGTACTTTGGGTTACATTCAATACATCACTATTACGCAATTCATCATTTTCATCCACCCAATACTCATTACCTTTTCCAACACTGATATCTGCACGAGTAGAATATGCCACACCTTCCAAGCCATGACGTGCAATATCCTTTGTTACAGAATCAATCTTGTCCGCACTTAGCAATAATGTTGCCACGCATAATACCAGCAATGGTAAAACAGCCATTATTGTCATCTTCATACGTAGTTTCATAGTCAAGCCCCACTTTCTTTTGTATTATTATTGCTTTTTTGTTGTATTCAATTATACTACACCAATTCGTTTTTTTCAAGCTATTGACTGATAATTCTGCTTTCTACATTGCCAAATACTGCTTACTACGAAAATTTTCGTACTTTTTAAGTTGTGTGCAATATAAAAGCTCGCAGATTGCTCTGCGAGCTCACAAATACAGAATCCAGATTTACGCTAGTGGCACTTTCACATTACAAAAGTTATCTCTGCTTACGAAAAATTGCACCGACTCTGGATGCCACTGCATAAAGCATGATGGAATCAATTGGTAGCATCACTACACATTTGATAATTCTAGTGGCTAGAATCGCCCAGAATCCCTGTCCATACAAAATGGTCAACCAATAAGTAGAGAGTCCCATCTCAACGATAATTGTAATCGTAAGCTTTGCTGCAAAGATTCGCCAAAAACTAACAGGCTTTTTATACATAAACACACCATAGATTACACCTGAGATAATGGCATTCAATGTAAATCCAGGAAAAAAGGTACCTGTTGGCTTCACAATAAAGCTTAAGATGTCGCCTATTCCACCAACAATACCAGATACCACTGGACCAAACAATAGCCCTGAAATGCCTACTGTCAAAAAGTAGAACTGAATCTTTACAAAATCGCCAATTACAATTGCAAAAAAACCAAGGATAACTGTAATTGCAGTAAGCATCGCTGCGGTAGACAGGGTGCGTACACTTTTCAGTTCCTTGGCTGATTCTCTAAACATCTCAATTATTCTGTTCATTCGTCTTACCTCCTTATTTTATTTGTCTTCGCAAAAATGCTACAACCAGAAGGTAAAACTTCTATACGTGTAGCAGCGGGATGCGAATCTAACACCGCAAGAATTCTTTTCGTCCACCTGACAACTCCCCGTTCAGTTGGCACTTAACGCGCTAGATCCTACTCTGCTATAATATTTGTTTTGACGACATTACTATATCAGCATGTGTCACATCCTGCAAGTACTTTTTTACAATAATACATTACCCCGATAAAATCTTCTAGGGATTCATCGGGGTAATTATCGCTTTTCATAATCTATTTAAGCAAACCTAACAGACTTTCTCCAATTGTGCCTTCTGGCATCTTCAAGTCAAAGTTGTCTGCAATAGTGGCACCAATCACTGCAAAAGTATCTGTCTCAGCTAATTCACCACTACCAGACATGGAAGGCGAATATGCCAAGAAAGGAACTTTCTCCCTTGTATGGTCTGTACCTGTATGAGTTGGGTCATTACCGTGGTCTGCTGTAATAATCAACAAATCATCTTCTCTTAATAATTCCAACAATTCGCCCAATTTCACATCGAACTTCTCAATCTCCTGGGCATAGCCAGCCACATCTCGTCTATGTCCCCACAAAGCATCAAAATCTACCAGATTTACAAAGCACAAGCCTTCAAAATCACGTTTTGCAATCTCAATGGTCTGCTCCATACCATGTACAGAAGTCTTAGACTTATTGCTCTCTGTCAGACCTTCTCCATCAAAAATATCATAAATCTTACCAACAGAGATTACATCCAAGCCTGCATCCTTTAACACATTCAACACGGTGCATCCATATGGTTTCAAAGCATAGTCATGGCGATTGCTAGTTCGCTTAAACTCGCCCTTTTTCTTGCCCACATAAGGTCTGGCAATTACGCGACCAACCTTCCATTCATCACGCATGGTCAGTTCTCTAGCAATTTCACAGCAACGATATAATTCATCCAAACCAAAGGTGTCTTCGTTGCCACATATCTGCAACACCGAATCCGCAGAGGTATACACAATCATATGACCTGTAGCAATCTCTTCCTCTGCTAACTCATCCAGAATCTCTGTACCACTAGCACTCTTATTGCCGATGATGACTCTGCCCGTTCTGGCAGACAATTCATCAATCAATTCCTTAGGAAATCCAGTCTCCGTAAAAGTCTTAAAAGGTGTTGTAATATGAAGTCCCATCATCTCCCAGTGTCCAGTCATGGTATCTTTGCCCGTACTAGCTTCCTTTAGCTTGGTATAATATGCCAAAGGCTTTTCCACTGGTTCAACCTGCTTTAATGGATGCAAATTCGCCATTCCCAATTTCTGTAGATTAGGAATATGAAGGTCCTCCATCTTCTGGGAAATATGGCCTAAAGTATCTGTTCCTGCGTCACCATACTCTGCCGCATCAGGCATAGCACCTACGCCTAAGGAATCCATTACCACTGTAAATATACGCTTGTATTTTCTCATGTCACACCGTCCATTTCCATCTTGTCTATATTAATCCAATTACTTCCCGTTGGCACGATCTTGCGCAATCAATTTGCGAAGAGCTTCCACACCAACTTTAATGGCTGCTTCCGTATCATGTACAATAGGGTTATCCAAGCCTGCCGCATTACGCTCCTGATTGCCCACTACAAGGAAATCCGAACCACAACGCACACCAAGATGGCTTGCTACCACAAAGAGTGCAGCAGACTCCATCTCAGACGCTTTACAACCTAGGCGTTTCCATGCTTCCCATTTATTCAACAATTCATAACTTACAGGCATTCTCTCTGGCTCATGCTGTCCGTAGAAAGCATCCTTACACTGTACTACACCTGCGTGATGCGTATAGCCTAACTCCTTTGCTGCTGCTACCAACGCATTGGTTACATCCAAGTTAGCAACTGCTGGGAATTCAATTGGTGCATATTCTTTACTAGTACCTTCCATACGAATGGCTCCAGTTGCAATAACGATATCGCCACCTTTCACGTCAATATCAATTCCCCCACAGGTTCCTACACGCACAAAAGTATCTGCTCCACACAATACCAATTCTTCCATAGCGATAGAAGCAGAAGGTCCACCGATACCAGTAGAAGTTACACTAACCTTTTCTCCATCTAAATAACCTGTATAAGTTACATATTCTCTACTATCTGCAACTAATTTTGCATCATCAAAATGCTTTGCAATCTTCTCACATCTCTTAGGGTCACCCGGTAAGATAACATAACGTCCTACATCTCCTGGTCTTATCTGTAAATGATATTGTAATCCTACTTCACCTGAATAATTCTGCATATTCTAACCTCATTTCTGCGCTGTATTTTCTCAATGTATCGCCCAGCACTTGGCATTGATTATTTTTAAAACAATTTCCACAGACGATGCTTCACATCGTCACTGGCAAATGCTACATCCACGGATGTCTTCATCATCTGGGTAATCTCATCATCTGTAATACCATAATTTGCTTTTACAAAGGCAATTTCTTTCTCAATAGTTGTGCCACTCACCATACGATTGTCCGTATTAATGGTAACGCAGATTCCGTTATCCAAGAACTCTCTCATCGGATATTCAGCAGTGCTCTGCACCGCCTTGGTCTGCAGATTACTAATCGGGCACATCTCGATTCCTATATGTTTATCTCTGCACAGCTTCATTACATCCGCTCTGCCTCTCATAGCAATGCCATGACCGATACGGCTAGCACCACATTCTATGGCATCCACAATATTCTGTGCATTGCCACACTCTCCTGCATGAATGGTGAAAGGCATTTCCAGTCGTCTCGCCTCACCGAACAAATCCATAAACCCACTCATGGGAAAAGCCGCTTCATTACCCGCAAGGTCTGCTGCACATACTCCTGCATTCAAAAATTCTCTCGCCGCACGAAGCATCTTAAGATTCTCTTCTTCTTTCTCATGGCGCATAGCACACACAATTACACCATAATCAATACCAAATTCATCCTTGCCTTGATTCAATCCAGCTAACACTGCTTCAATAACCTTCGCGCTATCTAGACCTTGTTCACAGGATAACAGTGGGGCAAATCGTACCTCCACATAGTTCATCTGCTCCGCCGCTACACCACGCATAAAATCATAGCCAGCAGCCTTAAGTCCTGTAGCATCCTGCAAGCAGCTTAGAGGCAAATCAAACTTTTCTAAATACTCAGCAAGGGAACGACAATCTGGCTCAACCTGCAATTCTCTTAATTCAACGTTTCTTCCTAACAATTCTTCCATGCACTGTTGGCTCAAAGAACCATCCAAGTGACAATGCAAATCTATCTTAGGCATACGCACCTCTTTTCTGCATATTCCAATGCTTTACTCACCGTATTCGCTAACACCTCAAACCTTAAATCTATCACTTCTGCGGCATTCAATCTTTCGCTCATCAAGCAAGATTACTTGGGCCAAATCCCATCGGAAGTAATTCTTCCAACTTTAAATTCACAAATCCACCCTTGCCATCTTCCAAAATAACCCGGAACTCTTCTGGGTCACAGAATTCTCTCATTACCTGACGACATACTCCACAAGGTGCACACATATCGCCAGTACGCGTACCTGCTTTGCCACCTACAATAGCAATTGCTGCAAATTCTCTCTCGCCGTCATATACTGCCTTAAAGAAAGCTGTCCGCTCCGCACAGTTGGTTGGTCCATAAGCTGCATTTTCAATGTTACAGCCCTGATATAACTTGCCTTCCTTAGTAAGAAGCGCTGCTCCCACCTGAAAACCAGAATATGGTGTGTAAGCATGCTCTCTCGCCTCATATGCTAATTCAATTAATTGTCTTTCATCCATATGTCGTCTTCCTCTCTATGCCAGATTCATACAGTTTGGCACTTCACATTTCCTCAGTGCCAGACTACTTATCCTGCCAACATTACTCCTGTCCGATTAGTCTGATTGTTTCAGTAACTAACTTCTTGAACTCACTAGCTACACGGTCTGCAGTCTCCTGCACCTCTTTGTGGTTCAAAGGCTGGTTAGACATACCTGCTGCCATATTGGTAATACAAGAGATACCACATACCTTCATGCCCATATGTCTTGCTGCCATAGCTTCACAAGCAGTAGACATACCTGCTGCGTCACCACCTAAAGTTCTACACATGCGAATCTCTGCTGGAGTCTCATAACTTGGGCCAGTAAACTGCATATACACACCTTGCTGAATGGTAACACCTACATTGCGTGCTGCCTGTTTAATCTTCTCACGAAGTTCCTTATCATACACCTGACTCATATCTGGAAATCTGGTTCCCAATTCTTCTACATTAGGTCCAATCAGAGGACTTGGAACCATGGTAGTAATATGGTCTGTAATCATCATTAAATCACCTGGCTGGAAGTTAAAACTTACACCACCTGCCGCATTGGTTAAAATAACTGTCTTAGCACCAAGCATACCCATCAAACGTACTGGAAGTACTACATCTGTCATTGGATAACCTTCGTAGTAATGCACACGTCCCTGCATAGCTACCACAGGTACTCCCTGCACATAACCGAACACAAATCTACCCTGATGACCTGCCACAGTAGAGATAGGGAATCCTTCAATATCTGCATATTCTACTGTCTCAACTACTTCCATCTCTTTTGCATAGTCGCCTAGACCAGAACCTAAAATCAATGCCACCTTAGGCTCAAATGTAATTTTGCTCTTTACCTGCTCTGTACATTTTAATAGCTTTTCATAAATTGGATTCATAACTTTACCCTCTACCTTTCTATGATTTCTGATACCATCTCATTCATTTTTTGATATTGCTCTCTATTAATAAGGAATTTGTTACCCTCTTTGGTAATAAGTCCCGTGTCTTCAAATTTTTTCACGGAGCGATTCACCGTTTTTACACATAAACCAGTAGCCTCAGACAATTCCTTTCGTGTACTGTCTACCAATAGTACTCCATTTTTGGCATATTTTTCATAGTTCTCTGCCAAATAAAGTGCCAATCTATCTGCTCCTTGTAAGAATAAAAATGCTCTCGTTGTTCTTCCTTGCTCAAGAAGATAATGTCCTACACTTTTCGCCTCTAATTTCAATGCTCTGCTATCTGTGCTGAGCCATTTTTCAAATTTGTCCTTAGGGATTTTTACCACCGTACATGGAGTTACTGTCTGTAGCGTTGCCACATAGTTATCTAAATCCATAATAACTTCCATGCCACCCATGGCATACACCCCATCAAATCGCATAAAATCATATGCAATTCCATAGATTCGATAATCTGTTGCCTTAATGGTGCCCTCTCCAATAAAATATATAGTATTCACCGGTTCTCCTTCGTGTACGAATACCGTATCTTTGGGTAATTCCATCACCTGAAAGGAATCCATCAACCATACAGGGGCACTATAAAAATATTCTTCAAATTGTTTTCTTCTCTTTTCGTCAATGTCCTTCAAAAAGGGCAGCGCATGATATAAATATTTATTCATCAATTACACTCTCTTGCGTCATCTGATAAATGTTTTCGCTAAATATGTCATAACAAAAAGGGACTGCCGCACGCTATGTGAGACAGCCCCGGCTGTATATCAGCTCAATTTACTTTTAAAAATTACTGAATAGATTCAACAGTAACGATTTCAGTAGGAACTTCTGCTGCATCTGCTGCAATAGTATCGTTACCTACAACGATGGTTCCGTCCTGAAGACCTTTGTATAACTCATCGTATTTAGCCTGATCAAATACTTTGAACTTAGAAGTCTCCATAGGAAGCTGTACACCATTCTCTTTAGCAGTTAAAGTTACAGATGTGCCACCTGAAAAAGTTCCATCATAGTAGCTTGCTAATGCATCATATACAGAAGTACCAAGCTGCTTCATAGCAGAAGTGATAACGGTCTCAGACTCAGAAGACTGGTCAACGTCAACACCGATTACATACTTGCCAGCTGCTTCAGCTGCTTTCATAACAGAGTTACCTACAGCACCACCACAAGCGAAGATACACTCAGTTCCTTCGTTGTACCAAGCTGCTGCTTTTGCCTGATTCTCAGGAGTAGCATCAAAGTTACCTGTGTATGTATACTTGATGTTTACATTAGATACGCCAAGGTCTTTTGCTGCTGCGTCAGCACCCTGAATGAAACCATAACCATAACGGATAACTGCAGGAACTGCAATACCACCCATGAAACCTAACTGGGTATATCCTTCAGTAACTGCTGCATAACCAGCTAAGTAACCAGCCTGCTCCTCAGCATAGAAGATAGACATTACGTTATCATTGATTGTTACATTACCATCAACAACTGGAGCTGCATCCAAAATGATGAACTTAACATCTGGATATTTGCTCTGAGCCTGTCCAATTGGAGACTCGAAAAGGAAACCAGGAGTAACGATAACCTTAGCACCACCCTTTACAGCAAGGTCGATAGAGGTAAGACATGCCTCATCAGACTTCTCTGCTGGCTTGTAGTATTTGTGAGTAATGTTTTTCTCAGTTGCGTATTTCTCCAAACCTTCCCATGAACCCTGGTTGAAAGATTTGTCATCGATGGTTCCTACGTCAGTAATTAACGCAAGTTCGTTGGTGTTTGCAGCGCTAGAACCGCCACATGCAGCTAAGCTGAATACCATCATTGCAGCTAAAGCTAGACTTAATAACTTTTTCTTCATTTCTTTTTCTCCTTTTTTATAATTTACAGACAATCAGCATCGGCACCATTACCTAGCCGTTATCTGCAATTAACAATGTTAATTAGTATCCGCTATTTGCCTGACCTTTAATCAAGTTAATAGCTGAGCTGGTTCCGATTCTATCGCAACCTTCATTAATGAAAGCTTCCATATCACCTACGGTCTTCACACCGCCAGCAGCCTTCATCTTCACGTCTGGACCAATATTAGCCTTAAATAGCTTAATATCCTCCATGGTAGCACCTGCGGTACCAAATCCAGTAGAAGTCTTAATGTAATCTGCACCTGCGTTGGTCACTGCCTTACACATAGCAACCTTCTCTTCCTCTGTCAAATAGCAGGTCTCAATGATTACTTTCAAAATCTTGTCGCCTACGATACCTTTTAAAGTAGCAATCTCTTTTTCAACTGCTGCGTAGTCACCATTTTTCACATCCGAAATATTCACTACCATATCCACTTCTGAGGCACCATCCTCCAATGCCTGCTTAGTCTCTGCCGCTTTCGCTGCAGTAACGCTATATCCAAGTGGGAAACCTACTACAGTACAGATATTAATCTTCTCACCGTAAGTATCGTGAACTCTCTTAATATAGCAAGGTGGAATACATACCGAAGCGGTTCCATATTCAATTGCTTCATCACACAACACCTTAATGTCTTGCCAAGTTGCAAATGCCTTTAACTGTGTGTGGTCCACATGCTGTAAAATCTCTTTTTCAGTCATCTTATCTCTCTCCTTTTCTTATTCCGATTTTCTTTTCCATTCCGAAGTTTGGGCTTCCTTATCCTTCCAAAAGATTGGGCTTGCTCAATCTTTTAGCAACAAGCACCTTTTGCTTGTTGTTTGTTATCTGCTTCCTTTATCGTATGGAATACCCTCAGCTCTTGGAGCCTGAGAATTCTTAGACAGGAAGGTTAATACAATCAAAGTAGCCAAATAAGGCACCATTTTATAGAATTCGTTTGGAATTGGTAAATCCTTCAATACTGGAATTGCAGAATATACACTTGCCAAGGTCTTCATTATACCAAAGAAGAAAGCAGCCATTAAAATCTTACTACTTCTCCACTGTCCAAAGATCAATACTGCAATAGCAAGGAAACCATAACCTGCAACAGTTGCATTAAAGTTGGTAGAGGTAGGAATAACGTATACAACACCACCGATACCACCTAATACACCAGAAATAATAACACCCGCATAACGAATCTTACTTACATTAACACCAACGGAATCCGCTGCACCTGGATGCTCACCGCAGGCACGAAGACGAAGACCAAACTTAGTGTTTTTAATCACGAATGCCGCAACAATATAGATTAAGAAACCAATGTAAGTTGTTAAGTAGCAGTTCTTAAAGAACAAATCACCAATTACTGGAATGTCACCCAATACAGGAACCTTACTGATATAGAAGGTATCTGTAAACTGAATCTGCTGCATGCCCTGAATCATACGTGCTACGAAAATAGCAAATGCAGGAGCAAACATATTCAAGGCAGTACCACTGATGGTCTGGTCCGCTTTCATATTAATCGCTGCAAAAGCATGCAACAATGAGAATAGACCGCCTACTACACCAGCAACAATGATTGCCAAAATCAAAAGCAACTGTCCACTCATATAATCCTGTAAAAAATGAATAAAGAAAATTCCAGTGAAGGCACCCATAACCATGATACCTTCCATTGCAATATTAATAACACCGCTTCGCTCCGCATACATGGCACCGATTGCTACAATCAGAAGCGGAATTGCAAAAAACATAGTCTGTTGAACGATAAAATACAAAATGTTCATTATTTATCCGCCTCCTTTTCTATTGTAGTAGTACTAGCCATCTCAGCTTTTTTAGCTTTTCTGGCAGTAAACTTAGCAAGAATTGTCTTAAATAACAATGACAACGCACCACAGTATACGATTGCTGCAATAATAATATCAATTGCCTCAGATACAAAGTCAAACAACTGCATATTGTATCCACCAACGGTAATATGTCCAATGAATAGACCAGCAAATAAAATTCCAATTGGATTCGATAAACCAAGCAATGCTACCGAGATTCCTGAAAATCCTTCTGGAGCAATCACATCCAATACCTGCAAGTATTTACCAGAACCTGCCAGATAGAGAAGTGCACCACCAAGACCTGCCAATGCGCCAGAAATCATCATAGACAATACAATGTTTCTCTTAGAATTGATACCTGCGTATTTGCTGGCATCTGGGTTATGTCCGCATGCTTTTAATTCATATCCAAAGGTTGTTTTATTCAAAATAATATGAATTACAACAACACACAAAATTACGATTAAGATACCGATTGTAATATTGGTTCCTGGGAAAATCACATCTAATCCAGCCTTAGGTAAATTAGCGCTTTCTGCTACTGGCATAGACTGATTCTTTAACTGGTCATATACCGTATTCTGCACTAAGAAATTCACCAGATACATACCAATGTAATTCATCATAATCGCAGAGATTACTTCATTTACATTGAAGAATGCTTTCAGTAGACCTGGAACAGCTCCCCATAACGCACCAGCAAGTAATGCCATAATCAACGCCACTAGCCAATGAATACCATCTGGGACAAAAGTCCACTTCACACCTACATAAATCGCTGCAAAAGCACCCATGGTAAACTGTCCGGATGCACCAATATTAAAAAGTCCTGTCTTAAAAGCAAAACCAACTGCTAAACCAGTCATAATAATTGGTGTAGCATAGTACAATACGTCACCAATACCCTTGATTCCATCTGTAAATCCACCCATTAAAATCATGGAAAATCCATTAAACGCTTGAGACGGATTACTAATTAACAGGATAATCAGACCGAACAAAAGTCCACAGCAAATTGCCATAATAGAAGAAGCGAAGCTGAAAAATCCTGCACTTTTGGTTAAATTTTGTAATTTATTTTTCATTCTTCACACTCCTTTTTGCGCCTGCCATGTAAAGACCAAGCTCTTCTGTAGTAATCTGCTTAGGATCTAAATCTGCAACAAGTTCACCCTCGTACATTACAACAATTCGATCACTTACATTCATAACCTCATCCAGTTCTAAAGAAACCAAGAGCACCGCTTTGCCTGCATCTCGCTGGGCTACTAACTGTTCATGAATATATTCAATAGCACCTACATCCAAGCCTCGAACTGGCTGTACCGCAATAACAATTTCAGGGTTCTTGTCCAACTCTCTGGCAATAATCGCTTTCTGCTGATTACCACCTGACATACCTCTGGCAATACTGGTCTCACCTTGGCTAGAACGGATGTCAAAACGTTCAATCAGATTACGTGCGTAATCACGAATGGCATCAAATTTCATAAAGCCTTTGCTCTGGAACTTATCCGTAAAATAAGTCTGAAGCACCAAATTCTCCTGCAAAGTGTAGTCAAGAACAAGCCCATGCTTATGTCTATCTTCTGGAATGTGAGACATACCTTCCAAAGATTTCTGACGAATGGAATCCTTGGTAATATCCTTACCATTTAAGATAACCTGTCCACCATCAATTGGTTGCAAACCAGTGATGCCATATACCAACTCTGACTGACCATTGCCGTCAATACCTGCCACACAGAGAATCTCGCCCTTACGAACTTGGAAGGATACATTTTTCACAGAATCCTTACCAGTAGCGTGATTCTTAATGGTCAAATTCTTTACCTCCAATACTGGTTCCCCTGGTTGGAATTCCTTCTTTTCTACGGTAAAATTAACCTTTCTACCTACCATCATCTCAGACATTTCTTCTTTAGAAGTAGTTGCCACGTCAATGGTTCCGATATATTTGCCCTTGCGAAGTACGCTACAACGGTCTGCAACTTCCTTAATCTCATTCAACTTATGAGTGATGAAAATAATGGACTTGCCTTCTGCAACCAACTGTTTCATAATCTTCATAAGTTCACTAATCTCCTGTGGCGTAAGTACCGCAGTAGGCTCATCGAAAATCAGAATATCATTGTCACAGTAAAGCATTTTAAGAATCTCAACTCTCTGCTGCATTCCTACTGTAATATCTGAAATATACGCATCTGGATCAATCTTAAACTTATATTTCTCACTAAGTTCTACAATCTTTTTACGTGCCTCATCCATACGAAGCACACCCATCTTAGTGGTCTCACGTCCCAGCACAATACTCTCTAGCACAGTAAAATTATGTACTAATTTAAAGTGCTGATGAACCATTCCGATTCCTAAAGCGTTAGCATCATTGGGATTATTAATTTTCACAGCGTTACCATTTATCTTTATCTCGCCTTTTTCTGGCTGATATAAGCCAAACAGAACACTCATCAATGTGGATTTACCTGCACCATTTTCTCCAAGCAATGCGTGAATCTCACCCTTTTTCACTTGCAGGGTAATATCATCATTGGCCTTAAAGTCACCAAATTGCTTTGTAATATGGTTCATCTCTATAACGTATTCCACTGTCCTACCTCCCTTTTCGTTGTCTCTTTTATAATAATATTTACACTAAAACCTCAATTACTCATTATTATACTTAATTTTAGCACACAAGAAAGGACTTGTGTCCTTTTTTAGCTTTGGAAATATTTTTTCTCCATTTTTCACTTTTTATATTTTTACTTTTTGTGCATTTTTGCTTGTAGTTTGCCCTTTTTTAAGAGTTTTATACCTGTTTTTGCATTTTTCACTGAGTCACTTTAATGTGTCAAATCGTCTTATTAAGGGTGTCTTTTCCCAACAAAATAGGAGTCAAAAAGGACATGCGTCCCTTTTAACTCCTTTATCAAATCTAATACTTCCTACGCTATATTAGTCGATATGTTCTCTGAATTCCTATGACTTATACTTCCTCCAGCTCGTATTCTCTGCTTCCATAACCTAACTCTGCTGCCGCCTCAATAGTCAGCACACCATTACGCGACTCAATTCTCTCAATTAAATGGTCACGTCCTGGGTCATCTGACGCATATACCAAGTCAAGACAAGCTTGGTCAATCGCAATCGGATCTAAACTAACCAAGATACCTATATCCTTCATACATGGGTCCTCAGCTACCGCGCAACAATCGCAGTCTACAGACATGTTTTTCATTACGTTAACATACGCAATTTTCCCATTAAAATAGTTTACAACGGAGGATGCTGCATCTGCCATAGAACGAAGGAAAGAATCATGGTCAGAGCTCCAGATTTTCTCAGGTTCACCAGCTCCGTGGATATATGCTTTTCCAAAAGAAGACGCTACACCGATAGACAACTGTTTAATTGCTCCACCATATCCACCCATTGGATGACCTTTGAAATGAGACAACACTAACATGGAATCATAGTCTGCAAGATTTTTACCCACGAAGTTCTTCTGAATCACTTTTCCATTTGGAATCGCAAGCTCCATATCTGGACCTTCTGCATCCAATAAGTCCACCTTAAACATACCGCTCCATCCGTGTACTTCAATGGTCTTACGATGCTTTTCCGTGGTATTACGCTCACCTTCGTAAGCGGTATTACACTCTACTACCGTACCACCCACATAGTCTATCATAGGCTTCCAAAAATTAGGTTTAAGGAAATTCTGATTACCAACTTCTCCAGAATGTACCTTTACTGCTACATTGCCCGTTAACTCTACGCCAAGCTTCTGGTATAATTCCAATACCTTTTCGCCCGTAATTTCTCTAGAAAAGTATACTTTTGACTTCATGTTTTGCCTCCATTTCTATCATTAATAATCTGATATAAATTGTAACATTATCTATGTTTCCACACAATATATTTCCGTGCTGCGCTGCTATCTTTTCCTCAGATTTTTATTCCATATTCGTTTACCTTTTTAGGCTTTATTTTCCCATCCCGAACTTTTCTCTGGCATTTCCTACTCAAAAGTATTACACTTATTATAATATCAGTTTTATATCAACAAAAGAGAGGTACATATCTATGGAACCTAAGAAAGTATCCGATTCCCAAACCGAGCAATTGCGCGTTGTAATCTACCCTGATATTAACGGTTTCGGCAGATTATTTGGCGGCAAGCTTCTAGCTTGGATTGATGAGGTAGCTGGTGCCACCGCCAGAAGACATTGCGGACGCAATGCGACCACTGTAGCAATTGATAACCTACATTTTAAGGCTGGTGCTTATCTAAATGACATCATCGTCCTTATTGGCAAGATTACCCATGTAGGACGCACCTCTATGGAAGTACGCGTTGACACTTACAAAGAAGACGAAAACGGCAATCGTTACCCTATTAACCGTGCCTACTTTGTCATGGTAGCTATGGGTGATGACGGCAAACCTTGTGAAGTGCCACCATTAGAACTAGTAAACGATGGCGAACGCATGGAATGGGAAAATGCAATTAAAAGAAGAGAATTACGTTTAATGCGTAAAAAAGAAGGGTTCTAGGAGCAATGTTCCTAGAACCTCTTTTTATTCCAATGTACTTCCCATTCCTCTCACAAAAAACTTTTGGAAGAAGAAAAACACTAACATGGATGGTAGCATACTTAACAAAACAAGTGTCATATGGTCACCATTTCCCATATGAGTGAGATACACCGTCATGGGAATTTTATTTTCATGAGTCATAATGATACGAGGCCACTGATATGAATTCCATGCATGTAGAAATGATATAACAATGCCACAAGCCAAAGTAGACCTCATGTTTGGCAGATATATAAAGAAAAACAAAAATGGTTCTCTCAATCCATCTATCCTTGCTGCTTCTATTACTTCGAGTGGAAACGTTCGAGATTGTTGTCTAAAAATCATAATAACAAGGGGCGAAGCAATAAATGGTATTATCATTGCAGTGGTTGTGTTTATCATATGTAAATCTTTGAAAATAACAAACAGTGGAACCACCAATGTTGCAAACGGAATCATGTATATCCACAATATCACTTTAAAAAAGCGATCTTTTTGTCTGTCATGATAGATTTCAAAACCATATCCTGCCAACGCACAAATACATATGGCCAAAAAAGTCTGTGCCAAACTATATCCCAATGTATAAAAAAAGGATGTGGAAAACTCTGTTTCAAAGAAGATGTACGAAATATTATCCCACAACCTAAAACCTGGCAACATAGGGCCCTTTTGCATGTTAACATTTCCGCCACTGGCTTCACAAACCGCATAGTAAATTGGCAATACAGAACATATAGACACTACCGAAAGAAACACATATTTACTTGCAATGCTTATCTTCTTCATTAGAATTCCTCTTCTCCTTAAACATTATCAAGCATATTATTTTGCATCCTTATTTAATCATTATACCCCATATTCCATTATCTGCACATTCTCCATAATTAGATTTTCTATATTCTTATGCACCATTCCCTTAATCCCCCGTGCCTGAATGTTTTCCATATGAACATTTATGAAAGGACTCTCTGGCAGACCACATAAATAAATGGCATTTCCACCTATCGTATCCACTGTTAGGTCTCTAAATTCTATATTCTCCACCACAGGAGTCCCTTCCGTAATCTCTGCTGGTGTATCTGCATCAAATTCATCATATCCATAAAAGGCATCCATATAGATGGCTCCACGGAACCATTTACAATCCTTATGTTCTTCATCTCGGTTCACATGGAAACAGTTCTCATAACGAATATTGCGAATGTAACTACCTCTCTGGCGGGTGACTTTTAAACTTGCTAGACTGAAGGTATCTTCAAATGTACAATTGCGGACCACCACATTCTCTATACCGCCAGACATCTCACTGCCCATAACCACACCGAATCCACTCTTGAATTGGCTGTTTTCAATGACTATGTTTTTGGACGGGATACCTACTCTGCGCCCCTCAACGTCACGACCAGATTTAATAGCGATGCAATCATCCTGACTAGCAATCATGCAATTTTGCACTTTCACATTCTGACAAGAGTCCAAGTCTAATCCATCACCATTAAAAATGCCTTCATATCGTCTGCCATTCTCATCATACTTGGAATGTATTTTTACGTTATCCAACACCACTCCCTTGCAATAATGCAGATGCACACACCATGCTGGCGATTGTCTAATGGTACAGTCTCTCAAGGTTAGACCTGTAGTATTACGAATGTATAATGCACGTCCTCTTTTTCCTTTATTCTCCTGCATTTCCAAAGCAAAAAGTGTCTCTCCGTTGGCATCAATGACGCCTTCACCTTCAATAGTGATATTTTCATTAGGCGCCATATGTGTATTCAACAAGCTTGCATAACACAACTGTTCATACCCTTCAAAAGAATAGCCGATTACTGGGAAATCAATTAATTCGCTACTTCCCAGCAGTCTGGCTCCCTTTTCAAGATATAGTGTCATATTGCTTTTCAAAAATAACGCACCTGAGATAAAAGTGCCTTGTGGAATCACCACTACGCCACCCTTGTCACAGACATCAATTGCTTTTTGAATAGCCTTGGTACAGACGGTTATGCCATCTGCCACCGCACCGTAATCCGTAATTATATATGTTCCCATATTCATCTCCCTATCGAAATTCCCACCTGCCTAAAAATCTCTTAGGCAAGTGAGTTTACCCTAGTACTTTCATTCTCTTATAAATGCTCTCTATCTCACAAAACGTGTCCATACCTGCATCTCACCTTCACCGCGATTATTCCATGCATAATATGGAATAAAAGTTAAATCCACTTCCCTAAAAGTTGCCGCCTGCGTATATTCCGAATAAAGTGCTTCCTGTTCTGCACCTCTTTCATCGCAAACAGCATGGTACCTTCTGCCCTTCATTTTGATGCAGTTCGTTTGGCTACCTAAGTCAACAAATTGACAGGTTTCACTAGGTTTTGTAGGGTCTATATAAAGCTGTGGCAAATTCTTGCCATTATCTACTTCTTCCAAGCAATAACAGATAGGTCCTCTAAGAACAGCCAGCTTGCCTTCATTCTCGCGCACCCTTGAATGTGCCTGCATTAGGCGTACATCCATCGCAAAATCTAGTACTACTTTATCTGTCTCACTCCACATCTTGTTAATATATAGGTAACCCTCTTTCGCTTCAATATGACAGTTTTCCGTCATTCCTACCAAGGTAGTCTTCTCACTTGCCCATGCAACCAAATCCGCATTCGCAACCTTTTCGCCATTAATCGCAAACTCCTTGCACCATTCTGGGATGCGAAGTGCCAAAGTACAATTTGCAGGATTTGATGCATTATTTTGAATGGTTACTTTTCCACTCCATGGAAACTCAGATTCAATTGTCCATGTAATCTCCTGATTACCTAACTTCTTGACAATTTGACTGCCCATGTATAAGTGAACAAACAAAGTGTCCTCATTCTCTGTGTATGCATATGATGCGATAGAGCTCACCAATCTAGCAATGTTAGGAGGGCAGCAAGCACAGCCGAACCATTTCTGTCGAATAGGCTTTACATGGGCTTTGCGTTCATCCATTTTGCAAGCCTCAGGAAGTACTTCTAGTGGATTTACATAGAAAAAGCTTTTGCCATCCAATGCCATACCACTAAGCACACCATTGTATAATGCACGCTCCATCACATCTGCATATTTACTGTTAGCCTGTATCTCCAACATGCGTCTAGCAAAGAATACCAAACCAATAGAGGCACAAGTCTCCGCATAAGCGGTATCATTGGGCAAATCATAATTAAAGGAAAAGGATTCTCCAATGTGGGTACCGCCAATACCACCAGTTATGTACATTTTCTGATTGGTAATGCTATCCCAAAGGCGTTCACATGCTTGATACATTTCCTCATCCTTAGCTAGTCTCGCCATATCCGCCATTCCAGAATAGAGGTATACTGCTCGCACCGCGTGTCCTACTGCTTCGTCCTGTTCCTTAACAGGTCGGTGCGCTTGATGATAATGATAACGCTCCTCCGCTTCTTTCCCTCTTGGGATTCGACCTGACTCTTCCATATCAAAATAATAAGGACGCACACCTCTCTCTGTTAAAAAGAAATCACACAAATCCAGATATTTCTGCTCTCCTGTTACCTCATAGAGACGCACCAACGCCATCTCCGCAATCTCATGACCCGGATAACCCTTTATCTGGTCTTCTCCCTTACCAAAACAACTACAGATATAATCTGCATATCTCTTCGCTGCATTCAGCAATTTATCCTTGCCAGTAGCCTGATAATATGCCACCGCCCCTTCTGCCAGATGTCCAAAACAGTACAACTCATGATTATCTCGCAAATTAGTGAATATCTTTGACATATCATTTATGATGTAATAAGTATCCAGATATCCATTCTCCTGCTGTGCTGCACAGACAATATCAATAGCCTCATCTGCTATTTGTTCCAGTTTCTCATCCGGATGCTGGGTCAAAGAATAGCCTACTGCCTCAATCCATTTGGCAAAGTCACTATCTTGAAAAAGGAATCCATAGAAACGTTCTTCCATGTGTTCCATATCTTTTGGCAATGTCTCAAAGGTATCCAAGGGCCAGATTTTCTCCTGATATGCCGAGCCTAATCGTTTTCTTGCCTCTGTAATCTTACCTGCAATCTTAAAATTGCGCATGCAAAAACTAGGTGCCGCACCTTGTACTCTATCGTTGATGGCGTCCCACTGATAAGGAATCACTTCCTTACGCACTAGTTCCATCTCTTTCTTCCAAAATGCATCCCGTACTACTACGTTTTTCAAATCCAATGGTCTGCTGCCATTGCTAAATATTTTCTGCCCCATGTTACCTCCTCGTTTTGTCCCCAAAACATTACTTCTGACTTAAATTTTAGTAGTACTACATATCAAAGTCAAACAAAAAAAGACCCACAATCGCTCAAAACCAATCATAAGTCTTTTCCCTCTATTTATCTTATCTCATCTTTAACTCAAACCTGCCAAATCAGACACGATTCCCTTCATCTGCTCCTTAGAGGTAACATTTCTCGCAGCATCCAATACTTGCTTTTTTTCTGTCTCTGTCATTCCTGAAAATTTCTCCATTGCTTTCTCATTCATAGATAATTGAAAAGCAAATCCCATCGGCATATCATCTCTATTTTCCATTTCTTACGCTACTCCCATCATCTTAGACACCCAATATACCACACCTAGTACCCAACTAGAAAAAATTCCATACAAAATCACAGGTCCTGCTATGGTAAATATCTTACATCCGATACCAAATACCTGCCCTTCCTTCTGAAATTCAATGGCAGGAGCTGCCACACTGTTAGCAAATCCAGTAATAGGAACAAGAGCACCTGCACCACCCCATTTTACGATACTTGGGTAGATATTAAGACCTGTTAAAATTACCGATGTCAGCACTAGCAGCAGTGAACACCAGCTTCCCGCTGTCTCCTTATCTAATCCATACACATTGGTTGCACAATTTAAAATTGCTTGTCCAATTACACAAATAATACCACCAACAATAAATGCTCTCACCATCTGCATCCACAGGTTGTGTGTAGGTGTCACTGTTTTGACATATTCTTGATATTCTTGTTTCTCTTTTTCGTTCATGCGTAATTCCTCTTTTCCTATTTTTTCTTACACAAATCTTCTATCCTTTATGTGGCAACCCACAACTTTTTAACATAACATTATCCACCGTCCAGCATCATATTTTCCCAAAACAACTTCTTAGAATTTTCTTTGAATTCCACATCAAATTAAGACATCTCTTCCTTACCTTCACGCTCTGCCGTCTCAATCAATGTTTCATCAACATCTTTTTCATAATTGCGCATAGCAACCTCAATAG
>CAZHEM010000034.1:0-22794 GCA_964531725.1 uncultured Acetatifactor sp.
TAGTAATATATATGCATGAGGATAAAAAATAGAACAAAGGAGAAGGGGAAAATGAAGACGCTAAATATATTACACATGTCAGACGCGCATGTTCAACAAAGGAATAAGGAAGCAATAAAGGAGATTGCACAAAAACTTATTGAAGATGTAAAATTGGTCCAGAATCAAAAAAATATGTCCATTGACTTAGTTTGTTTTACTGGAGATTTGATACAAAGTGGTGATAAAGCATTAAGTGATGAAAAACAATGGGAACTTGCAATGGAAATCTTGATTAATCCATTAATAGAAAATTTAGGCTTAACTTTAGATAAGTTCATTTTCGTACCAGGAAATCATGAAGTAGATATTACTCAAATTGTGCCAAGATTAGAGAAGGGCTTACAGATAGATTCTTTGCAAGATATAAATGAAATATTGAATCAATTTGATGATAGTTATAAAAAGCGCCTACGGTATTGCTACGATATTATAGAAAAGCAACACACAGATGCTATTTTGGGTAAACTTGGATATGTATATAAAAAGCAGATTAATAGTTTAAACGTTGGAATTGTTTGTGTGGATTCGGCATGGAGGTCGTCTGGTAACGGTCTTGCTGAAAAAGGACATTTATATGTAGGACCTAACCAAATTAAAGAATTATTTTGTCGCATAGAAGACTGTGATGTAAAGATTTGCATGATGCATCATCCTATAGACTGGTTGGAAGACTGTGAATGCATAGAAGTAGAAAAGTTACTTTCAAAATTTGACATTGTTTTGCGAGGACATGTACACGAAGAAGATTTAAAACAAGTACTTCGGAATAAATTGAAAACAGTATATTGTACAGCAGGGAAATTATATCCTTTAGACTATGCAGAGGGACATGTAGTTGAAGGATATAATGGGTATTCTATACTAAGTATTGATTGTGAAAAATGCAGTTGTAACGTATATATTAGATCGTATTATGGTAAAAATCGACAGGAATTTGATGCCGGAATAAATATATGCCAGAATGGAGAAGTATCTTATGATGTATTCGTAAAAGATGATAGTTGGAAATTGGAATTTGATGTAATTAAAGGAATAGATAAATACTTCCATAACATGTCAGAAAAGTATGCGCTAATAAAGGAAGTAGATACTCAATCTCCTAACGATTTTCTACAGGTTATGGTTGATCCTGTTTTGTCTGAACAGTCTGAGTATGTAAAAGAAAATGCTGATGATGAAAACACACAAGTGTGTATAGACGAAATTGTAGAATCAAATGAAAATATTTTTTTGATAGGAAAAAAAGAGAGTGGAAAAACCACTATATTACAGCAAATAGGGTTAAATTATATAGATGGGTATGAAAACAGAGGAATAATTCCTATTTATATAAATATGAAACATCTGCCCAAAGGAAAAGATAAAATATTAAACCGAGCAATCCAATTTATTCAAGAAAATGTTATTGATCATGTTGCAATTAGCAAACAACAAATCAGACAGCTTTTCGATGAAGGAAGAATTGTATTCTTAATTGATAATGTTAAAACTAACAGTGCAGACCATACAATATGGATTACAAATTTTATTAGTCAGTATAACTCAAACCGTTTTATATTAACAATAGAGGAAGAGTTTTTTCAATCTCTTGATGTAAAAGAATTACCAGATTATGGGAATTCTTTTAGAGAAGTATATATTCAATATATGGGAAAAGCTCAAATAAGGGCTATGGTTACACAGTGGGCGAAGGGCAGAGAGCAGATTGTTGATATTGAGGAAACAGTAAATAAAATCGATTCATATTGCAATCAAATCAATTTTGCTAAAACCCCGTTTAACATAGCTGTATTTATGGTGCTTTGGGATAATGACAATAACTTTATTCCAGTGAATGAAGGAATTGTTATGGAAAACTATTTAGAAATAGTATTGGAAAAGTTATCTCCAAAGGAAAGATATCGTAGTACATATTCATTTAAA
This sequence comes from uncultured Acetatifactor sp., assembly GCA_964531725.1. Taxonomy (GTDB): domain Bacteria; phylum Bacillota; class Clostridia; order Lachnospirales; family Lachnospiraceae; genus Acetatifactor. Next base: position 1,966 of record CAZHEM010000034.1, read on the forward strand.
ATTAAACAAGACTTTTTAAGTCATGTTGCTTATATGATGTATTCTAAGGATGAGTATTTTTTTACTTACGAAGAGTATAGAGACATAATACAAAAATATCATACTAAAAAAGGATATAATATAGCAGAAAGTAAATTTGAAGAGATATTTTTTGAAAAAAATATCTTAGCGTATTCAGGAGAGTATATTGTATTTAGTCATACAAGTTTTTTAGAATATTTTTTGGCATTGTATGCATTTGATAATAGAGAATTTCTAAAAGAAATCACTAGTCCGGGAACAAGGATTTACTTTAAAAATGAAATTTGCTTTTATGCAGGACTAAACCAAAAATGTACGGAACTTTTAGATAATTTATCTGATGCAATTTTAGATACTGTTATTGAATATATGGATTTAATCGAAGAATTAAATGAAATGGAAATTGTGACAGAATTTAAAATGGATAGGGGAGAATTCATCGAAGACATCCAGAAAAATAGGCCTACACAAGAGGAACTAGATGCCGCAAGTGATAGGATACAGAAATATAATGATAGAAAACCTACTGAAATTAGCAAAAGGGATGTTGAAGAAAATGACGCAGAAGATTTCTTCTCGTTACTCCTTATGTATGGAAGTGTTATAAAAAATGCAGAGTTATTGGACAACAACTATAAAATAGAGCATTTGGAAAACTATATGTATGGAATGAATATGCTTTATGCTATGTTGATTAAACTCTTTGAATATGGAAAGGATAAAATGAAGTTTGAAAAATTGTCAGATGAAGAGAAAGTAGAGCTAGAAGTATATACAGAAGAAGAGTTTGAGTCTAAAAAAGCTGACATGGTGGAAGCTACAAAATTACTATTTCCAGTGGCAATTCAGAATATCATTCTTGAAAATGTAGGAACCCCTAAATTAGGAGTGGCAATTACAGAATTAATTAAGAGTAAGCAACATAAACCATTTGAGAAATTTATGTTAGCATTTCTAAAATGTGATTTAAAGATTGTCAATTTAAAAACTGAATTGACTAGATATATCAAGGAGGAACAATCAGAAGGAATCCTCAAAATTATGCTGATGAAATTGACATTCTATTACAAAATGAGATTCTTTGGAAATAATAGAGGAATTGACAGGGATCTAATTAATCTAATAACAGATATTCAAGTAAAGGTAGAACCAAAACTAAAAAGTAATTATATACCCAAATCTTTAATTTCAAGAGAAATAAAAAAGCAAATAGATGAGTAACTAAAATCCTTTGGAATGATTATTGTATTTTGTGAAGTATATAGTTACGGTGGATGATGCCCAATAAGTCTAAAATCAGAAATGGCTGGAAGTGCACAAGTGTCCTTCGGCTATTTTATCCTTTCTTGGCTTGTGGCCTAGCTAAAGTAACTCTTTAACAATCTTGCGAAAGGCTTTCCATGCCTCGTAGGCGTTATGGAGCATTTACTTTTTTGAGTAAAATATAATAAACTTAAGGAGAAACAATGTAGATGAGAGAAAGATTACCAAAGATGAGAAAATTTGAAGAACGAGATAATGATACGAATTTAATAAAGACCATGGTTCAAGATTCTATTCAAAGAAATATAGAATTAGTATATTTTATACGAAAACTATCTACTCTGGAGGAAGGGAGCAAAATAATAGCTGTTAATGGTAAGTGGGGAAGTGGAAAGACATTTTTCTTGAGACAATTTCAACTTCTTACTAATTTTTATAGTAATAAAGTAGAGAATAGGAAGGAACTCCAAGACTGTATTAGCAAGTATGAAATTGTTACTAAAATAACTCCTAAAAATCGTTTTGGACTTTTGAAAGAGGAGTGTGAAGAATTTGCAATTGAGGAGTGCTGCGAGGTTTTATATTTTAATGCGTGGGAGTATGATGGGAATAATGATCCAATAAAATCTTTGATGTATTTTTTAATAGAGCATTATAAACTGGATTACGAGACAATCAAAATAAATTGGAAAGAGTTAGGAAAAAAGCTAACTAGATTTTTGTTTAATATTGAATATGGCGATAATACTGTCGAAAAAATAAATTCCTTCGAGGATATTGTAGCAAATAATGATATTAAAAATATGTGGACATCATTATTGGATGAAAGTATTAATGAAAACTGCAACAAGTTGTATTTTATCATAGATGATTTGGATAGATGCAGGCCTGACTATGCGATAAAAATGCTTGAACGGATAAAACATTTTGCAAATGATGAGCGAGTTAATTTTATCCTAGCAGTAGATTATGAAGAAATGTTATGTGTGATTGAACAGTTTTATGGATATAGAAACAGTGGAAATAGGTTTTTGGAGAAAATAATAGATTACTATGTAGATTTGGAGGACAGACATTATAATGATTATGATAAATATATAGGTGACTACATTATTAAACATAGAGTGGGAGATGAATATCTAACAGTTGCTGAAGTAATCAATAACACAATGAAATATGTGACGGAAGACTTACGTATGACTATGAGAGAAATGGCAAAATGTAGGGAAATTCTGGCATATATGTCCTCTTTTTATGATGAATATGCAGGAATACATGCTGGCGACTTAGGCAATACAATTTTAAAAGGTATCGTAATGCCATATATATTGGGTTTAAATGTTACTAATAGAGTGGAATATTACAAGTTCATAAGAGGAGAGGGGCAAGACGCGTTTATAGATTTTATTCAACGGCATGAGGAGTTGATTGTTAATATCGAACTAGAAAAGTCAAAAATAAAAGAGAAGTTCGAGGGAATTTATGAGTTTATTACAAAGGTAATGAAAGGTGATAAAAATATTATTGAAACAAAAGATATAGACAACATACGATTATATGAATCAACTGTTAAGGATGTTTTTAAATGTATTAATGGTCTATATGATTTTGAAATATGTGGTGATACTGAGGAGCTTTCTGCGGAAGAAATGGGAATATAAACAGAATAAGTTAATAATAAGCATAATCATTTTGAAGTCGAAAATGATTATGCTTTTATTATGCCATTGCTAGCGCTCAACAAGTGATATTATCATTAGCCTTGAACAACACATAAGGAGGCTAATAATATGTTTACACGAGATGAAGTGGAACAATACTTACACTATTGTAAATCACAAAAGGAATTGGACGATAAGACTATCAAAGCTTACCGAACGGATTTAGAACAATTTTCTCTATTTATGGAAAAGTATGATGGCATAATGGGAAAAGAAGAAATTCGTGAATACTTGCAATATATTCATGAAAGATATAAGCAGAAGACCGTGAAAAGGAAAATTGCTAGTGTGAAAGCACTATTTCACTATTTGGAAGAAGAGGAGATTATAGAAATTAACCCATTTCATAAGGTTAAGACCAAATTTAAAGAAGAAATCGTATTGCCTAAGATTATTCCAAGAGGGACCATAGAACAGCTTTTGAGTTATTTGTACATGCAAGAAGCTAACAAAGAGAACACAGAGTGGCAGCACAAGATGATACTTCGGGATATTTCAATTGTGGAGATGCTTTTTGCTACGGGAATGCGTATTTCAGAGTTATGCCATTTACAAAATCGACTCTTTGACTTGGATACGGGCGTGTTATGTATTCGTGGTAAAGGCGCAAAGGAGCGATATCTTCAAATAGGCAATGCCAATGTTTTAGAATTGTTAAGGAAATACAGAAGTATGTTTGCTGATGATATACAGGAACATGGTTACTTTTTTGTGAACCGATATGGACAACCGTTGTCAGAACAATCTGCACGACGAATGATACATAAATATGCAGAAATTTTGCAAGTAGATATGAATATTACTCCGCATATGTTTCGGCATTCTTTTGCGACCTTCCTAATGGAAGAGGACGTGAACATCAGATATATCCAAAAGATGTTGGGACATTCATCTATTACCACTACCCAGATTTATACTTATGTAGCGACAGAGAAAGAACGAGAGATTCTAAGAACAAGACATCCAAGGAATAGGATGCTACTGGGAACTAAAAATGAGTGCGAATAAGAGTAAAATGTGAGATATATAGTCAAAATGTTGCATAAAATGTAAATATATGGTAACATGACAATGTAAAAGGTTTTGGAATGGCGGTGCAAAAGGGAATATAACATTTTAATAGGGATATTTTCGTTTTGTGCCGCCTAGTATAAAACTAGGCGGTTTTTTGTGAGAAAATAAGTGGTAATGATAATAGGAGATTATCAGACGTTTTATATCTTTAAATTAGGAGAATATTTTCATGAATGGTAAAGAATTTGCAAAAGAAATTGCTATCAAGTGTCAAAATAATGAAGCAGCCTTGTTTTTGGGGGCTGGGATGTCTAGCAATGCAGGATTACCTTCTTGGAAAAAACTCTTCGAACCTTTAGCAAGAGAAATTGGAATTGATCTCAATACAACAAATTATCAACTTTATGATATTGCTCAATTTTATGCAAACAGCAAAGGAATTAGTCAGTTGCATAAAAAGATATCTTCGGAAATTAATAAGATTGATGAAACAAGTGAAGCATTAGATGAATTAACTAATATGCAGTGTAATTCAATCTGGACAACCAATTTTGATAAAGTGATTGAGAATAATTATTATAGAAAAGGAAAACGTACAAATATTATTCATTCAGAAGAAAACCTTGTTAGTGTAGAACTAAACAAAAATATAAACATATTCAAAATGAATGGTGATATTGATAATCTTAAACATGCTATTATAACAAAGAAGGATTTAGAAGAATATAACGAAAAGCATAAATTGTTGCTGACATTTTTTAAAAGAGAATTAGTAGTGAAGAGTTTTTTGTTCATTGGATATAGTTTTACCGATTCACTTGTTTTACCGTGTATTTCAGAACTAAGTCAAGCTTTTGATGGTGAGCATCCGTATCATTATGCAATAATGAAGAAAAACGAGGATCCTGATTTTGTTAATTTTATCGCAGACTTAGAAACTCGGTATCACATTAAAACGCTTCTCATAGATGACTATAATGAAATTTGTAATGTGTTAAGAGAGATAAATTACTACACGAATCAATACAATGTCTTTATATCTGGTTCATATAGAGAAAATAACGAAGAAAAATTGCAAGAAATAAGTAAGTTTTGCAATAAACTTACTACTTCTTTGTATAAAGAAAATTTGCGAATTGTAAATGGATATGGTTATAAAGTTGGATATTATATCGCGGCAGCAGCAACTAGATTAATGCTGGAAGAAAATGTAGCTTCTTTTGAAAAATATTTATTAATGTATCCTTTCGATGAACATTTAACAAAATCTCAAAAATATAAGCATAGAGAATTTATGATATCAAAAGCCAATGTGGTAATTTTTATGTATGGATCTGCTTCTTCAGATAGTGGTATGGTTGAAGAATTTAATATTGCCCAAAAAGACCCTCGAAAAATTATTGTTCCTATAGGAAGTACTGGTGGTGCCGCTAAAATAATATATGATGAAGTCAAGGCAAATATTATTCGATATCCATATTTAGAGAAAATAATTGATGTTTTGCTGACAGAAACAGATACTGACATTTTACTTTCAGTTATACTTGATGTAATACGACAAAATTTAGATTAATTTTATCAAATTAATTATTACCAACTCTGCTAATATCAATTCTTTATGGTTGTATGGAATATTTAGTTTCGTGTAATGAGACAAGTAACTGATTGTTTGCGCATAATGTGTTGGGATATCATCCAATATATTATTCATTGCAATATATTTATATACGCAATATAAGATACTTATACGTGCATTAAAATTTTCCTTTGAAATGCTGAGGTATTCTAGGAGGATTGCTTTCAAAAAATTATCATTTATTTTTCTTAATAAATGCGAATCAATAGAAGGAATAAAATCGAATTCACTGTAACTCATTTCATCTAAAAGAAGCTTTACTACTATTTGATTTACAGATTCAATACATCCTGTATCGTCAGTTATTTCATTATAAATCAAATTTTCAATTTTACTTTGTGTTTCAAGCGGTAATTCGTTAAATTTGATGTTATATAATAGGGGGAAAATAGTAATATTGCGTTTGGTTGCTTCGGCATAGATAAGTGTCTCTTCGCATACTGCACAGGGGCTATTTAATAAATTATTGCTATATATGATGATAAAATAGTCGCATGCTTGAATTGCTTTTACAAAATTTTTTTCGTGTTTTTTATCCCCGAGAATAAGTTCATGATAATCATACCAAGTATCATAGCCATAGTTTTTTAAATGATAAAGACATGATTTTACAACGGAATATCTATCTTGACTGGAAAAACATAAAAAAATCATTTTGCAACACTCCTTTCGTAAAATGATGATAATCTCCTATTATCAGTACAAAACATCCCCCCACCTAAAAATAAAAAAGTCAACACTTTTGCTATCAATGATACCAAAAGTGTTGACTTTTTTATTTTTTTGACTATAATAATAGTATCAATGATACTAAAAATATCATTGGCGCATTGCCAAATGTGTACCGGAGAAAGGAGGACGGGCTATGGCAACAATCCAAAAGACTCCCTGGCAGGTAGAAGAATTCCTGGGGCAGGTGAAAGAAATACTACAAAAGGAAACGTGTGTAATTCTTAATGATGATGAATGGGCTGATGGGCGCGAGAACAAGACTAGAACATATATGGCAGAGAAGAATCTTAAGGCTGCTGATGTAATAAGGACACTTCAAAAGTTACAAGTTAAGAATTACGCTTACACGGAAGAAGACCGCAATAAGAATTTTGCGGGACAAGAGGTATGGTTCTTCGGCATCAATGAATGTATGGTAGATGAAATTGAAGAACTGTATATTAAGATGAAAAAGCTTACCATAGATGAGGATTATCTTAAGGTAATGTCATTTCATCCTGAACGACCATCAAAAGATGAAAAAAAGCTAACATTTCCATATGACGAGCAAAAATACAATAGTGTAGAGATGACAAAAGAGATCAAAAAGTAGAATTAACAATTAAAGTGATAAGATTAATAATTAAAACAACAATAAAGAAGAAACAACAATAAAGAAGAAATAACGATAAGTAAAGAGACAACGATAAGAAAAGAAATAACGATAAGAAAAAACGACGATAAGAAAAACAAGAATAAGAAAAACAATCAAAATAACAAATGAGAAGTAAGTTTACAAATGAAAGAAATTATAATCATACAGCAATCGAAGGAATTGCTGTATGATTGTAAATCAAATACAAGTAGAGAATACATAACAAAAGAAAATGAGAAGAGAAATGAGAACTAGAGAAAAAGAAAACAAAGAGAAAGGATGTGACAAAATGGAAAAAATAATATGTTTTGAATGTGCGACGATTAACGAATATGAAATGCGCAAAGCTAGGAGAAAATATCAGGGAGATGGGTATTCCTTTGAGTTGGAAGTAGAAGTTCCATTTTGTCCTAAATGCGGAAGACCACTTACCTGTGAGTCTATTGAAGAAAAAATCGCAGAGAAAGCGAATGCAATTATACGACAAGAAAAAGACATTATTACAAAAGAAGGAATAATAGAGATATTAGATAAGTACAATACGAGTCAAAAGTTTTTGAGTAAGCTATTGGGATGGGGGGATATTACCTTAACGAGATATATTACTGGGAACTATACGCCGAATCAAGAAAATAGTGCAAAGCTTAAATCATTACTAAATCCGTACGTTTTTCAGAATTTGTTAAATGAAAAGTATATTGAAACAAATGGTACGATTAAAGATGAGAAATCCTTTGAAAAGGCGCAAGTTAAGTTAAATACTGAATTTGAAAAAGTAGAACAGGATAAAAACAAAATCTTCTCCGTAGTCAATTGGTTTTTGACACAATCTTCGGAGGAATTGCCTATAACACATTTGGCATTAGAAAAACTACTCTATTTTGTGCAAAGCTGGAGCATGGCATTGAATGGAGTCTGGATGTTTGAAGATGATTGCCAAGCATGGGTTCATGGTGCGGTATATCCACAAGTCTATGAACAATTTAAATGCTTTGGGTATCGTCCTTTGCCTAATGTGAACAGTAAGGTGAATTTGGAACAAAATGACATTAAGATATTAGAGCTTGTTAAAAAGTACTATTATGATGTATATAACGCAAAAACATTAGAAAAAATATGCCACCTAGAAGAGCCTTATAAGCAAGCGAGAAAAGGATATCTAGAAGAACAAGTATGTCAAGAGATAATCGAGAAGGAATACATCAAAAAATATTATAAAACGATAGCCCAAAAGTATAACATAAGTTTGGAAGATACGTCTGGCATTAGAGAATATTTGAACTCAATACTATGTAGATAGGTAGTGTAAGCTATCTATTGAAATCTAAAAGATTTAAAAATGGTGGTGCAACAAGAATATGCATTTTGACATGTATATTCTTCGCACCACCATGCTAATTGTTTTTATATAAAATTACTGCATTCCCACATAATTATAATCACTTATATATACTGCAAATCTATTATTCTCGAATCCTAAAGTCATCACAGTTGGATCTTCAAACTGAGCCAAGAAACCGTCTTTGTCAGCAGACTTTACAACATATGCGGTTTTCATATCTGTTGGTAGATTTGGAACATACCATTTCATGCTGGTAGTCCACCAATACATACACAAATCTTCCATCTGATAGCTGTGTCCCATGGTAATATCGCCATCGGTCATAATGGTGATGCGGGAAGCGTCCCAGAACTCGGCATAGCCGTATTCAATATCTTCTGACTGCATGTAGTCTATGACTTCCTCGTATTCTGCCAGATTGTCTGTAGTAGTAATGCAGTCCTTGTAGGTATAAAAGATATTAAGCAAGGCGAAACCGCATACACATACTACGATTAATCTGCTGAATAATGGCGCAATCTTCTGGAAATTTGTAATCAAAGTAGCAATAACGGTGATAACTACAAACCACACCACAAAGAAATAATTGTGCGCTGTTTCAGCATTGGTTACCACTTCGATAAATACAGTAAGTAGAAAAGAGGCAACTAAAGCAGATATTAAAGTTCTCTGTTCTACAACCACATCATTTTTCTTATTATAAATAAAGAATAATCCATAAATTACAAGACCGATAACAGCGACCATTCCTAATTGCATGATGGCATCTAGAGAAGTAAGTTTGCAGTTACCAGCAATGCCTAAGCATTCTAGTACAGCAGCAGGTACTTCTAAAAATAGGCGGTTAATCATGCCCCTTCCATCCTGCATATACATAGGATATTCCACGCTAGTAGGATATAGTTTGGCAGCAGCAGCTACGAATAAGAGACAGAAAATGAAAAGAGAAGCTATCCATCTCTTTTTGGGTAAAGCTACGGCAAAACGATTACTCTCATTAAATAGAAGAATCATCTCCCAGACAGCTAATGGAAGTGCCACAACTTGAAGACATCGCATACCGCCAAGTGCCAAGGCTCCGCAGAAACCTACCAGAACGAACCATATTAGAAAAATATTCCATTTTTTGCTAAATCCATCGGGAAGATTGATTCTTAAGTACATATAAAATGCGATACACAAAAAGAGGCAAATGCTGTGTAAAGCATAATAATCTGCGAAAAGGAACCAAAGCAATGTTACAAAAGGAACCATTTGGTCTTCGTTACGCAGTCCATTAATTGGAAGGGCACATAGTGCCAAAAGTGCAGTTGCAATTCCTAAATAGGACATTTTACTTCTGCGCAAAGTAAAGCCAATGGCTACGAGCAGCAACACACCTACAATGGCACATGCAAGGCCCATGGAAAATACCATACTTCCAGATATTGCATAAAAGATAGATGATAGAGTAGGAACACCAATTACCAGACGTTCGGTACTAGATAACCAGTTGGAAGGGGTTAGGTCTTTTTCTACCCAAATCTCACGAGCTAAAATTGCGTCTACTGCAATGTCAGAATCTACATGTTGTTGGTACTTACACATATTCAGATAAGTGAAAATACCTACATATGTGATGAACAAAATGCATACGCTGACCAATAATACCTTGTCGAAAGCTTTAGATTTATTGTTCATAAAATGGTCTCCTTAAATTTCTGTAAATAATATTGTAAAGCTATGAGGAATTGTTTGTAAATTCCAGATATTTATGAATTCTTTTACTATATATAAATTTACACGGAAAGAAGGAAAATTGCAACATCGGCTCTAAAGTATTCTGCGGGACGTCCGATAAACATAGTAAGAACTTACAAAAGACAAGAATTAGGAAGGAGGAGTCAGCAATGCGTGTAGAGGCTTATTCAAAGGTTCAACAGTTGTATCAATCACAGAAGACAATTAAAGAACAGAAGATTAACAGCACAACTCAGTCTGATAAGTTACAGATTAGTAGTTTTGGTAAAGAGATTCAGATTGCAAAGGCTGCTCTCGCTGGAAGCCCAGATGTTCGTGAGGAATTGACGGCTCCCATTAAAGAGAAAATTGCAAATGGTACCTACAGTGTAAGTACTAGTACATTTGCAGAGAAATTATTACAGAAATACGAAGAAATGAGGTAGTTGCAGTGGCAAGTTTAATGGAGAACCTGATAGAAGTGCTCGAATTAGAGAGCAAAGAATATGAGGAGCTACTGCAATTATCTCAGAAAAAGACCCCTATCATTGTGAAGGGGGATTTAGCAAGTCTACAAAGTATCACGGATGAGGAACAGGATTTGGTGAGCAGGATTAACAATCTTGATAAGAAGAGGGTTGAAGTGACTGCAGATATCGCCAATGTGTTGAACAAGGATGTTGCAACTTTGAAATTGAACAACCTAGTAGATATGCTAGAAGCTAGACCAGCAGAACAGCAGGTGCTGGCGAAGGCACATGACAGGTTGCAGACAGTAGTACACAATTTACAACAAGTGAATGAACACAATAGGGAACTACTGAAGAATGCATTAGAGATGGTAGAGTTCGAGATGAACATTATACAGGCGTCTAAGAAGGCCCCAGAGACTGCTAACTATAATCGAGGCGCTTATAATGCAGGGGATACCATCGGTGTAAATAGCAGAGGATTTGATGCAAAGCAATAGTTCTTGGAGACATAGAGGTGAAATATTATGCCATTAATGGGTAGTTTATATATAGGAACATCCGGATTACAAACAAGTCAGAATGCGTTGAACGCTACAGCGCATAATCTTACGAACGTTGATACTGTTGGTTATACCAGACAACAGGTACAACAATCCGATAAAGCATATAATACATTGTCTAAGACCGCATCCGCAGTTGCACCACAGCAATACGGACTCGGTGTCAGCTTTTCCAGAATCAAACAAGTGAGAGATTTCTTCTTAGACCAGACTTTCCGTCGCGAGTCAGGACGTAGCATGTTCTATGAAGTATCGACAGAGGTACTTGAAGAAGTGGAAAGCCAGTTGGGCGAATTACAGGGTGAAGCTTTTCAGGAGACCATGGCGGACCTTTGGACGGCTATTCAAGAGTTGTCGAAAGACCCTAGCAGTTCTGTAACCCAGGGACTTTTGGTGCAGAGAGCATCTGAGTTCGTGGAGAGGGCTGCAGCAGTGTATGATGGCTTCTGTTCTTATCAGGACAATTTGAATGTACAGGTTCAGCAGCAGGTAACTAAGATTAACGAATATGGTAATCAGATTCTTACCTTAAATGATCAGATTCGTGCCATTGAGGCTGGTGGTGTGGAGAGAGCCAACGATCTTCGCGATGCACGTAATCAGATTTTGGATGAATTGGCTGAACTGACAAGTATCACTTATTCAGAAGATTTATATGGCAATGTAGCCATTCAGATAGAAGGTGTAGATTTTGTAAAAGGTGCTATGTGCTATGAAATCGGATTGCACTTAGATGAAGCTACCGGATTCTACACACCATTTTGGCCACAGAATGCAGAATATATTGAACTGCCAGGTGGCGTTAGAGAATATGAAATTGACGGTGCAGAAGTATTTGATTTGACTAGAGAGATTTCCTCTGATTTGGGAACTGATATCGGTGGATTGAAAGCAATGCTTCTTGCACGTGGTGACCATAGAGCAGATTATAGCGATATCGAAGATGGAAGCTATGATTCTATTTCACAGTCAGTAATCATGAATGTGCAGGCTGAGTTTGATCAGTTGGTACATAATGTAGTAACTAGAATCAATGATGCTTTGGCAACGGCAGCGGGCGTGACAGAAGGCGATTTGGAATTGGCCGATGGAAGTACTCGCACAGGTGTAAAGTTTGTTGAAGTGGATGAAGATGGTTACATGCGTAATGACGATGGTACACCAATTCAGCTTTTTAACAAGATTACTACCGATGGATATGAAATTGTAGAAGGAGCAGATGGCAAGACCTATGCAATCTACAATGAAGAGGATTTGACCAAGGATGATTCTCTCTATACTGTGAAAAATATTCAGATTAATCCAGAGTTAATGCAGAGACCTGCAAAGCTTGGATTCATGATGCCAGACGGTTCTGTAGATAATGCAACCGCAGAAGAATTAAAGGCAGCTTTCACAGAAGAGATTTATACTTTGAATCCAAATGTGAAAAAGAAGACCACTTTTAATGATTATTATTCTGATTTAGTTGCCCAGGTTGGTAACTCTGGTTTTGTATATCGTAGTATTTACGAGAATCAGCAGACCACTGTAGAGGCAACGGAAAGTGCAAGAGAACAGGTTGTTGGTGTATCTTCTGATGAAGAATTGTCCAATATGATTAAGTTCCAGAATGCATACAATGCTTCCAGCCGTTACATCAATGTAATTAGTGAGATGCTGGAGCACATTATCAATACTTTAGCTATTTAAGACGCATAATATGCGCAGGAAGAGGTAAGATATGCCATCTCAATTTTTTGGTTTAAATACTGCATATAAGGGATTGTTAGCAAGTAATGCTGCGATGAATACCACCTCAAATAACATTGCCAATGTTCAGACAGAAGGATATAGTAGACAGCAGGTTGTTCAGCAGGCAAGTGATGCTTTGCGCGTATTTCAGACCTATGGTTGTGCCGGTGCCGGTGTAGATGTCTTGGCGATTGAACGTGTACGAGATGAATTCTACGATACTAAGTTCTGGGACAACAACGCAAAAGTGGGCCAGTACAACATGAAACAGTACTATATGCAGCAGGTGGAAGCCTACTTTGATGATGACGGTAAAAATGCTGGATTCAAGACCGTATTTGATAAAATGATGGTAACCAGCTTAGAGGAACTAATGAAGGATCCTAGTAGTGATACTGCAAAACAGCAGTTTATCGGTTCGGCAGGCGATTTGGTGGAATATTTTAATGGATTGTCTGGAAATATGCAGGCTGTTCAAAAAGACATCAATCAGGAGCTTAAGTTGAAGGTAGATGAAATCAATTCCCTTGCAGGCGAGATTGCTACTTTGAATAAGCAGATTAATACTATTGAATTAACCGGTGTGAAAGCAAATGAGCTTCGTGATAGAAGAGCACTTTTGTTAGATCAGTTATCTGAAATCATTGATATCAAGACAGATGAAGTCCCAATCGTAGATGCCAATAACCCAGAGAGAGAGACTGGAGCTAATCGTTTTATTGTACGTGTATCCGGTGGACAGGTATTGGTAGATAATAGCGAGTTCAATGGTCTGGAATGTGTAGCTCGATTGAATTATGAGAAAGTAAATCAGACCGATATTGATGGTTTGTATGATGTATATTGGGAAGATGGACAGAAGTTCAATCTCTATAATGTAGCAATGGGCGGTGAATTAGCTGGCTTAGTTCAGATGCGTGATGGTAACAATGGAGAATTCTTCAACGGTGAAGTAACTGCAGTTGGTACTGTTATGACAGACAAAGGCGAACGTGATACCGTAACCATTACCGTAGACAACCATTATCTTCAGGATTTGAATAAATGTAATCTTTCAGACCAAGGTGGTGTGATTAACTTAGGTAATCAGGAATTCTATTATGATTCTTGGGATTATACCATCAGCTATGATGCTAATGGTGAAGCTGTTCACAGCTATACATTTACCTTGTCTGGTAGTGAGAAAAACGACAGACGTATCACTAACGACCGTGTAGGAAAAGAAGGTAAGATTGGTACAGGAATTGCTTATCAAGGTATTCCCTACTATATGAATCAGATGAATGAATGGGTTCGTACTTTTGCTCAGAAGTTTAACGATATTTTAACCAGCGGTTTTAATTCATACGATGAAGCAGGCGTAAAAATGTTTGTGGGCGATATGAGGGTGGATGATGAACAGTTTGATTTCCCGGATTCTACTCGCTATGACAAGGCTCTTGAGAATAAAACTGGCATTACCATTAATGTAGATGATGACAGTTATTATCGCTTGACTGCAGGCAACTTGAACATTCTGGAAGCATTATCTATGGATCCAGGATTAATAGCCAATAGAAAAGACAATGGTGACGGTGTAGAACAGAATGACTTGCTAGAAGAGCTAAAGAACATGGGATATGACAAAGATGTTATGAGCTTTAGAGGATGTAGTGCTTCTGAGTTTCTACAGTGTATCTTATCAGATGTAGCGTTAAATGCAAGTAGCGCAAATACCTTCTATACCAACTTTACCAATATCTCTTACACTATTGATAATCAGAGAATTTCCATCTCTGGTGTAGATGAAGATGAAGAGGCAGTGAACTTGGTAAAATATCAGAATGGATATAATTTAGCATCCAAGATGATTCAGACTTTGACAGAGATTTATGATAGATTGATTCTAGAAACAGGCGTTTAACCGCCCCTAGGAGGACAACATGAGAATTACAAATAAGATAATGCAGCGTAATAACCTGTCCAATATTAATACGAATAAGATTTATCAGGATACCTTGAGTACTCAGATGTCTACTCAGAAGAAGATTAACCGTCCTTCGGATGATCCGGTAGTAGCAATCCGTGCACTTCGTCTGCGTAGTAGTGTAACTGAGATTACTCAGTACTATAGCAAGAATATTCCAGATGCAGAAAGTTGGCTTAGTGTAACAGAGGATTCTTTGAAGAACTTGACTGCGATTGTTACTAATATGATTAGTCAGGCGACTAAGGGGTCTAATGGTGATTTGACTAGTTCTGATAGAGAGATTATTTTGGAACAGTTAAAAGCACTTAGAGATGAAGTATATGCAACTGGTGATGCGGACTATGCAGGTCGTTATGTATTCACTGGCTATCGTACCGATACCTCTCTTAGTTTTCCAACAGCTGAAGATAAATTATATACTATTACAGAACAGGTAGATAACAGTGCGATTAGTAAATTAACCAAGATTGATACTGGCGATTTATTAGATATTAATGCTAGTAACTATCAGAATATTAACGTGACAGAGCAGGATATTTCATCTGTAGATGTATATCGTATTCGTCTGGCATATGATAATTGTTATGCAGAAGGTACAGCTCCTTCTATTAAATACTGGGAAGATGATGGTACTGGTACAAACACTTATGTACAGAAGGAATATAGTATTGCAGAAGGCAATCTAACCATTATGCATTCTTATCAGGACCCATATACTGAGATTGCGAAAGCAGGCAATGAGGATAAAATCATCTATGTACCAGAGACGGGCGAGATGTTGATGGGCGCTGATGCATACAACAAGCTGATGCAGACCAAAGATGATCCTGCCACTGCTAAGAATGAAGGTGAGATTCAGGTAACTTACCAGAAGGAAGAATGGGCAGTTGGCGACCTTCGCCCAGAACATTACTTCTATTGTGAAAGCGATGGAATTGAGTATAATGCAAGCTTTTTAACTGGCAATGCAGAACGTCAGGATATTGAATATGATGTAGGATTTAATCAGACTATTCGTGTTAACTCTACTGCTGACCAGTGCTTCCAGCATGGTATCGGCCGTGAAGTAGATGACTTGATTGAGTCTATGCAGAACGTGTTAGATATCGAAGCAGTCATTGCTAAGATTGAGAAAGAGATGGAGACTGCAACAGGAACCAATGCAGATACCTTGCAGACCCAGTTGGATGCAGCCAATAAGGCTTTAACCCTTGCGAAAGACAAGACGCAGAAACTATTCGAGCAGGGAATCACTACATTGCAGGGGCATCTGGATAATGCGAACCTGTGTATTACCGAGTGTGGTACCAGAGGAAGTAAGTTGACTTTGATTAAGAATCGTATGCAGAGCCAGAAGACCACTTTTGAGACTCTCAAGAGTGAGAACGAAGACGTAGATATCACAGAGGTAGCAATCCAGCTTACCAGTGCAGAACTTACCTATGAAGCGGCTTTGATGGCAACTGGTAAGGTAATGCAGACTACATTGCTTAACTTCATTTAAGATGCAGTGAAAGCAATAGGATGATGCTCGTTCGGGAAGACTGCTATACGGTCTTCTGACAGAATAGATTAGACTTAAATTGACGTGAACGGCGTAGGAAGGAGTCTTGTATGAAGATTCAGACTAAAATATTCGGAGAAATTGATATCGCAGAAGATAAGATTATCTCCTTTGAAAAAGGAATCATTGGATTTCCAGATATGCAGAAATTCACCTTGCTCCATGATGAGGAGCAGGGAAGTGGTGTAGGTATTCGCTTCTTGCAGTCCTTAGATGAGCCTGCATTTGCAATGCCTGTTATGGACCCATTGGTAGTGAAACCAGATTATGATCCAGCAGTGGATGATGAATTGCTTGCAAGCGCAGGCAATCTTACAACAGATAATATCTTGGTGTTAGTAACTGCATCGGTACCAGCAGATCTTACACAGATGTCTGTGAACTTACAGGGACCAATTATTATTAATGTGGATGAGCGTAAAGCTTGTCAGGTAATTGTAGATTCTGAGCAGTACCCTGTAAAGTTCCCTATTTACGACATTCTCAAGGCGAGAAAGGAGCGTGGATAGGATGCTAGCATTATCTCGTAAGAAAAATGAAGCAATTGTAATCAACAATAACATTGAGATTACCGTATTGGAAGTCAAAGGTGACCAAGTAAAAATCGGTATCTCGGCACCTAAGGAAGTATCTATCTATCGCAAAGAGGTATACTTACAGATTCAGGATGCCAATAAAGAAGCGGTTAGCGCAGAGGGCATGGAAGCACTTAAGAATTTATTCGGTTAACCCATGAGTAATATGTAGCCAAACGGGCCTGCTTGTTCCTGTTTAAAGACCCTATAAAGGCGTCGGCACTTAGCGAGGTCTTTTCGAGCTTAGTGTCCGTTACGCATTTATCGGAGCGAAAGCGTGTCGTAAACAGGAATGAGTAGGCTTTTTTGGCGAACCATTCGTCAATGTAGAGTATTTGAGTATATAAAACATTCACAAAAACGAAGCCCAAGGGTTAATTCGCAAGCCCAACAAACCGATAAATGGATTAGAAACATATAATATGTGCACGGAAAGCACAAACAATTCACACGGAGGTGGAGACAATGGCAATAGAACCATTAGGAAGTATGATGAGCGTACAGGCGCAGCAAGTATCGGCGCCTAGACCAGTAACATCGGTAGAAAAGGTAAGTGTAGATACACCAAATTATGCACAGGCATCGGATGTAGTAGATAAAACTACTCAGATAGTTGAGAGTGCGCAGAATGATGGCAGACAAAATGGAGCATCGCAGCAGGAGCCTAGCAATGAGCAGATTCGTAAGGCTGTAGAACAGATGAATAAGAAGATGACTCATTCGGAAGCAGTGTTTGGTATCCATGAGGAGACCAATCGTGTGACTATCAAGATTGTAGATAAGGATACAGAGGAAGTTATCAAAGAATTCCCACCAGAGAAGACCTTGGACATGATTGCTAAGGTATGGGAATTAGCAGGACTCTTGGTGGATGAGAAGAGATAGGAGGTAGACCTATGGCAGGAATGCGTTTAACAGGTCTCATGTCAGGTATTGACACAGAGAGTATTATTCAACAGTTGGTTGAAGCTAGAAAGACAAAAGTGGATACTGTGAAAAAAGATCAGATCCGTCTGAACTATAAACAGGAAGCTTGGAAGAGCATGAATAAGAAGCTTAAGAGCTTGCAGTCTAAGATTGGTAATATGCGTTTTAGCACTGCATATGCTAAGATGGCTACAGAAGTATCCGATGATAATGTGGTAAGCGTAATCACTGGTGAAAATGCGGTGGCAGGTGTGCAGTCTTTGAGGGTAAAACAGCTTGCGAAGACTGGTTATTTGACAGGTAAACAACTTGAAAGCAGTGGCGATGATTATACTGCATTAACTAAATTGAGTGAACTTAATCCTTCCATTGGAAGCGGTACTATTACGGTAGAATCTGCAAGTGGTAAAGCAGATATTACTGTTAATGGAGATACTACTATTTCAGATGTGTTAACACAGCTGAAGAATGCAGGTCTGAATGCCAACTTTGATGCTAAGAATCAGAGATTCTTCATTAGTGCCAAGGAATCTGGTGAAGATAATGACTTTAGTATTACAGCATCAGATGCCAATGGTCAGGCAGCTTTAGAAGCAATGGGCCTTGCTGTGAATCTGAATTCAGATGCGGCAACCTTGGCGCAGTACAAGGAATATGCGGCATATTATGTGGCTGGCGACAAGGATGCTACCATTGCAAATATGCAGAGTTTGATTGATAGCGATGTGGCATCGAAAGTATCAGCATATCTAAAAGAGTATGAGACTGCACAGGCAAACTTGAAAACTGCTAATGAGAAGATTGCAGAATTGCAGGCGAAGAATCTTAAAACTGTAGATGAATATGCTACAGATATTACCAATAAAGAAGCGGAAATTGAAGCGCAGAAGACTGCTATTGAAGGCATTACCGACGAGACTGCTAAGAAAGAAGCAGAAGAAAAGTTAGCTGAACTTGAGAAAGAGCTTGAGACTTTAAATACCAATAAAGCAGATGCAGAAAATCTTGTAAAACAGCAGGAGGCAAAGACTGCTGCGGAGACTAAGATTACTGAGTTAGAGGCACAGATTAATGTAACTGCAACCACTGATGCAGATGGTAAGACTACATATACTGCAGAAGCTACTGATACATTGAAGACTACTGTGGCAGATAGCTACTATGCAAAAGCTGAGTATGCTAATACTGTAATCAGCAACTATGACCCTAATGATAAAACATCAACAGGTGCTACCAAGGTGTCTGGTCAGGATGCGATTATCGTATTGAATGACGCTGAATTCAAGAACAATACCAATGTATTCGAGATTAATGGTCTTACATTCACAGCATTGAATGAGACAAAAGATAATGAGCAGGTAACCATTACCACTCAGAAGGATACAGAAGGTCTCTATGATATGATCAAAGATTTCTTGAAGGATTACAATGAGATTATCAAAGAGATCGATACGTTGTACAATGCAGATTCTGCAAGCAAATATGATCCACTTTTGAGTGAAGAAAAAGCAGAATTGTCTGAGACGGAAGTAGAGGAATGGGAGAAGAAGATTAAAGATTCTATTCTTCGTAGAGATGAAGATTTATCAAGCATTGGTAACACTTTGAAGCAGACTATGTCTAGCGGTATCAAGGTTGGCGATAAAACCATGTATTTAAGTAACTTTGGAATCGAGACTTTAAGTTACTTCTTAGCAGAAGATAACGAGAAGAATATATATCATATTGATGGGGACTCAGATGATGAGAATACGGCTGGTAATGCAGATAAGTTAAAGAGTTTGATTGCCAGTGATTCTGAAACGGTTGTATCATTCTTTACTCAGTTATCGAGAAATTTATATGATTCCATGGATAAGCTGTCTTCTTCTATTGATGGTTATAGAAGTTTTGGTTCTTTCTATGATGACAAGAAGATGAAAGAAGATTATAATGATTACAATAGCAAGATTGCAGAATTAGAAGAAAAATTGAACGACTACGAGGATATGTGGTATGCCAAGTTCGCAGCAATGGAGACTGCAATGTCTAAGATGCAGACCAATGCTAATGCGGTGACTAGTTTATTAGGAGGTTGATGAGATGGCATTGCCTAACGCTTATGCACAATATAATAATAGTAAGGTTCTGACTGCGAGCCCGGCAGAACTTACATTGATGCTTTATGAGGGCGCTATTAAGTTCTGCAATATCGCAATCATGGCAATAGATGAGAGCAATGTACAAAAAGCACACGAAAATATTGTCAAGGTGCAGAATATTATTGCTTATTTGCGTCAGACACTTGATATGAAATATGCAGTGGCACAGGATTTTGAGAATATCTATGTTTATCTGGAGAGACGATTGGTGGAAGCTAATGTGAAGAAAGATAAAGAGATTCTTGAAGAGATAAATACTCATCTTCGTTCGGTTCGAGACACTTGGAAAGAAGTTATGCGTCTGAATAGAGAGAAGGGGAATGCATAATGAGCAATTATTTAACTGTCTTAGAAGAATCTTTGCAGAAAAAAATAACTGTGTTAGAACAGATACAAGAATACAATGAGAGACAACGTCAGATATTCCAAGAAGGGAATCCAAAATTAAATGAGTTTGATTCTTATATAGAAGAGAAAGCAAAATTAATTGACGAGATTAACAAGTTGGATAATGGTTTTGAGATTCTGTATGCCAATGTATCTGCTGAATTACAAGGGAATCGGGAAAAATATGCTACTCAGATTAAGGCATTGCAAGAATTGATTACTCAGGTAACCGAGAAGAGCGTTGTAATTCAGGCACAAGAAGCACGCAATAAGACCTTAATTGAGGAATATTTTGCTAAGCAGAGAAGTGGTATTCGAGAAGGCCGCAAGAGCTCTAAGGCTGCTATTGGGTATTACAAAAACATGAGTAAATCCAATTATGTGGAATCACATTATTTGGATAGCAAACATTAAAAT
>CAZHEM010000035.1:0-21851 GCA_964531725.1 uncultured Acetatifactor sp.
GTGATGAAACCGTAACCCTTCTGTGCATTAAACCATTTAACTGTACCGTTATTCATACTGGTACCTCCTTTAATTTGGGACTCGCCCTTTTAGTATTAGTAATCTAGAACGTAGGACAAAAAAATCACATATTTTTGTAAACTATCATCAAGGCAATAACAACTTACAAAAATATGTGAGTTCAATGACTTTCATTTAGAATACACGTTCAGTATACCACCTGTTTTGTGGCAATGTCAACCAAATCAGTTAAAAGTGCGAATGCTTTTTGCGATATTCATTAGGAGTTGCCAGAAAGTAAGACTTAAATTCGCGGAAAAAAGTACGAGAGCTACCAAAACCAGCATCCAAGGCAATTCTGGTTACCGAAAGAGAGGTAGAGCATAGTAGATCCTTGGCATATTCCAGACGTTTTGCGTTCACATAATATGGAAAGGTGGTGTGGAGCTTGTCGGTAAAAATGCGGGACAAGCTATAGCGACTAATTCCGAATTGCTTAGATAGTACGTCTAAGGATAGATTTTCGGTAAAGTGTTCGTCAATATAAATCAATAGACGCTGCTCTAATTCTAAATCACTTTGGGCTTCTGGCGTGGTTAGGCTTAAGTGAGTAAACAGGTCCGCTAATAGGAGCGTTAAATATCCTTCGGAAAGTGCCTGAATAGGAGCTGGAATAGGCGACCCTTTAGGAAAATCATTGGTTAAGCTAAGTAAGCCACTGGCAGCTAGCTTACTGTGGCGTGATAATGTCTGTAAAGAAAATTGATGAGACACAGGGCAATGGGTCTGGAAAAGGGATTGATAGTTATGGCAAAAATCTGTATCAAAAATACACAGAAGAATTTGACTCTCTGTTTCGGTCTTTAAACTATGTAATTCATTAGGAAATATAATGGCACCTTCATTAGCATTCAGTGAATAAGTTTTAGAGTTCACAGTGAGCGTAATGGTTCCTTCTAAGACAGCAATTAACTCTACCTGTTTATGCAAATGGGTAGCATATGTATTGTTATGAGATGTATAGAAATTAAAACGTTCTGTACGGTTTTGATAATAGATACTCATAGCATTCTCCTTGTTAGTGTTTTACATAATAAAGAGTTGTAATAGGTTATCTGTGCAAAAAATGACATTTCTAAGAATGATTTTACACTATTTCGTTGGAAAAAGGAATGGAAAATACAATAAATGGCATAAATCTGTGACAATATGGCACGTTTAGGAGGAATGTGTCTGTTATACTGAGTATAAATAAATACCCGAACAACAAAAGACTATATTTGATTAGTCAAATTAGTCGCAATGAAGTGAAACCTATCACAGAAAGGAAGAAAGTATGGATAAATCAAAAATTAAGAAAATGTGGATTGCAGATCAGGGTGATGGTACTTTTATCAATCCAATTCTTTATACAGACTATTCTGACCCAGATGCTATTCGCGTTGGAGATGATTATTTTATGATTGCATCAAGCTTCTGTAATTCGCCAGCAGTTCCACTGTTACATTCTAAGGATTTGGTGAACTGGAAGGTGATTAATTATTGTATAGATAAACTTCCTTTTGAAGATTATAATAAGCCTAAACATGGATGTGGTACATGGGCACCTGCAATTCGTTATCATGAGGGTGTGTATTATGTATTTGTTCCATTCCCAGATGAAGGAATTATGATGTGCAAGACCACTGACCCATGGGGTAAATGGAGTGAACCTACATTTGTGCGTGAAGTTACTGGTTGGATTGACCCTTGTCCATTTTGGGATGACGACGGCAAAGCCTATATGGTAAGTGCCTTTGCAAGAAGCCGTATTGGGTTTAAAAGCTTTTTATATATGTCACCAATTGAACCTGATTGTTCAGGAGTATTGGACGATGGTCAGTTTATTTACGATGGTCATGCCACACAGCCAACTATTGAAGGGCCAAAGCTCTATAAAAGAAATGGCTACTACTATATTTTTGCACCAGCAGGTGGTGTAAAACCAGGTTGGCAGACAGTTCTTCGTTCCAAGAATATTTATGGGCCATATGAAGAAAAAATTGTACTTCATCAAGGAAATTCACCTGTTAATGGACCTCATCAGGGAGCATGGGTGGATACTCCAACAGGAGAAGATTGGTTTATTCATTTTCAGGATGTGGGCAATACAGGACGTATTGTTCATTTGCAGCCAATGCGCTGGGAAGATGATTGGCCAATTATTGGTGTTAATGATGTAGATGGTTGTGGAGAACCAGTGTTACGTCATACCAAGCCTAATGTGGGTGGTACCTTCCCTATTGATGCACCAGAAGATAGCGACTTCTTCGAAGGAGCTACTTTAGGACTTCAATGGCAATGGAATGCCAATTATAAGGAGGACTGGTATCAATTAAAGGATAATCAGCTTACTCTTTTTGCACAACCAGCAGAAGAGAAAACTCAGCTTTGCGATATTAGTAATCTCTTGATTCAGAAATGGCCTGCACCAGAATTTCAGATTACTACTTGCTTACATCTTGATAATATGGTGGATGGCGATGTGGCAGGAATGGTGTCTCAGTGTGGACATTATACGGGTCTGATGGTTAAAAAGGAAAATGGACAGTTGACTTTCCAACAGAGAACGGGAAATTGGACTAAGGATGATGAAGTGAGAACGAACCTTGGAACAGTAAATAGAGATGTTGTATATATTCGTATGAAGGTTGAGAAGGAAACTTATGTGTCCTTTGAAATTGGTTATGATGAAGAACACTTTACTGCAATCGGTGAGACTGTGGAAGCAACTCCTGGTCGCTGGGTTGGAGTAAAAGTAGGTTTGACTGCATTTAATGAAAAGAATAGTCAGGAAGGAAGTATTGCTGCTGATTATTTTGTATTTGAAAAATTAGATAAATAAAGGTTATAAATTCGCCTCTTTATTTTGAAAAAGTTTATAGAATGTTTATTGATTTCTGTGTTTGATGTGTTATAGTAACAATAGAACAAATAAAACATTCAACTTTCAAATAAGGAGGCGAAGTCTATGAATATTAAAAAATTTACACAGAAATCTTTACAGGCGGTAGATGCATGTGAAAGACTAGCCCTTGAATATGGCAATCAGGAGATTGAGCAGGAGCACTTACTGTATAGTCTTTTGACAATAGAGGATAGCTTAATAGCCAAGCTTGTAGAGAAGATGGATATTAATAAAGAGCATTTTCAGACTCGTGTGCAGACGGCGGTGCAGAAACGAGTGAAGGTACAAGGTGGGCAGCTTTACGTTGGTCAGTATCTAAATAAAGCTTTAATAACAGCGGAAGAGGAAGCCAAGAATCTTGGTGATGAATATGTATCTGTAGAACATCTTATTTTAGCTATGCTTAAGCATCCAAATAAGGAGATACAACAGATATTCAAAGAATATGGATTCACAAGAGAGCGCTTTTTACAGGCACTTTCTACTGTGCGAGGCAATCAAAGAGTAACAAGTGATAACCCAGAGGCAACGTATGATACTTTGGGAAAATATGGGCAGGATTTGGTAGAAAAAGCGAGGTCACAGAAATTAGATCCCGTGATTGGAAGAGATAACGAGATTCGTAATGTGATTCGTATTTTATCTAGAAAAACCAAGAATAATCCTGTATTAATTGGTGAACCTGGCGTAGGTAAAACTGCTGTAGTAGAGGGCTTAGCACAACGTATTGTGCGAGGCGATGTGCCAGTGGGGCTTCAAGATAAAAAGATTTTTGCCCTAGATATGGGAGCCTTAGTAGCAGGGGCTAAGTATCGTGGCGAGTTTGAAGAACGTTTGAAAGCTGTACTGGAAGATGTAAAAAATAGTGACGGACAGATCATTTTGTTTATTGATGAGTTGCACACGATTGTAGGCGCTGGTAAGACCGATGGTGCTATGGATGCAGGCAATATGTTAAAACCAATGCTTGCTCGTGGTGAGTTGCATTGCATTGGTGCTACCACTTTAGATGAATATCGTCAATACATTGAAAAGGATCCTGCATTAGAGCGAAGATTTCAGCCAGTATTGGTGGATGAGCCTACGGTGGAAGATACTATTTCTATTTTACGTGGTATTAAAGAACGCTATGAAGTATATCATGGTGTGAAAATTATGGATAATGCGTTGGTAAGTGCAGCTATGTTATCTAATCGCTATATTACAGACCGATTCTTACCAGATAAGGCAATTGATTTGGTGGATGAGGCATGTGCGCTAATCAAGACCGAGTTGGATAGTATGCCAGCGGAATTAGATGAATTACAACGTAGAGTTATGCAAATGGAGATTGAAGAGGCCGCGTTGAAAAAAGAGGATGACAGACTAAGTAAGGAACGTCTCCAAGAGCTACAAAAGGAATTAGCAGAGTTAAAAGATGATTTTACCAGCCGAAAGGCAACTTGGGAAAATGAGAAAAATGCAGTAGATAGATTGTCAAAACTCCGTGAAGAAATTGACCATGTAAATAGTGAGATTCAAATTGCACAGCGGGAAGGTAATTTGGAGAAGGCGGCAGAATTGAGCTATGGCAAATTGCCAAGTCTGAAGAAGCAGTTAAATCAAGAGGAAGAACGTGTTAATGCAAAAGAGCTTTCATTGGTAAGAGAGAAGGTATCCGAGGAAGAAATTGCAAAAATTGTTTCTAGATGGACTGGAATTCCTGTGGCAAAGCTTACAGAAAGTGAACGCAATAAGACCTTGCATTTGAATGAAGAACTAGAGCGTAAAGTGTTGGGACAGTCGGAAGGTGTCACAAAGGTGTCAGAGGCAATTATTCGTTCTAAAGCAGGAATTAAAGATCCTAGTAAACCAATCGGCTCCTTTTTATTCCTAGGACCTACTGGTGTGGGTAAAACAGAGCTTGCAAAAGCATTGGCTGCATCGCTTTTTGACAATGAGAATAATATGATTCGTATTGATATGAGTGAATATATGGAGAAACATTCCGTATCTCGCTTGATTGGGGCACCTCCAGGATATGTTGGGTATGAAGAAGGAGGCCAGCTAACAGAAGCTGTACGCAGAAAGCCTTACAGTGTGGTACTTTTTGATGAGATAGAAAAGGCACACTCGGATGTATTTAATGTGCTTTTGCAAGTGCTGGATGATGGGCGTATTACTGATTCGCAGGGACGTACTGTGGACTTTAAGAATACTATTTTAATCATGACTTCTAATATAGGAGCGCAATATCTTTTAGAGGGAATTGATGAAAGTGGAGAGATTAAGCCCGAGGCACAACATATGGTAATGGCAGATTTGCGTGCACATTTCCGCCCAGAGTTTTTAAATCGTTTAGATGAGACGATTTTGTTCAAGCCACTTGGTAAAGGTAGCATTCGTGGTATTGTTGAGTTACTTGTTAAGGATTTAAATGCTCGACTGGCAGACAGAGAATTGACCATTGAGTTGACGGATGAGGCCTTTCGTTTTATCATAGAAAATGCATATGAACCCGTATATGGTGCGAGACCATTAAAACGTTATATTCAGAAATATGTGGAGACGTTGTCTGCGAAATTGATTTTAGCAGATAGAGTAAAAATGGGAGATACCATATTGTTTGCAGTAGAAGAGGGCGAATTAACAGCTAGTGTAAAATGATATACAGATTAGGAGAATGTATGATACCAAAGGACCCGGTGATGCTTTTAAGTTTTGTGAATTTAAAACTTAGGGACTATTATAAAAATCTGGATGCCTTATGCGAAGATTTGAATGTTACCAAGGAAGAAATAGAGCAAAAGTTAGAAGGTATTGATTATCACTATGATGCAGAACAGAATCAATTTGTCTAAAGAGACACAGGAGAAAAAAGGGACACGCTGCCATGTCTGTACAGGATGTGGCAGGTGTTTTGATGCAAAAGAAAATCTTCAAATTATAACAGAATGTGAAGTTTTGGAAAATATTATAACCAACAATCTGGAAGAGCATAGACTTGTGGTAGCCGATATCGGGACTACCACAATTGCTATGCTCTTATATGATGTTAAGGGACAAGTGGTGGATCGCTTTGTACAGGTGAATCCACAGACCCAATATGGTGCAGATGTAGTATCTCGCATATTGGCAGCAGAATGTCAAGAGGACGCTAAACAGATGCAACAAATGGTAAGGAAGACTTTAGAACAGGGATTGGAGCAGTTTCAACAAAAACTTTCGGAAGAAGAAAAACTTCAAATGATCATTGCTGCCAATACAACTATGGTCTATTTACTAATGGGATGGGATCCTTCGGAACTAGGGAAGGCTCCATTTCAGGCAAGTCATTTATCGGCTGTGGAAACGGAGATTGCAGGGGTGTCTACCGTGATTTTACCAGGAATATCTGCCTATGTAGGTGGCGATATTGTGGCAGGTATGTATGCTTATGATATGTGGAATAGGGAAAAGCCTATGTTATTGATTGATTTGGGAACCAATGGCGAGATGGTTCTAGGGAATCGTGAACGTATGTTGGTAACTGCTACCGCAGCTGGGCCAGCTTTTGAAGGTGGAGTCAATAGAGGTATATGGGGAGCTGACATGGTGGGGCTGATTGCTCAGCTTTTAGAAAAGAATATTGTTGATGAGTCTGGTTTATTGTCAGATCCTTATTTTGAAGAAGGAGTACGCATTGGTGGAGTGCAGATAACGCAGGAATCCATACGAGCAATCCAACTTGCCAAAGGAGCGATTATGGCAGGAATAAAGGTATTGACTAGAAAATATGGAATCGATATGGAAGCACTTGATACTGTAGTTTTAGCGGGAGGATTTGGCTATTATTTAAAACCGCAACAGGCAAGCGCTATAGGTTTACTTCCAGAAGCTTTGTTGGGAAAAACTATAGCAGGGGGAAATACAGCTCTTGCGGGAGCCACTCGTTTGGGGATGAGCATAAGTAGAGAAAAATGTAGTATGAATGATTTATACGAAAAGGATAAAAGTAGTGTTGCGTTAGAAATTGTTAATTTAGCTGAGGAAAAAGGCTTTGAAGATATGTTTTTTGACTCAATGCAACTAAAAAAACAGTAATATTTACAGAAAATTGTAAAAAAATTAAGATGTTTGTTTTTGCTATTTAAAAAAAAATGGAAATGTTGTATAATTGGGAAAAGGTACTAACACGCTAACATGAGCAATATGGAGGACGGCTAGTATGAACAAAAAGGATAAAAGCGCAATGAAAAACATTATGTCTAAATTTACTGGAAAATTTGGAAAAGGTAAGTCGGGTGCGGAAGTAACCGAGGAAGTGGATATGACAGTAGAAGGCATGCAGATGGAAGCAGTGAATGTAGAGACTGCACAGGTAATGGCAGAGAGCGTTGCAGAAGAGATAAACGTTGATATAACAGCGGACAGTGATGCAATGGAAACTGCCGATGAAGAAATGGCAGCGAAGACTACGTCGAAGAAGAATAAGAAACCTCGAACTAATGCAGGTGGTCCAACCATTAGTATTAGTTTTAAGATTATGTTCTGTATTTTTGTGCCAATCATCTTTATGATTATTATAGGTACAACTGCTTATGATAAGGCTGCACAGGGTATGAGCCAGAAGTTTGAGGAGTCTACTGTTCAGACATTAAATATGGCAATTCAGTATATTGACATGAGCTGTTCATTTATTGAGGCGGAAGGTACCGAGTTGGCATATGATTCTGAGCTTGGTCAGTATTTCTTGGGATTCTATGAAGATGAACCAACCGTAAGTAAGGATGTGGCTTCTACTGCAAGAAATACCATTATGGCTACAAGAACAGCGAATGACTTTGTTAGTGATATACATATTATTACCAAAGAAGACTTGAATATGATTACTACTAGAAGTAATGCTAGCTTAAAAGGTTTACTAACAGCACATCGTGAAGAAGTAGCGATAGAGGGTAGTCGTCAGATTTATAAATGGATTGACAGACACAATGCGTTAGATGCGCATATGAATAAAGATGATAAAGATTATATTATGTCATACCAGACATTATCACAGTCTAACAATGCATGTATTGTAATCGATTTGGATGCAGAGACCATTCAAAACTTTATTAATGAGTTGAATTTAGGAGATGGTAGTATTGTAGGTTTTATTACTCCTAATGGACGTGAGCTTATTCATGAAAGCTTAGATGAAGGTGAAGAAAGCATTTTAACAGAAGGTGAAAATGTATTCTATGGCCAAGAATTCTATGATATTTTTAATGAAGGTGTAGAAAGTAGCGGTTCTAAGACTGTAGATTTCATGGGAAAAGAGTATCTCTTTATTTATAGTAAGAGTGAGACCATTGGTGCGGCAGTATGCGGATTGATTCCAATGGATGTAGTGATTGCTCAGGCAGAAGAGATTCGTGCGTTAACAATTGCAATTGTTATTGTAGCATGTATTGTTGTAGCTGCTGTTGGATTTGTAATTGCAATGGGTATCCAGAATAATATGAAGCGTATGGTTAAGTCCTTTGGACAAGTTGCTAAGGGTGACTTAACAGTTGAAGTTACTGCTACAAGTAGAGATGAATTTAGAGGACTTGCTGGTTCTGCTACACACATGATTGCTAATACCAAGAACTTGGTTAATAAAGTTAATGTGGCAACAGAACAGCTAGAAGTATCTGCAAATGATGTAGGAAATGCATCAGATGTTATTCATGATTATTCTCGTGAGATTACACAGGCAATTGAAGGAATCAATGAAGGTATGGAACGTCAGTCTAGACATGCGCAGGAGTGTGTGGAGAGAACCGATATTCTATCTAATGAGATTCAAGGTGTAAGTAAGGTTGTAGAAAAAGTAGAACTCTTAGTTGATGAGACTGAGAAGATGATTGAACAAGGTATGGATATTGTTACCAAGTTAGGTGACCGTGCTCAAGAGACTACAGAGATTACTGCTAAAGTAGGTGAAAGTATCGAAGCTCTTCGCGTAGAGTCACAGATTATCAATAACTTTGTTGCAACTATTACAGAGATTTCTGAACAGACGAATCTTTTATCATTGAATGCATCTATCGAGGCTGCAAGAGCTGGTGAAGCTGGTAGAGGATTTGCAGTAGTTGCAGAAGAGATTCGTAAACTTGCAGATGATTCTGCTAAGGCAGCAGGCGAGATTAGTACCAACGTAGAACACATTGGTGTACAGACTATGAGTAGTGTGGAAAGTGCACAGCAGGCGCAGGATATGGTTGCATTACAGACTCAGGCTGTAGAAGAGGTAGTAGCTGTATTCCGTGAAATGAGTGTTCGTATGAACAAGTTGATTGATGGTTTGAAAGAAATCGTAGAAGGTACTGAGAAAGCTGACCGTGAGAGAAGTGTTACAATGGAAGCGGTACAGAATATTTCTGGTATTATTGAAGAGACTGCAAATAGTGCTGAAGTAGTAAGTGATGTTGCAGAGAGATTGTTGAAGAACGTTGAGAAGTTAAATAAGACTGCTAGCGTATTGGATGAGAATATGGAAGGTCTCAAGTCTGAGATTTCAGTATTCAAGATTTAAACACAAAAGGAATTGCCCCCGTTACATATGTGACGGGGGTTTTTGTATGATTTTTGCTTCTACTGGCTAAGTACCGACTTATCTTTAGGGCCTTTTAATAGAAACGAGAGAGCGCAGGCGTAGCTGGAACAATAAGAAATGATACGCATATTATGAAATAAGAGCATACAAAAAGGTATGGATATGCTATGAAAAAGATATTATTGGCATTTTTTCGTGGGATAATCTTGGTAATAGTGGGAGGATTATTTGTGCTATCAGGTAGGGCAGAGGAAGTGAAGAAGATTGCGCTTACCTTTGATGATGGGCCGCATCCTTATTATACGGAGCAGTTGTTGGATGGATTAAAAGAGCGGGGAGTTCAGGCTACCTTTTTTGTGACGGGAGAGCATGCTAGCCTGCATCCAGATATTATAAAACGAATGGAAGAAGAGGGGCATTTGATTGGAAATCATACATATAGTCATATGCAATTGAATAGCGGTAATAGAGAGGAATTTAAACAGGAACTAATAGATACTAATGAAATATTAGAAGAGATAACGGGGAGAGAGATAGAGTATGTACGTCCGCCATATGGAACATGGGATAAAGGATTTGAGGAAGAGTTGGATATGATTCCTGTATTATGGACCATAGATCCTTTGGACTGGTGTAGTAGTAATTCAGAAGGTGTAGCGCAAAAGGTGTTGGATAAAGCTGCGGAGAATGAGATTATTTTGATGCATGATTATTATGAATCTAGTGTGACGGCTGCGTTGATGGTGGTGGATGAACTTTTATCACAGGGTTATACGTTAGTAACGGTGGAAGAAATATTGTTTGAATAAAGGAGTGTATAGCAAAGTAAAAACACAATAACTGAAAAAATAAAGAAGGTATTGATTTTGGCTGAATACTTGATTTATCGCAGAATGAAATATATAATAATAAATATATATGAGCTGAAAATTGCGACGATTCAAGGGTGAAGGTATTTGGGATGAAGTGGAGCGGAAAGAAATTATCTTACATGTTGGCAGGTGCATTAGATACGCTAGGTAAACGCAAGGTCATTGTAATAGAGGACGATGTGTTTAATCGAGATGTCTTGAAAGGCATTTTAGAAAAGGACTATGAGGTTTTGACCGCAGAAAATGGAGCGGAAGGACTTGCATTGCTTAAGGAACATGCAAGAGAGACGGTTCTTGTGCTATTGGATATCCTTATGCCTGTTATGGATGGATATGAATTTTTGAATGCCAAGAAAGTAGATGAAGAGATTGCGCCCATTCCAGTCATTGTGACAACAGCATTTGATGAGAATAATGCCGAGATTCGTTGCCTAGATCTTGGAGCGACGGATTTTGTTGTGAAGCCTTATAATGAGGATATTGTTAGACAACGTGCAGATAGTATTGTGCGTCTATATTTAACGTCTGCAATGTTAAATATTTTGGAATATGACCAAGTGACCGGGTTGTATAGCTCAGAATTTTTCCGTAAATGTGCTTTGGATATCTTCCAAAAATATCCTGAAAAGAAATTTGATTTAATATGTGGTGATATAGAGAACTTTAAATTGATAAATGAGAGAGAAGGTATTGACAGAGGCGACGATTTACTGCGCTTTATTGCCAAGGTTTTTCGTCAGCATGTGAATTCTTTCCAAATTGCGTCCAGAATTAGTGCAGATACTTTTGCTTTGTTAGTTGAACATCGCGAAGATTATGATAATAAATTTGAACGCTATTTAGAGCTTGCAATGCGTCAAGCACCTATTAGTAATATTGTAATTAAATTTGGTATCTATGAAAATATTGATACCACTTTACCTGTGTCTGGTATTTTGGACAGAGCTATATTGGCACTTCGCAGTACAAAGCGTCAGTATGGAGTTCCTTTTGCAAAATATACAGAGTCCATGCGAGAGCATATGGTACTTGAACAAAAAATTTTGGACAGCATGGAACGGGGATTAGA
The DNA here is from genome assembly GCA_964531725.1 of uncultured Acetatifactor sp. Classification (GTDB taxonomy): domain Bacteria; phylum Bacillota; class Clostridia; order Lachnospirales; family Lachnospiraceae; genus Acetatifactor. The sequence continues at coordinate 11,430 of CAZHEM010000035.1, forward strand.
TAAGAGCGAGTTTGAGATATTCTTGCAACCTAAGTATGATATCAATACAGAATATGTGGTAGGAGCAGAAGCGTTGGTAAGATGGAATCACCCGGAATTAGGATTTTTGGCCCCTAATGCTTTTGTGCCCTACTTTGAGAGAAATGGTTTTATTACGAAATTAGATTACTATGTGTGGAAAAATGTATGTAAACTTTTGAAACAGTGGAAGGATGAAGGAAAGCCAATTGTTCCCATTTCTGTAAATGTGTCTAGGTCGGATTTTAATATTATTGATTTACCAAAAGAACTCTGTGGTTTGTTAGAACGCTATGGAATAGAGAGAGAATACCTGCATTTTGAGGTGACAGAATCTTCTTATACAGAGGATCCACAGCGTATGATTGATGCAACGAAGGAGCTACAGGAACTAGGATTTATAATTGAAATGGATGATTTTGGCTCAGGATATTCTTCATTGAATATGTTAGGTGAATTGTCTGTAAATGCATTGAAGATTGATATGAAGTTCTTGCAGCAGAGAGAGTCTTTGCAGAAAAACGGAATCTTAGGTTTTGTAATAAGTCTTGGTAAATGGATGGGACTAGATACCATTGCAGAAGGTGTGGAAGAGCGAGAACAGTTGACTTTACTTAGAGAAATGGGATGTGATCAAGTACAAGGATACTATTTTGCAAAGCCTATGCCATGTGAAGATTTCATCCAATATTTGCAAAAGGCTAAGAAGAAAGAGTTATCCGAATTAAAGAAGAAGGATAACTCTAAGAAGGCAGAAGAAACCTTACCAATTGAGAAGAAATATACGATTTTGTTGGTAGAAGATAATAAAACAAATCGAAAAAGGATTGGAGATATTCTCAATCCGTATTATAATATAGTGGAAATGCAAAATGGACAGGATGGTCTTGCATATCTCAAGGAACATAAGAAAGAGATATCAGTTGTGCTCCTTGATTTGATGATGCCTGTAATGGATGGTTTTGAGTTTATGAATATCTCGCGTAAAGATAAGGAGATTGCGGATATTCCAGTAATCATTACTTCCTCAGAAAATACAGCAAGCCAATTGCGAGCATTGAAATTGGGTGCAGACGGTTTTGTAGCAAAACCATGCGAAAAAGAAGTCTTGTTACATGCTATTTCAAAGTCAATCGATAGTATGGAATTAAAACGATTGAGAGCAAAAATAGAAGAATTAAGGTAAGATAAAATGGATTTATTTGAGTACATGCGCAGCACGAATATGGAGAAGGAATCTCCCCTTGCTGCGCGTATGCGTCCTAAGAACTTGGATGAAGTTGTAGGGCAGGAACATATTATTGGCAAGGACAAATTATTATACCGAGCTATCAAGGCAGACAAGATTAGCTCGGTAATTTTTTATGGACCACCTGGAACGGGCAAGACTACTTTGGCAAAGGTAATAGCTAATACGACCAGTGCAGAGTTTACCCAGATTAACGCAACCGTGGCAGGGAAAAAAGATATGGAAGAGGTGGTTGCTAAAGCGAAGGATACGCAAGGGATGTACGGCAAGCGTACTATTTTATTTATTGATGAGATTCATCGCTTTAACAAAGGACAGCAAGACTATTTACTCCCATTTGTAGAGGATGGAACCATTATTTTGATTGGTGCCACTACAGAGAATCCTTATTTTGAAGTAAATGGAGCGTTAATATCTCGCTCCATTATTTTTGAGTTGAAGCCAATCCCGATGGATGCCATTAAAGAGCTATTAAAAAAGGCTGTTTATGATAATGAACGTGGCATGGGAGCTTATAATGCTGTAATTGAAGAGGATGCATTAGACTTTTTAGCAGATATTTCGGGTGGTGATGCCAGACATGCATTGAATGCCATTGAGCTTGGCGTTATGACTACTAATCGAAGTGAAGATGGTAAGATTCACATTACTTTGGATGTAGCACAGGAATGCATTCAGAAGCGTGCAGTGCGATATGATAAGAATGGTGATAATCACTATGATACCATTTCGGCTTTTATTAAAAGTATGCGTGGTTCGGATCCAGATGCGGCAGTATACTATCTGGCGAGAATGCTATATGCAGGCGAGAGCGTTACATTTATTGCAAGAAGAATTATGATATGTGCAGCAGAAGATGTAGGCAATGCAGACCCACAGGCATTAGTAGTAGCGACCAACGCATCTATGGCGGTGGAGCGAATTGGTATGCCAGAGGCGCAGATTATTCTGTCTCAGGCGGCAGCATATGTGGCATGCGCACCCAAAAGTAATGCCAGCTGCAATGCTATATTTGAAGCGTTGGATGTGGTAGAAAAGACGGGAAACTTGCCAATTCCTACCCATTTACAGGATGCACATTATAAAGGAGCGGCAAAATTGGGACACGGAGTTGGATATAAATATGCTCATGATTATCCGAATCATTATGTAGAACAGCAGTATTTACCTTATGAATTAAATGGGAAAGAGTTCTATAGACCTTCAGGAAATGGATATGAAGTAAAGATTAAAGAGCATATGAAACGTCTCAAAGAAGAGGCGAAAAGGGAAACATTGGAAGATTAAATATCTTGCAAAGAAAAGAAGCAAAAGTATGAGCAGCTGTGATTAAAACAGCTGCTCTATTAAGTATTGGTATATTTCTTCATTTTTTTTCTGCCAGTTGTCACAGATAGATGCGGCAACTTCTTCTACTGGAACAGAGATGGTGATATCCACTAAGTTGATTCCCCTGTCTTTGGCTACCAAATGAGCTTCGTATTCCCCAGAGGTGGATTTGTAGTAATCACCGAGGACAGATACTTCATTGCGGAGTGTATATTCGTTCTCACGGAAGTAAGTATTGATATCATGTTTAATGGCATCGCTAATGCGGTTCTCAAAGAAATTCAAAGTCTCACGACCTTCTTCGGTAATGGAGAGATGAGTACGATTGCGAATAGAGTGTGACTCGATCATACTTGCATCAGTCAGTTCGTTAATAACTTGCTGTAGGGTAAGGAAATTGGTATATTCTTTTCCTAATACGAAATCACTTACTTGTGCGGTGGTTAATGGAAAAGTAACACGATTTAACATATATAAAACAATTAATTTGTATAGAGTCAATGGGTCTTGTAACATAGGTATATGCCTTTCTATAATCTGTACTGGCATTTATGCGTAGGTAAGCATAAGCCAAATCAGCAATTTGTTATTCATTTGTTTGAGCATAATGTTTTCCTTGATAAGAGTTGCGAGTTTTCATCAGTTGATGGAGTGAATTGAGAACATCTCTTTTATTGCAACTCCAAAGTGGTGAAATCAATAAATCTTTGGGTCCATCACCTGTAACACGGTGAATTACAATGTCTGGTGACAAATGTTCCAAACAAGCTATTAGTATATCTAAATATTCTTCTTTGGTCAATGTGTCAAAAGCTTTGTTTTCATAATAATCTGCTAAATCCGTATTTTTTAATACATGTAAAAGCTGGAGCTTGATACCAAATGGTTTGCAAACATTGAGGTAATTGATGGTTGCAAGCATATCTTCTTTGGTTTCGTGTGGCAATCCCAGAATAACATGTACTATAAAAGGAACATCAATGGTTTGAAGTCGTTTACATGCATCTTCAAAGCAAGAGAGAGGGTAACCTCTGCGGATGAAGGTGGCAGTGTTTTCATGTATGGTCTGTAGTCCTAATTCAATCCAGATGAATTTGTTAGGATATTTGGCTTTTAAGCGTGATAATAGATTCAGTACCTCATCGGGAAGGCAGTCTGGTCTAGTGGCGATAGAGATACCGCATACATCAGGATGCTCTAAACTTTCGGTGTATACCTGTTCCAGGTATTCCACGGGAGCATAAGTATTGGTGTATGCTTGAAAGTAGGCGATAAAATGCTGCCCGACCTTTTTGTCATGGAAAAGAGATAACCCTTCATTGAGCTGAGTGTCAATAGGGGCACCTTTTACAGAGACTGCAAAATCTCCGCTGCCACCAGCACTACAGAAGATACAACCCTGAGTGCCTAATGACCCGTCTCGATTGGGACAGGTCATATGTGCATTCAGGGCTATTTTATAGCATTTATGTTGAAATGTATTTTTACAATAGGCATCCAAAGAATAGTATGGTTTGCCATGCCAATCCAGTAATTTGTTCATGAATCCTCGCTTTATTTAATGTGAGATTTAACAGCGTTAGCTACCAGTTCAGCTACCTTTGGATTGAAGGCTTCTGGCATAATGTTGTCTTCGTTCAACTCATCTTCTGGAACAAGACTTGCAATTGCTTCCGCAGCAGCTAATTTCATTTCTTCGGTAATCTGAGTAGCACGTCCTTCTAATGCACCCTTGAAGATGCCAGGGAAAGCAACTACATTATTCACCTGATTAGGGAAATCACTTCGGCCAGTACCAACCACACGTGCGCCAGCAGCTTTTGCTACATCAGGCATGATTTCAGGAACTGGATTTGCCATTGCAAAGAGAATTGCATCTTTGTTCATAGAAGCAACCATTTGGGCAGTTACAATATTAGGAGCAGATACACCAACGAAAATATCAGCACCTTTTAAGGCATCAGCAAGTGTACCAGTTTCATTTTGAAGATTGGTAACTTCAGCCATTTTCTGTTGCATCCAGTTAAGACCTTCTGTCTCTTTAGAAACGATACCCACTTTGTCGCACATAACGATATTTGGGAAACCATAGGTGAGCAATAATTTTGTAATTGCCACACCTGCGCTACCAGCACCATTGACAACTACTTTACAGTCTTCTTTTTTCTTACCAACTACTTTTAATCCATTGATAATACCTGCAAGTACTACGATAGCGGTACCATGCTGATCATCATGGAATACTGGAATATCCAAAGTGGCTTTTAATCGTTCTTCTATTTCAAAACAACGAGGAGCACTAATGTCTTCAAGGTTAATACCACCGAAAGCAGGAGCTAAATAGGTTACTGCTTTGATAATCTCTTCCGTGTCTTGAGTATCCAAACAGATTGGAACTGCGTTCACACCGCCGAATTCTTTGAAAAGAACTGCTTTACCTTCCATAACAGGCATTGCTGCGTGAGGTCCAATATTACCAAGACCAAGAACTGCGCTACCATCAGATACAACTGCTACGGTATTTGCTTTCATGGTGTATTTGTATGCTGCCTCTTTGTCCTGCGCAATTACCTTACAAGGTTCTGCAACACCAGGTGTATAGGCGATGGATAAGTCTTCACGAGATTTAACTGGGGTTTTGGAGATGGTCTCAAGCTTACCATTCCATTGTTCATGCATTAAAAGTGCTTTTTCGCTGGTTGTCATGTGGTTACCTCTTTTCTTTATGATTATACTAATCAAAATTCAATTAAAATCGTATAGATTTTCGTTTGTAGATATACTAACGAAACATGTATAATGATAAATTATTTCACAGTGGCGTGCAAGTATAAAAACATACAAATCAGAAAAGAAAATTAGGACTTCCTATTTTTTCTAAGTATAGGCGATGGATAAGTCTTCACGAGATTTAACTGGGGTTTTGGAGATGGTCTCAAGCTTACCATTCCATTGTTCATGCATTAAAAGTGCTTTTTCGCTGGTTGTCATGTGGTTACCTCTTTTCTTTATGATTATACTAATCAAAATTCAATTAAAATCGTATAGATTTTCGTTTGTAGATATACTAACGAAACATGTATAATGATAAATTATTTCACAGTGGCGTGCAAGTATAAAAACATACAAATCAGAAAAGAAAATTAGGACTTCCTATTTTTTCTAAGATGTATTATAATGCACTCAGTAGTACAATTTATCTAAGTATTTGTTTGTTCGGTTATGAAGTCTGAGAGAGACTCTAAGACATATCTTGATGAAATCCCGTAAGAAGACAAGAAGTGAATAGCTCATTAGGAGGAGAATATGAGAGAAAAGTATGAGTCATTGGCATTGGCAGATTTGAAAGAATTGGCTAAAGTTCGTGGAATTAAAGGTGTATCTACCATGAAGAAGTCGGAAGTAGTAGAAGCCATGCTTGCAGAAGATGAAAAAAGCAAAAATACTGAACAGCCTAGAGAAAGTTATACAAGACAAGAGGATAGAAAAGTAGAGGATATGGTTAATAGAATAGAGAGCGAAGAGAACATGTATCCACAGGATTTGGATAGTGGAGAAGAAGCTAGTGGTATTTTGGAAGTTATGCCAGATGGCTATGGATTTATTCGTTGTGAAAACTATATGCCAGGGGAAAATGATGTCTATGTAGCACCTAGCCAGATTCGTCGTTTTGGGTTAAAAACAGGTGACATTTTACGAGGCAATAAGCGTGTAAAGACTCAGCAGGAAAAGTTTAGTGCCCTTCTTTTTATTAAGAGCATTAATGGATATACAGTCGCTGAAGCGGCAAAACGTGTGGCATTTGAGGATTTGACGCCTATTTTCCCAGATGAGAGAATTCGACTTGAGACACCAGGATGTAGTGTGGCAATGCGAGTGATGGATTTGGTAAGCCCTGTTGGTAAGGGACAGCGTGGTATGATTGTATCTCCACCAAAAGCAGGTAAAACTACGCTTTTAAAAGAAGTGGCAAAGTCTATTTTACGAACCAATCCACAGATGCATATGTTGATTTTGTTAATTGACGAGCGTCCAGAGGAAGTTACCGATATTAAAGAAGCCATTCATGGTCAGAATGTGGAAGTAATCTACTCTACATTTGATGAGCTTCCTGAGCATCATAAGAGAGTATCAGAAATGGTAATTGAGCGTGCAAAACGACTTGTTGAGCATAAAAAGGATGTAGTGATTTTGTTAGATAGTATCACCAGACTTACCAGAGCATATAACTTGGTAGTTCCACCAAGTGGACGTACTCTTTCTGGTGGTCTTGATCCTGCGGCATTACATATGCCAAAGCGTTTCTTTGGTGCGGCGCGTAATATGAGAGAGGGCGGAAGTCTTACTATCCTTGCTACTGCATTGGTAGATACTGGAAGTAAGATGGATGACGTAGTATACGAAGAATTCAAGGGAACTGGTAACATGGAGATGGTATTGGATAGAAAATTGTCTGAAAAGCGTATTTTCCCAGCCATTGATCTACAGAAGTCTGGTACCCGTAGAGAAGACTTGTTATTGACCCCTGAGGAGCTGGAAGCAATCAACGTAATGCGTAAAGCATTAAATGGTATGAAATCGGATGAGGCAACTGACCGAATCCTTGATATGTTCTATCGTACCAAGAATAATGATGAATTTGTTCAAATGGTAAAAAAGACTAAATTTATTTAAAAAAGTATTGCAAGCAGGATTGGCTTATGCTACAATGATTAAGCTGCTTGTGGTTCCATAAGTAGTGCGGATGAGAACATAGAACTAATTGACTTATTATTATAGAGAGGTGAAAAAGATGAGAGAAGGAATCCATCCAGAGTATTATCAGGCAACCGTAACTTGCAACTGTGGTAACACATTTGTAACTGGTTCTACTAAGCCAGAGATTCACGTAGAAGTTTGCTCTAAGTGCCATTCATTCTACACTGGTCAGCAGAAAGCAGTAAGAGCTGACGGACGTATTGATAAGTTCAACAAGAAATACGGCGTTAAATAAGAATGCAAGGAAGGTTGAGGTATTTCTATCTCAACCTTTTGTTTCGTATAAAGATATTTACAACAGGGTTACAATAGGTGAGATAATGGCGAGAAAAAAGGTTAGACGTTATTCTGGTATCGGCGGTCAGGCGGTATTGGAAGGCATCATGATGAAGAATAAAGAGACCTATGCAATAGCTGTTCGTAAGCCTAATGGGCAGATTGAGTTGGAGATTGAACATCACCAAGGAATATTGCATGGTAATAAGATAAAGGAACTCCCTTTCATCAGAGGTATTTTTAACTTTGTGGATTCACTGATGTTAGGAACAAAGGCGTTGAATTATTCTGCGTCTTTTTATGAGGATGAGGAAGAGGAGACCAAGCTAGACAAGGCATTAGACAAAATGTCTGGTGGTAATGCAGAGAAGGTTCTTACAGTATTTACAACAATACTTTCTGTTGTATTAGCAATTGGTATTTTTATTGTACTACCTTATTTTGTTTCCTCATTATTTGATGATTATATTCAGAATCGTTCACTGGTGACCATTCTGGAAGGGGTATTGCGTATTTGCATCTTCCTTTTGTATGTATGGGGCATTAGTGCCATGAAGGACATTAGACGCTTGTATCAGTATCATGGTGCAGAGCATAAATGTATCAACTGTATTGAAAAGGGCAGACCTCTTACTGTGTATAATGTAATGCGTAGTTCCAGATTACACAAAAGATGTGGAACAAGCTTTATGTTTTTTGTAATGTTTGTAAGTATTATTTTGTTCTTTTTTATTCAGGTAGAGAATCCAGTACAGAAGGTGTGTTTACGAATTCTTTTGATGCCAGTTGTGGCAGGAATCTCTTATGAATTGATCCGTATTGCTGGAAGAAGTGATAATCCAATTGTAAAGCTTTTGTCAGCACCAGGTATGGCGATTCAGCGAATGACCACCAAGGAGCCAGACGAGAGTATGGTGGAAGTGGCAATTGCTGCAGTAGAAGCTGTATTTGACTGGAAGGCATATCTTTATGAGAACTTCGGATATGAAGTAGATGAGAGTTGGATGGATGATGCACCTAGGGCTGAGGAAGATGATAACAGCGGAGAGGAATCTTATGTGGATGAAACTGGTGCTGAGGATGCTGTGATAGTATCAGAATAAGCTGTTGTTAATGGTACAGAGTAATCTAAATTAAGGTGATAGAATGACATATCAAGATGCATATAAATGGGGCGTAGCCACTTTGGCGCAGGCAGGTGTGGAAGAGGCCATGTTGGATGCAAGACTTTTGCTGGAAGATGTATGCCATACCAACCGCAATGATTTGCTGGTACATGGTGACCGCGTAGTAGAGGAAGAACAGCTTGCAAAGTATCGTGGCTATATTCAGAAGCGTGCCCAGAGAATTCCGTTACAGCACATTACCGGTGTGCAGGAGTTCATGGGATTGGAGTTCCAAGTCAATAGGCATGTGCTGATTCCTAGACAGGATACAGAGGTTTTAGTAGAAGAGGTTCTTCGGAATGCGTATGAAGGAATGCGTATTCTAGATATGTGTACAGGAAGTGGATGTATTTTGATTAGTTTGCTTCACTACACCAATAATACCATAGGTGTGGGAGCCGATATTTCAGAAAGTGCATTAGAAGTTGCAAAAGGGAATGCCAAGAAGCTTCTTGCAGACAGAGCCACGATGGAAGATGTCTTTGCTGAGGCTGGAAAAGTAAATCGTGTTGAATTCCTGCACAGTGACTTGTTTGCCAATGTACAAGGCAAGTTTGACATCATTGTGTCGAATCCACCATACATTCGTACAGATGTAATAGATACCTTGATGCCAGAGGTAAGAGAGCATGAACCCATGCAGGCATTAGATGGTACAGCAGATGGGCTTTTCTTTTACCGTAAGATTGTAGAAGAGAGTAAGGAATATCTGGTATCATCGGGAATGCTCTATTTTGAGATTGGCCATGATCAGGCACAGGAAGTTAGTGAATTAATGAAGTGTGCAGGATATGGTGATATAAATGTTGTGAAAGACCTTGCTGGTCTAGACAGAGTAGTATATGGAACATATATAGGTTAATCGTAGTAAGGATTGAGAGGCAATTATGTTTGATAAGTTAGAAGATTTGTTAATTCGTTTTGAAGAGATTATGGGTGAGCTCAATGAGCCTACCGTAACCAACAATCAAGAACGTTTCCGTAAGCTTATGAAGGAGCAGAGTGATTTAACTCCTATCGTAGATGCTTATACGGAGTATAAGAAGTGTAAACAGGACATCGAAGATTCTCTTATGATGTTAGAGGAAGAAAGCGATGACGATATGCGTGACATGATTAAGGAGACCCTTAATGATAGCAAGAAACGCGTAGAAGAGTTAGAACAGGAATTGAAGATTCTCTTACTTCCTAAGGATCCTAACGATGATAAGAACGTTATTGTCGAAATCCGTGCAGGTGCAGGTGGCGATGAAGCAGCTCTTTTTGCAGCTGAAATCTATCGTATGTATGTACACTATGCAGAAGGTAACCGCTGGAAAGTAGAGACTATGAACGTAGACGACATCGGTATTGGTGGTATGAAGGAAGTTCAGTTCATGATTACTGGTCAGGGTGCATATTCTAAGATGAAATATGAAAGTGGTGTTCATCGTGTACAGCGTGTACCAGAGACCGAGAGTGGTGGACGTATTCATACTTCTACCATCAGTGTGGCTGTTATGCCAGAAGTTGATGAAGACATCGACATTGTAATTGATGAAAAAGATATTCGTATCGACGTAATGCGTGCGTCTGGTAACGGTGGACAGTGTGTCAACACCACTGACTCTGCTGTACGTCTTACCC
>CAZHEM010000036.1:0-21688 GCA_964531725.1 uncultured Acetatifactor sp.
ATTCATTATTGGTCACCCTACTTTCTATAGAAATATACGTAATTATTGTAATTTTTCTCTATTAATATGACCTACATCATATAGTATAGAGAAAAGAATTAAAAAAGACCATAACGTATTCGGTGCCATATAAGGAACCGAATACGTTATGTACAAGATTTATGATATCTAGTAAAATAATAAGTTAAAAAATGAAAGTTTGTCGAAAGAAAATTTTAATAATGTACTAATTTTATCAATACAAAGCTAATGGCTAAATTTACAATGTGAATGAAATAGAGTAGAATAATATAGCATGCTACCTTGAATGTATAGAAGGGTAACAAACCAAGAAAATACCAATTAATTTGAAGATATAAGAAGAAAGTTGGGTAGAAAGCTAGGGAAAATCCCAACGAAACGAAGAAATCAAGAGAAAAAGTTGGAATATGAGATAAGAAAAGGAGAGAACATACCATGAAATTCAACGACATGCCATATGAGCGCATTGATTTTACAAAGGTAGAATCAGAGATAAAAGAACTTATGAAGGAATTTGACGAAGCGAAGAGCGGAGAGGAGCAGTTTTCCATTCATCAAAAGTATTACAAGCTGACAGATCATGTAGCAACCATGATGACCTTGGCACACATTCGCTTTGATATTGATACCAAGGATGAGTTCTACGAGAAAGAGCAGGCTTATTATGATGAGAAGAGCCCTATCTATGAGAACTTGGTATTGGAATATCAGAAGAAGCTCTATGAGTCCCCATACAGAGACTACTTAGAGAGTAAGATTGGACCAGTCGCATTCAAGAATATGGAATTGGCGCAGAAGGCTATGTGCGAGAAGATTATTCCATTAATGCAGGAGGAGAATAACTTAGTTCTTGCGTACAACAAATTGCTTGCTGGAGCAAAGATAGAATTCGACGGCAAGGAATTGAACATTTCCCTCATGCGTCCATACATGATTCATCAGGATAGAGAGATTCGTAGAGCGGCTAACGAGAAGGTTAGTGCATATTTTGAAGAAAATGCAGCAGAGCTTGATGACATTTACGATAAATTAGTGAAGAATCGTACCAAGCAGGCACAGGAAATGGGTTATGAAAATTTCGTGGAACTTGGATATTATCGCATGAATCGTAATAGCTATGGAAGAGAAGAGGTAGAGAACTTCCGTCGTCAGGTAAAAGAGATTTTTGTGCCATTTGCAGAGAAGCTTCATGACAGAAGAAGACAACGACTTGGATTAGACAAGTTAAACTACATCGACGAGCAAGTGTATTTTGTCAATGGTAACCCTGCACCAACAGGTACACCAGAGGAGATTCTGGCAGCAGGACAGAAGATGTATGCAGAGCTATCTCCTGAGACAAAGGAATTCTTCGACTTTATGATGGAGAATGAGCTTTTTGATGTACTTGGTAGAAAGACGAAACGTACTGGTGGTTATATGACCTATCTTCCTGACTACAAAGCACCATTTATTTTCGCTAATTTCAATGGAACCAGCGGGGATGTGGATGTTATTACTCATGAGTGTGGACATGCATTCCAAGGATATTTGTCTGGAATGGATGAAATCAAAGAGCATGCAGACATTACTATGGAGACCGCAGAGATTCACTCTATGGCGATGGAATTTTTCGCAGAACAGTGGATGGAATTATTCTTCGGTGACAGAGCGGAGGATTACAGGGCCATGCATTTAGAGGATGCGGCAGCATTTATCCCTTATGGATGTATGGTAGATGAATTCCAACACATTGTATATGAGAATCCTGATATGACCCCTGTAGAGCGTAAGGCGGCATGGACCAAATTGGAGCAGGAATATAAGCCACACCTTGATTATGGCGACAATATTTTCTATGGTAAAGGTGGATTCTGGCAGAAACAGCATCACATTTATTCATACCCATTCTATTATATTGATTATTGTTTGGCACAGACCTGTGCATTACAGTATAAAGCAATGATGGATGAGGACTACAAAGCAGCATGGCAGAGCTATTTGAAGCTTTGTAAGCTTTCTGCAAGTGATTTCTATACCAATATGCTAAAAGAAGTAGGATTGAGAAGTCCTTTTGAAGATGGATGTATGCAAAATATTGTAGAAAACCTTGAAAAAACTGTGAAATAACTTCACTTTTTCAGTAAAATACGATAGAATAAAACGGTGTTTGCAAGCAGGAATGCTTGCCCACGTATTTTTTGATTGGTGGGAAGGAGACATTTTATCATGTCTAAGAACGTAAAAGAACAAGAGAAAATGACAAAATATCAATTAAAACAGCAAAAGCGTGAAGAAGAAAAAGCAAAAGAAAAACGCGAAGCACGCATTGGTACCATTACCTTAGTTGTGCTTGTGTTAGCTGTAGTATGCTTTATTGCATCATTCCCTGTGCGCAAGTACTTGGCAGTAAATGAGGAAATTGTTACAGTTGATGGTCAGGCAGTAACCAGAGTAGAGTTTGATTATAACTATAACATTATGAAGAATAACTATATGAGCCAGTACGGCAGCATGATGAGTGGCTTTGGCGTAGATCTTACTGGTGATTTATCTACCCAGATGTATTCCGAGACTTTAACATGGGAAGATTTCTTTGAACAGATGGCAGTAGAGAGCATTGCACAGAATAGAGCAATGACGAAAGCTGCACAGGCAGAAGGATTTACCTATGATACTACTCAGGAAGTAGAAGATTTTAATACCGCTATTGAGGCTGAAGCACTTCTTGCAGGTGTAACCGTGGATGATTACTTAAAAGCAACTTATGGTGAACTCGCTACTAAAAAAGAGATTGAAGCATTTGTAGCAGAAGCAGCTGTGCTGAATGCATATTATAATGCAATTACTGAGAGAAATATCCCTACAGAAGAAGAGATTACTGCATATTATAATGAGAATACCGATTATTATGATTCTGTAGACTATCGTGTAACTGTAGTAGCTGCAGAAGTAGCAGAAGATGCAACCGAAGAGCAGAAGACTGCAGCAATGGCTACAGCAAAAGAACAGGCAGATAAAGCGCTTGAGACTGTTGCAACAGATGGAGAATTAGTAGAAGGAATGACTATTTCTTATTCTGACTATACCGTAAACGGATGGTTATTTGATACAGCTAGAAAAGCTGGCGATACCACTGTGATTGAGGATGCAGATAACAACCAGTATTATGTACTTGCTTTTGAGAAGAGATACTTGGATGAGAATCCAACTGTTGATGTACGTGTTATTTTAGCAGAGCAGGACGGACAGGCAATTGTAGATGAGTGGAAAGCTGGAGAAGCAACAGAAGACAGCTTTGCAGCATTATGTGAGACACACAGCATTGATTCTTATACAGCAGCTAATGGTGGCTTGTATGAGGGTATTTCTAAGGCAGGTCTTGCACCAGTTCTTACAGATTGGTTATTTGCAGCAGAGAGAGCAACTGGTGATGTAACTTCTATTACAACAGAAGATGGATATAATTACGTTATGTATTATATCGGAACCAACGAGCCAGCATGGAAGATGAACATTAAGACTAGCTTGTCAAATGAACGTACTGCTACTTACATTGAAGAGATCAGTAGTGCAATCGAAGTAGTAGATAATAATAATAACTTAGCATATTTATCAGTTGAAGAAACTGCATCTACAGAAGAAGCAACTGAGACAACTCAGGCAGCAAACTAAAAAAGAAGAAACAGCGAGGCATTTTCAATGAAATGCACTCGCTGTTTTTAGTTCTGTAAATCTTTAAAGGTATAGAATTTAAGATTACGCTTTTCTGCTTCTTCAAATAGAATAATTAAACGCTCAGGAGTTATACACCAGTCACCAGTACTTATGGAGTGGGAAAAAAATGAAACAACCGTTCCAGGATCACAAGCAACTAAACCATCTAGCCTTTCACTGATTTGTGCTCTAAATTCTTCGTCGGAAGCATAATGAACATTATCAATAGAAAAAGATTCCATGAATCCGTTGTTAACATCTTTTTTATAGGTTCCTCGATAATACCATGCTCCACGAGTAGTTTTATAATGCTTGAGCAATTCTTCGTTCATCCATTCATCGTACTCGCCATAGGGGTAAGCAAAAGATGTAATATAAATTCCTGCGTCGTGAAATACTTTAAGAGGTTCTATCGCCTGCATATAAAATTCTTCGGTGGTAGTTTCTGTTAATTTGGCATGACCAAGAGTGTGATATCCTATCTCGTGACCTCTTTCTATAGCGTCATAACAAAATTCAGTTGGTTCGGCACCATTAATAAAAAAGGTTACTTTAACATCGTATTGATCAAATAAATCGAAAGTGTCCGACCATGTATTCTCGGAATAATCGTCAAAAGAAAGTAAAATACCCTTTTGATTGTATTCGTGTCTTTCGTATAATTTGAATGATACCACTAATAAAAAAAGAAGAATAATGAACGTGGTAGTTAATTTAATAATTTTCTTTTTCATAATATATCCTTTTTATTTTGATAGAAAAATTATACCCGATGAAGAATTACTTTGCAAATAATAATATCGGTGTAAATGTAGGAAAAATGTGATATAATGAGCCGATAGACTAGAAAAAGTATTACGAAAATGGAACCTATTGTCAGTAGTGAAAGGTATGGTTACAGATGGAAGAAAAGGTATTAGTGTTAGACATTGACGGAACATTGACCAATTCAGAAAAAGAGATAAGCGAAGCAACCAAAAGAGGCATACAGACAGTATTGGAGCATGGACACAAGGTTATACTAGCTTCAGGGCGTCCCACTCCAGGAATGAGAAGATATGAAAAAGAGCTAGAATTAGATAAAAACGGTGGATATCTGTTATCCTTTAATGGTGGACGCATTGTGGAATGTAGAACTGGCGATGTGGTGTATCAGCGTACTTTGCCATCTTCCATAATCCCCGGACTCTATGAATATGCTAAACAGAATGAAGTTGGGTTAGTTACTTATTTTGCGGATAACATTATTTCTGCATTTGAGCCAGATGAATATGTGGAATTGGAATCTCGCATTAACGGAATGCCTGTTAAGGTGGTAAAAGATTTTAAACATTATATAGACTTTGATGTAAACAAGTGCTTGCTTACTGCACCAGCTGAAAAAGCAGAAGTAATTGAGAAAGAACTACAGGAAAAATATAAGGACATAGCAAGTGTCTATCGTTCGGAGCCATTTTTCATAGAAGTAATGCCTAAGAATGTAGATAAGGCTACTTCTTTGGATAGAATGCTATCGTCCATCGGATTGACAAGAGACAATGCAATTTGTTGTGGCGACGGATATAATGATATTTCCATGATTAAATATGCAGGTCTTGGGGTTGCCATGGGGAATGCACAGCCAGCAGTGAAGGAAGCGGCGGATTATATTACAGGAACCAATGATGAAGATGGTCTTGTAACCGTTATGGAAGATTTTATTCTTAAGCAGGATTAAAACTGTGAATTGCAGAAATTTATTAGATGGACGAAAAATGAGTTACCGAAGAACAGCTAAGATAAAAGAAAAATTAGGTATAAAAGGAAGCAGATATTTATGAAGATTGTTTTGCCTGAAAAAGCAAAATATATAATAGATACCATTATGGCAGCAGGCTTTGAGGCATATGTGGTTGGAGGCTGTGTTCGAGATTCTATCTTAGGGCGAGAACCGGGAGATTGGGATATTACTACCTCTGCCAGACCAGAACAGGTAAAAGAATTATTCCGTCGCACTATTGATACAGGAATTCAGCATGGTACCGTTACCGTAATGCTGGATAAGGAAGGATTTGAAGTAACCACTTATCGTATTGATGGAAAATACGAGGATAGTCGTCATCCAAAGGAAGTGACTTTTACCCCAAACTTGGTAGAAGACTTAAAAAGACGAGATTTTACCATCAATGCCATGGCATATAATGAGACATCTGGCTTAATTGATATCTTTGGCGGGATGCAGGATATTGAGGATAAGGTAATCCGCTGCGTAGGAGAAGCAAAAGAACGTTTTACGGAAGATGCACTGCGTATGATGCGTGCCATCCGCTTTTCTGCACAGTTAGGCTATGATATAGAAGAAGATACCAAACAGGCTATTCAAGAATTGGCATCCTCCTTACGAAATATTAGTGCGGAACGTATTCAAGTGGAATTGGTAAAACTACTGACATCCAATCACCCAGATTATTTACGAATTGCTCATGAGACGGGTGTTACCAAGATTATTTTCCCTGAATTCGATGCCATGATGGAGACGCCACAGCAGCACCTTCATCATATGTACCATGTGGGAGAGCATACACTACAAGCATTGAAAGAGACCCCAGCAGATAAGCATTTGCGTCTGGCAGCACTTTTTCATGATATTGGAAAGCCTGTAACGCTTACATTAGATGAGGATGGGACTACCCATTTTCATGGACATGCCACAAAGGGCTCGGAGATGACCAAAAGCATTCTTAAAAGATTACGCTTTGATAACGATACCATTTATACGGTGACAAAACTGGTACTTTATCATGATTATGGCAATAGCGTGGACCCAGATTTGCGTATTGTGAGAAGAGCTGTGAATAAAATTGGGGAAGATATTTTCCCATTACTATATCCTATAAAAAGAGCAGATATTCTGGCTCAGAGCATGTATCAGCGAGAGGAAAAGCTACAACGCCTAGAGCAATGGCAAGCGTTATATCAGGAGATGCTAGAGAAAAAACAATGTGTGTCTTTAAAGACACTGGCGCTTACAGGGTCCGATTTAATTGCAGAGGGAATGACTCCCGGAAAAGAAATTGGTGAGACTTTGCAGAGGCTCCTAGCACTTGTGATTGAACATCCAGAATATAATACAAGAGAAATCTTATTACAGCAGCTTCATAAGTAATAAGAACTCCACATACTTTTAGACTTCCCTTCATAGATTAGGAATGAACCAATACAAATCAGGAGGGGCTAAAAGTGAATGACAGGGCGGTTGTATTATTAGAACAGTATGAGATAGAAGTGCTTCGTACCCGAAAGGGAAGAGGAGCCATTTTGTGTGATACCAACCAAGGCTGCTTAATATTCAAGGAATATGTAGGCAATGAAAATAAAATTGCATTGCAGAATAAGCTTTTGAAAAATATTCAATTACACAATCAAGTACAAGTAGAGCAGATTATACCAACAAAGGAAAATGCACTCTTGGTAAAAGATTTAGATGGCACATCTTATGTTCTCAAGACCTATGTGGATGGGAGAGAGTGTAACATCTACGAGAAAGATGAGTGCAAGGAAGCAATGGTTCTTCTAGCAAAATTGCATGAGGGAATGGTTTTGCCTGAGGATACGGAGAACTTGGGGAATATATATTCTCCTAGCATAGAGTATGAGAAGCATAATCGAGAGTTGAAAAGAGTCCGTAAGTATTTAAAAAAGAGAGATCAGAAGACTCGATTTGAGATTCAATTGACCAATACTTTTGATTACTTTTTGGAACAGGCATTGGCTATATCGGAAGAATGGAATCAGTACAGCAATCTAAAAGAAAGCAAGCCTTACATATTTTGCCATGGTGATTATCAGTACCATAATATATTATTTGGTAATAAGGGATGGTACGTTATGAACTTCGAAAAATGTATAGCTGACGACCCCATTAGGGACATTTATCTGATGCTACGAAAGCTTTTGGAGAAAAGTGGATGGGATATTGCTTTTGGAAAGGAATTGTTGGAGGCCTATGAAAGAATACGCCCTATTAGTGCGTTAAGTCGAATTGATTTATACTATCGAATGGCATATCCAGAGAAGTTTTGGAAGATAGCGAATTTTTACTATAATTCTGGTAAAGCGTGGATACCAGAGAAAAATAGTGAGAAGTTAGAAAAAGTAATTTTACAAGAAAAGCAGAAACAGTATTTTTTAGAGGAAGTATTTCAGAAAATACGATAATAGCAGAGGAGTACATCATTGAGAAAACACATGAATATCCAGAAGAAGATGAAAATTATATTATGTACAGTGATGGCAATGCTTGCTTTGACAGCCTGTGGGAATATGGGTGCACAGCAGAGCATTAGCGGTGTACAAGGAGGGGAACAGGAAACAGCAGAACGCGCTGATACAGGCTTTTTTGTAACCAATTCAACAAACTATGATTCTGCGGATACGGCAATCTTAGTTGATATGGATAAGGAAAAAAAGAGTGTAACTTTCCTAAATCTGACGTTAGGAAAGAGATACACCCTCACGTTAGATGGAACCACCAAGCTTACTGATAAGCATGGAGAAAGCCTTTCCTTTGAACAGTTTTCTAGAGGAGATATCGTTGATATTACCTTTTTGAAAGATAAAAAGCACTTAACTACCATGCAGTGGTCTAAGGATGCATGGAGTTATGAGAACGTGGAACGATATGAGATTAATACCTTGCGCAATGAGATTACTATCGGTAGTGAGACTTATAAGATTACGGATAATACCCAGTATCTTTCTGACGGAAGAAATATTGAATTTATGGAGTTGAATTCGGCAGACGTACTGAGTTTTCAGGGATTGGATTCTAGTATATTAACGGTTAATGTAGAAAATGGCCATGGATATTTGCGCTTAGTAAATGATGAGAATTTTGTTGATGGGTGGATTGAGATTGGACAGTCACATATTCAGCGAATTACGGAAGATATGCTGATGCTTGTTCCTGAGGGAAGCTATGATGTAAATATTAGTCATAAAGGCGGTGGCGGTATCAAGAGTGTCGTGATTAACCGCAATGAAGAGACTATTTTGGACATAGGCGATTTAGAAGTGGCAGAAGCACAATTTGGAAAAGTACTTTTTTCTCTTAGCCCATCAGATACAGAATTATATATTGATGGTGAAGAGGTAGATGCTTCACAACCTGTAAGCTTGGAATATGGACTTCATCAGATGATTGCCAAAGCAGATGGATATAAGTCTGTTACTTCTTATATCAGAGTAGGGCAAGAGTCTGCTGGAATTGATGTTGTTCTAGAAAAGGTTGATGAAGATTCTGATGATGATAGTAAAAAAGAGGAATCTAATACTCAAGATAATGAAGTGGATGCAACTTCTAGCTATTATAAAGTATACATTGATGCACCAACAGATGTTGAAATTTATTTGGACGGTAATTATGTAGGAATATCCCCATGCTCATTTAAGAAGACTAGCGGTACACATGTTATTACTTTACGCAAGGAAGGTTATGTAAATAGAAGCTACACAGTATTAGTAGACTCAGAGGAAAAAGATATTTCCTATTCCTTTGCAGATTTGATTGCAGAAGATGGTGATGAAGAAAATAGCCAGAATGTAGCAAGCGGCAATAACACGGTAACGTCATCTAGTAGCAACAATACAGTGCAATCGTCTAGTAGCAATAATACGGTAAAAGAAGACTCTGCGGATTAAGAGGAACTGTATGTGAAATATAAGGAGAAACTATGCAGAACAAAGATAAATACACCTATGAAGATTTTTTGGAAATTATCCGAACCCTTCGAAGTGAAAATGGCTGCCCTTGGGACAGAGAACAGACCCATGAGAGTCTTCGACCATGTATGATGGAAGAGGCAGCAGAAGTGCTGGCGGGCATTCGCATTTTGGAAAAGACAGGGGACTATGAGAATCTGAGAGAGGAATTAGGCGATGTACTACTTCAAGTAGTGATGCATGCGGAGATTGCCAAGGAAGAAGGATTTTTTACCATGGAGGACGTGGTAAATGAAGTGGCTACGAAAATGATACGCCGTCATCCTCATGTATTTGGAGAGGTATCTGCTGATACTTCAAGTCAAGTATTAGCAAACTGGGAAGAGATTAAAAAGCAGGAAAAAGAGGGTAAAACAGTTGTTGATTCTCCACTGAGAGAGATTCCAATAGAGCTTCCTGCATTAACACGTGCCCAGAAGGTATTAAAGAAAGTAGATAAGCTTTACCAGCAGCAGAGAGATTATGTTAGTAGTGTGGCACAGTTAAAGCAGCTTGTGAGGGATTTAGAAGCTATGAATCCAGAAAAAGAAGATTCTAAGATAGAGGAAACGGTAGGAACTCTTCTTATGGAAATATCGAATGTATCCAGAATTTGTAAATTATCGCAGGAACAAATTTTAAATGATTGCATAGATAACCTAATAGATTCTTGTGAAATATCGGCAAAAAAGGCTTAATTATGGGGAAAATGCCTTGACAAACATTATAAAAAAAGATATATATATGTATAGACGTTTCTTTGAAACATCTATGAAATGAAGTACAAAAAGAATACTCATTATAGGAGGAGAGTTCAATATGAACAAGACAGAATTAGTTGCAGCTATGGCTGAGCAGGCTGGCATTTCTAAGAAAGACGCAGAAAAAGCATTAAAGGCATTTACAGATGTTGTTGCTGATGAATTAAAGAAAGATGGAAAAGTTCAGTTAGTAGGCTTCGGTACTTTTGAAGTTTCTAACAGAGCAGCTAGAGAAGGAAGAAATCCTCAGAGCGGCGAAGTTATGAAGATCGCAGCTTCTAAGGCTCCTAAGTTCAAAGCTGGTAAAGCTTTAAAGGATATGTTAAACGCATAATTTCCGAAAGAAGAACACATCAGAGAACCTGTAAAAAGGTTCTCTGTTTTTCTATGTAGAAATAGATAGATTTATAAATAGGGTAACAAATAGTAAATTAGGAAGGGAAAATAATATGAGATTGGACAAATATTTAAAGGTATCAAGATTGATTAAACGCCGCACCGTAGCTAATGAAGCCTGCGATAGCGGACGTGTTATGATTAATGATAAGCCTGCCAAAGCATCTACCAATGTAAAAGAAGGTGATATTATTACCATTTCCTTTGGTAATAAAGAAGTAAAAGTAGAAGTATTGGATGTACAGGAGACTGTAAAGAAAGAAGAAGCAAAAGAACTTTTCCGTTATATTTAAGTCATTTTTATGCGCCTTAAGAATATACTTTAGTAGTAAAGATATTAAGGAGGGCATATGGAAGATTTAAGTGGAAGTAGCCATGCACATAAAGTAACAATGACCAATCGAAGGACATGTACTATTAATGGAGTACAGGATGTTCTGTCCTTTGATGTACATGAGATTTTATTAGAGACGGAGCAGGGAATGCTCATGATAAAAGGAGAGGATCTTCATGTGAATCGGCTTAGTTTAGAGAAGGGTGAGGTAGATATAGATGGCAAGATAGACAGCTTTACCTATTCTGATGTACCCCATCATGGGCAGAAGAATGAATCCTTTTTAACCAAGCTGTTTCGATAGAGGTGGCTATGGCAAATGAGAATATTTTCTTGTTGTATGCCCTTCGAATGGGCATTTTTATTACGTTTTTATATGACAACTTACGAACGGTCCGCAGAGTGATTCCCCACAACATATTCTGGATATCGCTGGAAGATTTAATCTTCTGGATTTATTGTGCCAGTCAGGTTTTCCTGTTAATGTATCACGAAAGTAATGGTACATTAAGGTGGTTTGCAATTCTAGGGGCATTAGTAGGAATGGCACTCTATATGAAGTTTTTTAGTAAACATTATGTGCGGTGTGCCAGTTTTGTATTAGGAAAGATTTGTTTTGTCTTGGTGAAAATTGGAAAGGTACTCTTTTATCCAGTGCTAAGGCTGCAGAAATCCGCGTCAAATGGCATAAAGAGAATAGTTCGTAAAGGTTATAAGCTAGGTGCGAGACTGAAAAAGAAGTTGACGCATTATAGAAAAATGCTTAAAATGAAGGCATAATAACATTTGTAACGGACTGTTAGCAAAGTAAGAGGAGATATAGTTGATGAAGAAAAAAGTTGCTTACCGCAAGCGACAGCAGAATCGGTGGGGCATGTTCCTTGTTACTCTAGTGGTACTAATGATTATGGCAGTTGTTGCATATAGAAGTGTAGAGTTACAAGCGAGCATTGATGAGAAGGATGCAGAGATAGCCGCCTTAGAGGTACAGATTCTGGAAGAGGAAGAACGGGCAAACGAGATAGAAGAATATCGTAAATATACACAGACTAAAGGTTTTGTAGAGGAAGTTGCTAAGGATAAGCTTGGTTTGGTATATGAAGGTGAGATTCTTTTTAAATCAGAATAAAGCAGGACAATTAGAGGGAACTTTAATTGTTCTGTTTTTTTGTCGCAAAAAATAAAGGTTTTTCCAACGCGTTTTGACAAAAAGTAAATCTACAAGCTCCTATAATCAAGGGAAAAAAACAGGGGGTCATGGAAATGAAGCGACATGAAAAGGTAGACAACATAGACGTAACTGTACAAGTGCCAGAGTTAGTAAAAAGAAGATTGTTAGGATATGCACAGGTGTTTCATGAATTATCAAGAACCTTGGATGGTGAGTTTTTATATGCAAGAGATAGCAGACAGGGTCTGTTAGAGGCGAAAACATTGTGGGAAAACAAGCAGATTGTGTGTAACAACATGAATGAAATGGCGGAAATTATGAGCAAGGTTGCTTACGAGGTGTTTCGTTACCAACCTATGGAAGAAAAGAAAAAAAGATTACTTACCCATGCTTTGAAAATGGAAAATATTCATGCAGATAATCTAGCATATATTATGCAGGAAAATGATAGACAGGCCATTGGAATGAATTTGCATACAACAGGAAAAAGGGGCATTCCTACAGAGGATGTGGCAGACATGCTGTCTGTACTGCTAAATCGCCGATTAACGGCTTCTGTTACCAGTCCATATTTTGTAGAGCAGGAAACAAAGAGTTTCATTTTTGTGGATGAGCCAAAATATGTGGTGTTAACAGGATTTGCTAAGGCTACCAAAGAAACGGAGGAGGTATCCGGGGATAACTATATAATAACAGAATCCGAAAAAGGAAAACTATCTATTCTATTATCCGATGGAACAGGATCTGGGCAAGATGCCGCTCAAAACAGTGAAATCGTATTAGAACTTATGGAGAAAATGATTGAAGCTGGTTATGGAATGGATACGGCGATGAATATGGTTAATTTAGCAGTTTATACCAATGGAGAGGACCAGAATCATCCTACTTTAGATATCTGTGATGTGGATTTGTACGATGGCGGATGCAATTTTTATAAGGTAGGAGGAGTTACCTCTTTTCTAAAACATGGAAAAGCTGTAGAACCTATCTCCATGGGAACCTTACCATTAGGAATATTCCAGACAGTAGAAATAGAGCGACAGACCAGAGTCATGCAGGATGGAGATTATTGTATTATGGTCACCGATGGGGTGTTAGAGGCATTAGGTGAGTGTGATTACGAACAAAAGATGTGCGAATTCATTTCTTGTCTGGAGGAACAAAATCCATCGCAAATTGCGGAAAGACTATTGCATTTGGTGTTGTGCGCAAGTGGCGGACATATTAAAGATGATATGACCATAATTGTGGTGGGAATTTGGGAAAATAGCGGTATATCTTGATTTTTTTCTATTAGTGAGATACATTTATTCATATGAAAGAAAAACAAAACATCCAGAGAAAAGTATTTGCTTACATGAGCGAACACCATATGCTGCAAGAGGGTGAAAGTATTGTAGCAGGAATCTCAGGAGGGGCAGACTCCGTTTGCCTCTTATTTTTGTTGCTTGAATGGGGGAAAAAACACTCCTTAGATATTGCAGTAGTACATGTGAATCACATGGTTCGTTCAGAAGCTGGCGAAGATGCCGCCTATGTGGAAGAACTGTGTAAGAAACATCAATTACCTTTTTATCTGGAAGAGATTGATATAAGGGCAAAGGCAAGGCAGGAACAAATTTCGGAAGAAGAAGCAGGACGCAATGCTCGCTATGAAGCTTTTTACAGGGTGGCGAGACAGCGGGGGGCTACCAAGATTGCTGTGGCACATAATAGCAACGATAGAAGTGAGACTATGTTATTCAATCTATTTCGGGGAAGTGGTATCAAAGGACTTGCCAGCATCCAGCCTGTTAGAGATCAGATTATTCGTCCAATCTTGTGTCTGGAGCGCAAAGAGATAGAGCAATATGTAGCGGCATGTGGTGTAAGCTATTGTCAGGATGCTACTAATAGAGAAGACGAATATACTCGTAATCGCATCCGCCACCATATTCTTCCTGTTGCAGAGGAATTGGTTGCAGAAGGAAGTGTTGCTCATATGGCGCAGACAGCGGACATGCTGTCTGAAATAGAAGATTATCTAGAGAGTCAGACCACGGCAGCTAGCCAAGAATGTATATTGGCACAAGAAGAGAATAAGATTGTGTTATCGGTGGAGAAACTGTTAAAACAACATTCTGCTATTCAAAAGAGAATCTTGTTACAGGTAATGAAACAATTATCTCCATGGGAAAAGGATATTTCTTATGTGCATATAAAAAGCTTGTTGGAGATTTGCAACAAGGAAGGCAATTTAAGTCTTAATCTGCCCTTTGGTATTTTTGCAAGGCGAGAATACGAGAGACTTTATCTAGAGTTAGCAAAAAACGAGGATATGGAGGATATGATAGAAGATGATTTTCCTACATCGGAGATTATGCTGTCAGATTTAGAGAAAGAAGCTGTTTCTGTTTCTGTGGGAAGAGGAAAAACGTTAAAAATGGTGGTTTTTTCTCAGGAAAAGACAGAAGAAGTTCCTAAAAATCAGTATACGAAATGGTTTGATTATGATAAAATAAGTAAATCATTATGTATTCGTACTCGCAATATAGGTGATTATCTTACTATTGGAAGTTTGGAAGGACAACCTCATCACAAAAAGTTAAAGGACTATTTTATTGCGGAGAAGATTCCTAAGAATATGCGAGATAGAATTCCTGTATTAGCGGAAGGACAACATATCCTTTGGCTGGTTGGATATCGAATCAGCGAATATTATAAAGTTAGAGAGAATACAAAACGAATTTTGCAGGTACAATTAATAGATGAAGGTACCGAATAAAGAACGGAGGACGAAAATGGCTGAACGCGTTGAAGTAATGTTAACAGAAGAACAGGTAGATGCTAGAATTCAGGCAATTGGAGAACAGATTAGTAAGGATTATGCAGGAAAGCAGATACACTTAATCTGTGTATTAAGAGGCGGTGCTTTCTTTATGTGTGAGTTGGCAAAGAGAATCACTGTGCCTGTATCCTTGGATTTTATGTCTGTGTCTAGCTATGGCGGAGATACCAAATCTAGCGGTGTAGTAAAGATTGTAAAGGATTTGGATGATTCTATTAAGGATAAGGACGTATTAGTAGTAGAAGATATCGTAGATAGCGGAAGAACCTTGAGCTATTTAATGGAGATGCTTCGCGATAGAGGTCCTAAATCATTAAAACTTTGTACTCTTTTGGATAAACCAGATAGAAGAGTAATAGATGTAAACGTTGATTATACGGGATTTGAGATTCCTGATGAATTCGTAGTTGGTTACGGATTGGATTATGATCAGAGATATCGTAACCTTCCTTACATCGGCGTGGTTAAATTTGACTAAATATTAGGAGGCCCGTACATTGAAACAGAACGGCAGAAGCTTTAATTCCTATTTTGCATTGATTTTTATGCTGATAGTAGTTATTGCAGTATTAAATATGGTGAAAAGCCAAGAAGAAGATTACACAAGAACTGCATTTATAGCAGATATGGATGCTGGAAAAGTGACAGAGATTGTGGTTAATCCAAACGGAGAAGCTCCAACAGGTTATGTAACCGTTGGATTAAAAGATGGAACTGCGAAAAGATTATATGTAACTGATATTACAGAGATTGAGAGAGAGATACGTGATAGAGGTTATGATCCAAGAGTAGAAGATATTCAGCGAGAGAGCTGGTTCATGAGCTATATGCTTCCAATGCTGATTGTATTGGTAATTGGCGTATTTTTCTTCACTATGCACAATGCCCAAGCTGGCGGCGGTGGTAGCAAAATGATGAATTTTGGTAAGAGCCGCGCTAAGATGACTATGGGTGACAAGAAGATTAACTTTCAAGTAGTGGCAGGTCTAAAAGAAGAAAAAGAAGAATTGGAAGAAATTGTTGATTTCTTAAAAGAGCCAGGTAAGTTTACCAAGGTTGGTGCTAGAATTCCTAAGGGTGTTCTCTTGGAGGGACCTCCAGGAACTGGTAAGACTTTACTTGCGAAGGCTGTTGCAGGTGAAGCAGGTGTACCATTTTTTAGTATCTCTGGTTCTGATTTCGTAGAGATGTTCGTAGGTGTGGGTGCTTCTCGTGTAAGAGATTTATTCGAGGAAGCAAAAAAGAATGCACCTTGTATCGTATTTATTGATGAGATTGATGCAGTAGCAAGACGTCGTGGTACTGGTATGGGTGGTGGCCATGACGAGAGAGAGCAGACCTTGAACCAGTTGTTGGTTGAGATGGATGGTTTTGGTGTGAACGAAGGCATTATTGTAATGGCAGCTACCAACCGTGTTGATATCTTAGACCCAGCAATTCTTCGTCCAGGTCGTTTTGATCGTAAAGTAGCTGTTGGCAGACCAGACGTAGGTGGACGTGAAGAGATTCTGAATGTACATGCTAAGAATAAGCCTCTCAGCGAAGAAGTGGATTTAAAGCAGATTGCCCAGACCACTGCAGGCTTTACTGGCGCAGATTTAGAGAATCTATTAAATGAGGCAGCAATTAATGCAGCGAAAGATAACAGAGCATTTGTAGTTCAAGATGACATTAAAAAAGCATTTGTGAAGGTGGGTATCGGAGCAGAGAAGAAGAGTCGTATTATCTCTGATAAAGAGAAGAAGATTACTGCTTATCATGAAGCAGGTCATGCGATTTTATTCCATGTGTTACCAGATGTAGGTCCTGTGTACTCCGTATCCATTATCCCTACGGGAGTTGGTGCAGCAGGTTATACCATGCCACTTCCTGAAAAGGATGAAATGTTCTTAACTAAGGGCAAGATGCTTCAGGATATTATGGTATCTTTGGGTGGACGTATTGCGGAGGAGCTTATCTTCGAGGATATTACAACAGGCGCTTCTAGTGATATTATGAAGGCTACTAAGGTTGCAAAAAGAATGGTTACTCGCTATGGTATGTCTGAAAATATTGGTGTGATTAACTATGATGACGACGGAGATGAGGTATTTATTGGAAGAGATTTAGCTCATACCAAAGGTCATAGTGAGATAGTAGCTGGTGAGATTGATAGAGAAGTGAAGTCCATTATTGATGATTGTTACGCAAAAGCAAAACAGCTTATCGAAGAGAATATGGGTGTACTTCATGCATGTGCAGAGCTTCTTCTTGAAAAAGAAAAAATTTGTAGAGAAGAATTAGAAGAGTTGTTTGTAGCACAGGCATAAACGTATTAGTAATATTAGACAAAGAGTAATTGGTAAAAATTACCAAAAACTCTTTGTCTTTTTTGTTATATTTGTGAATTGTGAGAATAGCCAAAAAGATATGGTCGTGCTATTATAATATGCGTAACCCCCCCCAATACATTATATAGTTTTTTGCTATACCCCATAAGAAAGAAATACCTTCTCTAAAAAGGACAGCCGTCGAAAGCTGTCTTTTTTACTACCCAAATATAGGTTGAATAATAGGGTAAGGAATAGTAAAATATACTTAATAATGTAGGTTTGGAGTTATCAGTTTCGACTGATAACGTAGAGAGGCTATTTTATGGATTTATCAAGATTTAATCAACCGGAATATGCACAACAGTATATTTCAATGATGCGCCCCGTTCTTGACAGACGGGCTCTTTTTAGTGATACGACTAATGAATATGTAACTCCTGAGGAGCCAGCACCATATGAGCCAGTTACTATTCGTTTTCGTACAGCAAAGGACAATGTAGATCGTGTTTTCCTAGTTCACAAGGGACGGAAGCTGTTGATGAACAAGGTGGAGACCAAGGGAGAATTCGATTTTTATAGCATAGAATTACAGTTAGAGAATGAGACTGTAAGATACCATTTTGAAGTACAGGTAGGTCATATTAAGGTATTCTATGATGCGAGAGGATTAGTACAGGAAGCAAGTGAGTACTATGCTTTTGTAATTATACCTGGGTTCAGCACTCCTGACTGGGCAAAGGGTGCAGTTATGTATCAGATATATGTTGACCGTTTCTGCAATGGAGACTCTACGAATGATGTGCAGACTGGCGAGTATTGTTATATTGGAGAACCTGTACAGCATGTAGATGATTGGTATCGTTATCCTGAGAAGATGGATGTGCGTAATTTCTATGGTGGTGACTTGCAGGGTGTACTAGATAAGATGGATTACTTGCAGGATCTAGGTGTAGAGGTTATCTATTTCAACCCATTGTTTGTATCACCATCCAATCATAAATACGATATTCAGGATTATGATTATATAGACCCACATTTTGGCAAGATTGTAAATGAAACGGGTGACCTTCTTCCTCCAGGGCAGAAGGAGAACCGATTTGCTACTAAGTACATTAATCGCATTGCCAACAAGGAGAACTTAGAAGCAAGTAATGCGCTATTTGCTAAGGTAGTAGAAGAAGCTCATAGACGTGGCATGAAGGTCATTTTAGACGGTGTGTTTAATCACTGTGGTTCCTTCAATAAATGGATGGATAAGGAACGTCTTTATGAGCACGTAGAAGGTTATGAGAAGGGTGCCTATGTAGACGGTGCCAGTCCCTATAGAAGTTATTTTGATTTCAAAGGACAGAATTGGCCATACAATGGCTCCTACGATGGCTGGTGGGGACATGATACCTTGCCAAAGCTGAATTTTGAAGGCTCAAAAGATTTATTTGATTATGTAATGTATATTGGTAAAAAATGGGTATCTCCACCTTACAATGCAGACGGTTGGCGTTTGGACGTGGCAGCAGACTTAGGTCATAGTCCAGAATATAACCATTACTTTTGGAAAGAATTTCGTAAAGCGGTAAAAGAAGCCAATCCTAACGCAATCATTCTTGCAGAGCATTATGGTGTGACCAGAGAATGGTTGAAGGGTGACGAATGGGATACCGTTATGAACTATGACGCTTTCATGGAGCCAGTAACATGGTTTTTAACTGGTATGGAGAAGCATAGCGATGACTACCGTGAAGACTTAATTGGAAATGCAGATAGCTTCTGGGGTGCAATGAAGCATCACAGCACAAGCTTTGCAATGCCTAGCTGGCGAGTTGCTATGAATGAGTTGTCTAATCATGATCATTCACGATTCCTAACGCGTACCAATCGTAAAGTAGGAAGAACCAATACCTTAGGTCCCCGTGAGGCCGAAATGGGTATTAACAAAGCCGTAATGCGTGAGGCAGTAGTAATGCAGATGACTTGGATGGGTGCCCCTACTATCTATTATGGTGACGAAGTTGGTGTGTGCGGCTTTACCGATCCAGATAACCGCAGAACTTATCCTTGGGGAAGAGAAGACATGGAGATGTTGTCTTTCCATAAGGATATTATTCGTCTGCGTAAAGAAAATGATGAGTTGCGCAATGGCTCTATCAAATTCATTGCAGGAGAGTACAATTATCTTGCATATGCAAGATTCCATTCCAAAGGACAGAGCGTTATCTTAGTAAATAATAACAATCATGGGCTTACCAAAGAGGTAACTGTTTGGGAAGCAGGTATTCCTAAAAAGGGTAAAATGATTGTTTTGCTAGAAACTAGTGCCAATGGATATCAGTTAAATAGCAGAGAATATGAGATTCGCCATGGCAAAATTCAGGTTGAAATGCCACCTACATCCGCAATTATTTTGAAATATATGACTGAAGAGAATGTACAGAAGGAGACAAAATAGTGCAAGCAATTATTTTTAGTTTTTTTATGCCTGTAATACCATTGCTTATTTGGATGCAGTACAACAAAGACAAAAAGATATCCCCTGTAGAGGTAGTTATTAAATATGTGGGATACACGTTAATAACAACAATACTTACAACCATGGCAATGGTGGTAATGTGTGATGAGAACACCTCTTTTTGGGAGAAAATGGATCGTTCGCCTATTTTTGTTTTAAAATATGCTGTGATACAGATAGTAGCTATTGCCTTGATTGTAGGTGTGGAATGGTATGTATCTACTAGAAAGGTAAATATAAAAGTAAATTGGACTGGTTATGTAGATAATAGTTTGACTCGTTTCTTTAAAAAGTGGATAGCACCAAATGGAATCTATTTGTTGGCAGTAGTAGTTATTGGAATGAACACCAGCCTAATGTTTGATAATGTATTATGGGGTGATGAAGCATATTCTGCAAATCTAGTGCGACATAGTGTAAGCGGAATGTTTCGTGTTTTGACAACGGAAGAGAATCATCCTCCACTGTATTACCTATGGCTAAAACTGTTTGTAACACTATTTGGAGAGCAAGGATATGTGTTGCATATGGCCTCTGTTGTGCCATTTGTATTAGGCATTTTGTTAGCCATCACATTAATGCGTAAGCATTTTGGAAATATGCCAACTGCTTTCTTTATTATTTTATCAGGAATGTCTGCTCCATGTCTGGAGTATAATGTAGAAGTAAGAATGTATGCGTTGGCTTTTCTTGGATTGGCAGGTGCCTTTTACTGTGCATACCGTATCTTAAGTGGAAGCAAGGTATTGGCATGGGTCGGCATGGTATTCTGGGCACTTGTTGCAGCATATTCTCATTATTATGCATTGGTTGCAGCAGGTATTCTAGTATTTACTACTTGCGTAGCTGCATATGTGCGTCTAAAGGGCAAAACTTGGATAAAGGGTGTAATCGCTTTACTTGGTTTTATCGGAGCTTATATGCCATGGCTTAGTGTTCTGCTAAAGAGTACTAAGGCTGTTAGTGGTAATTGGTGGATGACCGATATTCTCAGTATAAATGATAGTTTGAATATGATTATGTGCGGTGCCAATATGAGAAAAGTAGTTTTACCATTATTCCTTGTAGTGGTTTTGGTGCTTTTGATAATGGAATCAGCAATCATTAGTAGAAGAAAGCAAGAAGAGCAAGAGACAATCTATATTAATACTCCTTCAGTAAAAGGTTGGTCTGTAGAGACTTATACATTAACGGTAGGAGTATTGACCATTGTAGGAACATTCGTGTTTGCATATGGAATTTGTATTCTTGTGAGACCGTTATTAGCGCTACGATATTTATATCCATTGTGTGCAGTTACGGCTATGATTTTAGTAATTGGAAGTGCACGTTTGTTGGCTTATATAAAAGAATGCTCACAGCAGGCTCATAAGCCATGGATAGGAGTAGTGGCGAAAATCGTGTTGGCTTTTATCCTATTGGTACTTATCTTATTGGGAGCTAAGGATTATAATACATATGCGGATACCGCAGAGTATGAATCTATTAAGACAGAAGAACTCTTACAGATTATTGGTGACTTGGACGAAGATGAAGTTCTTGTTAATAATGGGGTAAAACATATTGGTTGGACTGTGTTATATTATTATTATCCAAATAATTATATAACAAATGATACATGTACAAGTGTAGAAGAAGATAGTTTTTGGTATTTCACAACCGATTATATTTCGGAAGATGAGATGAATTATATGTATAAACAAAAATATGAGATTGCGGCGTATGGAGAATTTCAGTTAGGAAAATATCCGCTAGTGTTATATCATTTTAAAGCACCTGAAAAATAATAGAATTAGTTGTAGAAAAATATATTTCACACTTGCAATTTGTTGAATTGTGTGATACAATTTCACATTGTTAGGGCATTGCTCTACATGGATGGATTCCCGAGTGGCCAAAGGGGACAGACTGTAAATCTGCTGCAA
>CAZHEM010000037.1:0-21507 GCA_964531725.1 uncultured Acetatifactor sp.
CGCCAGAAGAGATGGCATTCTTCAACCAGTTTGTAGATAAGGGATTAATCGAGCGTCTTGAGCATGTAGTAAACTCTGACTTCGGTCATGTAACTTATACAGAAGCTATTGAAATCTTAGAGAAGCACAATGATGAATTCGATTACAAGGTATTCTGGGGATGCGATCTCCAGACTGAGCATGAGAGATTCTTAACTGAGCAGGAATTCAAGCGTCCAGTATTCGTTACTGATTATCCAAAGGAGATTAAGGCATTCTACATGAAGTTGAATGATGATGGCAAGACTGTTGCTGCTATGGACTGTCTCGTACCTGGTATTGGTGAAATCATCGGTGGTAGCCAGCGTGAAGACAATCTTGAACTTCTTGAGCAGAGAATGGATGAACTTGGCTTGAATAAAGAAGATTACGACTTCTATTTAGATTTGCGTAGATACGGTTCTGTAAGACATGCAGGTTTCGGTCTTGGTTTCGAGAGATGTGTAATGTACTTAACTGGTATGGGCAATATCAGAGACGTGCTTCCATTCCCACGTACTGTTAATAACTGTGAATTATAATTTTAAGGGCTCCCTTTTGGGAGTCCTTTTTGATGGAATTCTCTAAAGATGGATAAACGTTATGGGAGCGCAGGCAGGACGGCTGGGGCATGGGTTTCCAAATGCGCAATCAAAATGTGGAATTTCTATAATGTGCGCCTTTGCTAACTGTGATTATTCGCGTCTTTCTGAGGTATGGACAATTGGGGCGGTGGGTACGTCCGCTGGTAATACGTTTTCAAAATTCGTAAAGGGAAATGTGTGAATTTCTCATGTGCGCCCTTTGTGTTCACTTCATGTGCTTTCGACGGCTTTTACAAAAATAGCCAGCATGTACGCGGTAGAGAAACATGCTGGTTGTTTTGGTCTTGCTATTAATTTATTTGCATGTTTCGCTTCCGCGAACACGCTGACTTTTTTGTAAAACCTGAGAAAGACATGAATAATAAGGAAAAGCAAAGGCGCACATGTTAGAAATACCACATTTCCCGCCTCGAACTTTTGAAAATGTATTCCACGGACGTACCCACCGCCCCAATTGTTCAAGCCCCAGAAAGACACGAACCTGATAGCAAAGTTGCGCGCATAAGAAATTCTCACATTTTGCTCAATGCATTTGGAAACCCATGCCCCAGCCGTCCTGCCTGTGCGTTCTACTGTGTGGAACCTTGGAAGAATTTTCATAGGGAGCCCCAAGTACTTTCATTGAAAAATGGTATGGAGTGTGTTATGCTCTTTGTATGAGTATAAATGTACATAAGAAATGGAAAAAGAAAATAAATTACATAGTGATAGGTTGTCTAACAGTGGCACTTGTTTGCCCTATGCTAGAGCAAAGTATACAAGTAGGTGCAACTTCTATCTCTGAGGTTAAGAACCAGATTAATCAGACTAAGAATGAGCTTGCGAATATCAATAATCAGATATCTTCCTATGAAGAAAAGCAAGAACTAGCAGAAGAAGAGATTGCGGACTTGAATGCTGAGATTATCAATACCATGACCAGTATAGGTATGAAAGAGGACGAGATTGCCAATAAGGAAGTGGAATTGGTAGATAAGCAGGCCCAGATAGATGTAACTGAGAAGGAATATGAGAAGGCTCAGGCGAAGGTAGAACAACAGTATGATGACATGGTGGTGCGTATCCGCCTTATGTATGAAATGGGAAGCGACAATAGCCTAAATACTTTTATACAGGGCGGTGGACTTTCTGATATGCTCAATCGCATGGACTATGTGGAGCGCATCTATGAATATGACCAAATCAAGTTCGATGAATATGAGACTACTAGACAGCAAGTAATAGATTTGTGGAATGCTTTAGAGGCTGAGAAGAATAATCTTGAGTACCAAAAGACTACTTTGGAGCAGGAACGGGAAGCGTTACAAACCCAAAGAGCTAGTTTAGACACATTACTGGCTAAGAAAAAGCAAGAATCAGCAAACTATGAGGCTGAGATTAAGAAAGCACAGCAACAGGCAAGCGTAGCGAAGAAACTGCTACAACAGGAAGAGAAAAAGCTAGCACAGTTGCAGGCGCAGCAGAATAATAAGGGGAATAAAGGCAATAGTGCTGCTACAGGTGGCAATTATACATCCACCTCCCATACAGAAACCATTGAAAATGCAAGCGGTAGCGAAGCAGGCAAGAATGTGGCAAAATATGCTTGCCAGTATATTGGTAATCCTTATGTATACGGTGGCACCAGCTTAACTAACGGAGCGGATTGCTCTGGTTTTACCTACCGTGTGTATAAGGACTTTGGATATAATCTGCCAAGAACTTCAACCGAGCAGAGAAGTGCTGGAACTGGCGTGGATTATGAAGACGCACAACCAGGTGATTTGATTTGTTATTCTGGCCATGTAGCTATCTACATTGGAGGTGGCAAGATTGTGCATGCTAGTACGGAACGTACTGGAATTAAAGTAAGCAATGCGCAGTATCGAACTATTTTAGCAGTAAGAAGAATTGTATAATATTAGAATCAAAGAAAAGCATCCGTATGGAGAACCAATCCAAATGTTAAACAAATATAACGAATTGGTGTTTCCATACAGATGCTTTATTAATTCAATGTAATTGCTAAGAAAGTATCGTTTTCAGTCAATATGCTGTAGGACGATGGGAGATTTTCTAACTCATTTTTGCAGATAACATAAATCGCATCTTTATCTGAAAAATCACATTTTTCCATATTCACGAAATGGTATCTTTCAGAATATGGAAGGACTTCACGACCACCAGTAGTAGTGGTTAACTCTTGATAATACAGAGCGTCAATCTTACAGGTGTACTGTGTTAATATCTCTGCCATACGTTCGTTGTATTGCCACCCCATATTGCCTGTGATATAGAGGCTATCAACATTATCAGAGGCATCTATTTCTTGTACAATTTCTAAAAAGTCTACATTGAAATATTTTTCAATATCTTCCGAAAAGCTGGTGAAATAAGTACCGAAGAAACCAATGCCGCAAAGAGCATAGGCTGCTATTAATATACGTGCAATTAATTGTTTCCAACCAGCAAGTTTCTCTAAAACAAACTGAATTCCATATCCGCATAAGATAATCAGCGGATAAAAAATAATATTAATACGATTTACGTTAACTTCAAGGGTAATAATACCTGCCCAGATTCCCATGATTAAGAATCCCCAAAGAGCTAAGTCTATGGTCTGCTTTTTCAAATCCTTTTCCTGAAAAAGTCTCTTAGTAAACTGAATGATTCCAATGAAAATAAATGGAATGGAAATATGGTACAGCGGCCCAAAAGCAGGAATAGTATTGAAAAGATGGTCAGGGAACTGCAAAAATACCTGTGTAATAAGTGCCCATATATTCTTACCCAGCTGTGCAAAGGAGAAATTCATAAATAGAATATCTGCACTTCGCGCACTGTATGGAAATAATGGCATGGTGAAAAATGGTGTTTCAATGGTAGGGGCTCCTACCAAATTAAGTGCCATGGTAATAATCTCAGGTAAAGCAGTCAATGCAAAGATAATTACACTAATAAATACTTCTTTGAACTTAAGCTGACGTTTCCATAGACACCAAGCAGCATATACAAATAAGAAAACTGGAACGGTATAAATCGCAATGCCGTAGCAATAAAAGGTTAATCCAAAGAAAATCATAGATAAATACAAAAACTTACGTTTCTCTAATCCCAATAACAATAAGTAAAATCCCAACAAAAAGATGTGAGGGAACAAATTGCAATCTAACGCCCATCGACTTTGCATAAATTGCCATGGATTGATAGCACCCAAAGCCATGATAACCAATGATATTTCCCTGCTAAAGAACTTGTTAGAAACAAGATATAGCAATGCCACACCCATAGTACTAATCAGAGCCAAAGGAAGACGAATAGCCCATAGCTCAAAGCCAAACAGCTTAATGAAAGGTACAATGAAATATCCCAACAATACACTCATCTGGCTAGTCTGCCAAGCTGCAAAATGCACAGGAAGATGAGTTCCAAAGCGGTCTGTGCCATACTGGGACAATGCCCAGGCATCCATGGAAAGCATGGCTTCATCCTGATTAATGCCATTTGGAATTCCTGTAATATATAGTAACCTACTTATCAATGAAAAGAGTAGTATGCTCCAGAATATGAGCCGATAATTGGTCAATAATTTCTTATCTTTCACTATAGCAACCTCGCTTTTAGCTGTATTTCATCTGATACATTGCGTATAGAATCATCTGTAAAATAACAGTGTCAGTATAGCATGCTTTCCTATTGAAAGCAAATGCAATGGAATTCTGCATGAATTATACAAAATAGGAATCTATAGGGAAAGGTCTTTGGTGCAGAAAATAATTGAAATGGAGTGTTACACATGGTAAGATATGTCTCATAATTGAGTTGTTGAATTATTCAGTGCACAAAAGTATAGAATAGGTTATAAAGTATGATGAAGGTTTCAAAACAAGGGTACCTGAAAAAGAGGAAAAAAAATGAATTAAGGGATAGATGCTATTATTTTGCTATGACGATAATTGTATTGTTGGCTGCTTTTCTAAGACTATATAAATTGACGGAGCTTCCCTATGGAATCCATATAGATGAGGCGGGATTAGGTGTGAATGCATATTCTCTTGCAAATTATGGAGTAGATCGTTACTTGAATTCCTATCCAATATATCCTCAAAATTTTGATGGAGGACAAAGTGCATTTTATTCTTATTTGGTGGCTTTCTTTATTAAGTTTTTCTGGGATGGAAAACTTGACTTGTTGGTAGTGCGTCTTCCAATGGTGTTGGTAAGTCTAGTTGCTTTTGGAGCAGGTCTATATCTATTGCAAAAATTGATGTGTAGAAAATGGCAGATTCTCGGTGGCTTTTTGTATGCGGTGATGCCTTACTTTATTATGCAGTGTAGATTTGGACTGGATTGTAATGCATTGGTTAGTATGCTGACCATTTCTCTTGCAGTTCTGTTTTGGGCGTTAGAGAAGGACCGTTATTTGCAGTATATTTTGTTTGGGGTGCTGTGGGGGATTGCATATTATACATATGCATTGAGTTATATAGCAAATACGGTTACGTTGTTGTTCCTTTCGGCATATATTTTATACACCAAGAAAACGCAAATCAAAAAGCTACTAACTGCATGGATTACGGCATTTGTTGTAGCTTTTCCGCTGGTTGTGATGATAGCGGTGAATGTCTTTCATTTGCCTGATTTCATGGTTGGGAAGATTTCGGTATCCAAATTGGATAATTATAGAGGAACACAGATTGGGTTTCAACCAGAGTTGATTTTTGAGAAATTCGTTGAAGTACTAAAGTGTATCCTTTTTAAAGATGGTATCAACTATAGTTCTTTTGATGGTTTTTATACCATGTATATATGTTCCATTCCATTCTTTTTTATTGGTTTTATATACTTAACGGTGAAGACGTTTCAAAGTATAAAAAGCAAAACTTTTGTAAAGGAAAGTATTTTTTATCTCATTTTTGTTGCGCAGTTTGGTGCAGGAATGCTTTTGGGTGGAGATTCGATTCCTCAGATTCATAGATTGAATGGTATCTTTTTTGCACAGTTTATATTGGTGCTATATGGAATATATGCTTTTGTACAAGGTGTAACTGCCTTGGCAAAAAAGAAGAAACTTTGGGTAGAAAACGGTTCGATTGGCATGATAGGTTGTATTTATTTGATTTCATTCTTACTATTTGCAAAGTTTTATTTTTATGAATACAAAGATGCAATTTATCCGCAGATGCTATATTCTGATGAATATACCAATACGTTGGAGGCGTTGGAGGAAAAAGGACTTGGTGATGTTACCACATATATTGACGCATCTATCGAGTACTTCCAGTTTAGTACGCAAATGAATCCATATGATTTGTACAATACACCAGGAGCCAATATGGCATGCTACAAGAATTATTTTTTTATTGTTCCTGAGATCGAAAAAGGTAATATCTATGTTTTGAGAAAAGAGGATTCTGCTCGTATTTCAGAGGCTTTGGATAAGGGACTAGAATTAATTTGGGAAGATAGTATCTGGAGAACGTACTATTGATATTCGGTTAATCGTTTTCTATTTAGATGTAAGAGAGTATTATATAACCAGTCATACCCCCAAGAATTGTTACATACAATGTAAAAACAATTCTTGGGGGATTCTATTTTGAAAGATTATATTGAGGAGCGTGCAGTTGCTATCGCCAACTATATTATTGAAAACAATGCAACGGTGCGTCAGACGGCGAGACAGTTTGGAATATCCAAGTCCACAGTACATAAGGATTGCACAGAGAGATTAATGGCCATCAATCCCGGACTTGCCAGACAGGCGAGGAAAGTGCTGGATGTGAATAAATCCGAAAGACATATTCGCGGAGGGTTAGCTACAAGAGAAAAGTATATGCATCAGAATTAAATCGCATTTGAAAAAAGCCATAACAGGATACTTTTGGAATTAGTAGGATTCTTGACATTGCGAAATGCATGTGATACGATTTTCTCAACTAGATTTTACAAAAGATAAGGAAGGACGGTATAGTATATTGAACGAAGATATTAGAGCACAGTTAATAAGACAGTTCCCAGCAGATGTAGTGGTCACTAGAGGCGATATGAGTGAAGTATATTATACATGCCCTTTGTGTGGTAGAACAGTTGCTCAGGGAATGGAGAAATGCGCAGCTTGTGAACAGATATTGAATTGGAGCAAGGTTAAAGAAGAAGAGCAAGAGAAGGGAATGAAGATTGCCCGCCTCGAGTTTGAAGTACCAAGTGATTTTACACCTGGTGATTGTAGAAGATGTCCAGTATCCTTCATTGGTAAAAGTGGAGATTCCAGAGTATATGAGTGCCCATTGAATGCAAGAGGCACCTGCCGATTGAAGGTATATGATCAGTAAGAAAAGTAAGAAGGGAGAGAAGGATGGAAGCGAATAGAGAAGAACTTACCATGCTCTCCAACCAAATTTTAAAATTAGCGCATGAT
The DNA here is from genome assembly GCA_964531725.1 of uncultured Acetatifactor sp. Classification (GTDB taxonomy): domain Bacteria; phylum Bacillota; class Clostridia; order Lachnospirales; family Lachnospiraceae; genus Acetatifactor. Next base: position 7,024 of record CAZHEM010000037.1, read on the forward strand.
GAACTTTTGGTTCATATGCGCTTTTTTGATGTTGCCTTGTCGCAGCTACATTGGCAGGAGCGAAAAAACACAGGATGTGTGGCAACGGATGGGGAACATTGCTTTTATGATGCAGTATATATCTTGAAGCAATATCAGAAGGAGCCAAAGTATATTACGCGCTTATTTTTGCATGTATTATTGCATTTTGTATTTTCGCACAGCTATCGTTATGACAAGGTGGAACAGTCGTTATGGGATATGGCGGTGGATATTGCCGTGGAGAATGTGATTCTGGATATGAATGTGTCTAGTGTTACATTGGAACGAGATGAAGAGGCCAAGAGAAAGCTAAACGTATTAAAAGAAGACATTGGTGCGTTGACAGCTGAGAAGGTATACCGTTATCTAAAACACAATCCGTTAACTCCAAATGAACGACAGGAATATATTCGCTTGTTCCAGAAAGATGTGCATTCCCTATGGCAACCTAGGGAACAATTGGAAATGACCGTAGAGCAGTGGAAAAAGATTAGTGAGCGTATTAAGGCAGATTTAAAGTCTTTTACCAAGCGGAAGGCGGGAGCGGATACCTTAGAAAAGAACTTGGAGGAAGCTACCAAGGATCGATATGATTACAGTGATATTCTCCGTAGATTTACCGTAATGGGTGAGGACATTGCAGTGAATGATGAGGAATTTGATTATATCTATTACACCTATGGTTTGGAACATTACGGGAATCTGCCATTGATTGAACCATTGGAATACAAGGAGACGAAAAAAGTAAAGGAATTTGTCATTGCTATTGATACCTCTGCCTCTTGTAGAGGCCCCATTGTAAAAGCCTTTTTGCAAAAGACCTATTCTATCTTAAAGAGTACGGAGAATTTCTTCCATAAAGTGAATATTCACATTGTACAGTGTGACAATGAGGTGCAAAGTGATACCAAGATTACCAATGATGATGACTTCCAGACCTTTATGCAGTATGGCAAGCTAAAAGGCTTTGGTGCTACGGATTTCCGTCCTGTGTTTGAATATGTAGAAAAGCTACAGACACAAGGGGAATTCGAGAATCTAAAAGGTCTGATTTATTTTACCGATGGATATGGAGTGTATCCAGAATGGATGCCGAAATATGATGTTATATTTGCATTTCTAGATGAAGATGAGAACAGGGCGCCAGTGCCACCTTGGAGTATGAAGGTAATCCTGGAGCAGGAAGAACTAGAGGACGAATTGGAAAAAGAGCAAGGTGACAAGGAAAAAGAAAGGCTGAATGAAGCGGTTGAAGAAAAAAACGAAGAAAAAGTTGAGTAAAAGCATTGATTAAGCGGTAATCAGAAAGATAGTAAAGGGAAATCAAGGAGCATAGAAAGAAAATTATGAATATCAAGCAAGCGAAAGAATATATCAAGAATTCCATAAATTTATATCTAAAAAAAGACGATTTTGGCGAGTACAAAGTGTCTGTGGTAAGGCAGCGTCCTATTTTCCTAGTAGGTGCGCCAGGTATTGGTAAGACCGCTATTATGGAGCAGATTGCGCAGGAGTTGGGGATTGCATTGGTGTCTTATTCCATGACACATCACACCAGACAGTCTGCATTGGGACTTCCCTTTATTACCAAGAAGACTTATGGCGGAGAAGAGTACAGCGTATCGGAATATACCATGAGTGAGATTATTGCGTCTATCTATGACACCATGGAGCAAAGTGGCGTAAAAGAAGGAATCCTTTTCTTGGATGAGATTAACTGTGTGTCTGAGACGTTAGCTCCTTCTATGCTACAGTTTTTGCAGTATAAAGTGTTTGGACGTCATAGCGTGCCAGAAGGCTGGGTCATTGTAACAGCAGGTAATCCACCTGAGTACAACAAGTCGGTGCGTGAATTCGACGTGGTGACTTTAGATAGATTAAAAGTCTTAGAAGTGGAGCCAGACCTTCGTATTTGGAAGGAATATGCTACAGAGAGACGTTTGCACAGTGCGATTCTAAGTTACCTAGATTTGAAGAAAGAGCATTTCTATTGTATGGAGATGACTAACAGAGGAAGAAGCTATGTGACTGCCAGAGGATGGGAGGATTTGTCTGAGATTCTCTATCTCTATGAGGAGGAACAGCTCCCAGTGGAAGAGAGTTTGGTAGGTCAGTATATTCGTAATGAGCGCATTGTAAAGGAATTTACAGCTTACTATGACCTCTACATCAAATATAAAAATGACTATCGCATTGAAGAGATTTTGAAGGGAGAGCCTTCTGTAAATGCCATTGTACGTGCAAAGGCAGCAGCCTTCGATGAGAGACTGTCATTGTTAGGTATGTTGATGGATAGAGTGCTGGCGGATATGAAAGATATCTGCGAACAGGCGGCGTATTTGTCTGACTTGCGCACTAGCTTGGTGGCGGTAAAGGCAGCATTGCCTATGCAGTTTACCGAGGAGATGATTACGCTATTGGACAAGCTTACGGAAGCGAGAAGAAAACGTGTAGAATCCTTACAGGCAGCTCATTCTTTGTCAGATGCAGAGAAAAAGAAACAACGTCAGGTGATTCATTTTTTAGAGAATGTTAAGAAGGAAATCTATATCAGTGAATTTACAGACGGTGATGCTATTTTTGCATATATTAAGGAAAAATATGATGGTCTAGTAGCTAAGATGAAGCAGGAGACTATTACGGTACAGCAGGAATTACATGCAATATTTGCTTTTGTAGAGGAAGCTTTTGAACAGGGCAATGAGATGTTGATTCTGGTAACAGAGCTTACGGTGAATACTTATGGGGCACAGTTTATTGCCACCTTCGGTAGCCCAGATTATCAAAAACATAATCAAGAATTGATGCTAAGCGAGCGACAGGATGAGATGCTGTCTAAGATTGCAAAGCTGAATCTGGAGGACTAGACTTAGAGGAACGAGATAAATGCAGGAAAAAGAATTACAATTGGCAGGAGGGGAACTCCGCTATATGATAAAAAACGAGCAAGCTGTCATAATGGGTTATCAGGGCATGGCAAGTGAATTAATAATCCCTGAGAATATTGAACATTTTCCTGTGGTAGCAGTGGAAAAGAAAGCCTTTTTAAGCAAAAAGCATTTGCGAAAAATAGTGCTTCCTACCAGTATCCAAAGTATTGGAGAATGGGCATTTGCTTACTGTAGTAATTTGGAAGAGCTTGTTCTGGGAGCATGTGATGATGGTGACAGCAGATTGAGTGCAGATGGAGCTGCTGAAGAAGTCAATGTGTTGGATGAAAAAGATAGTTTGCAAACGATGAGCTTCGGACGAGCTGTATTCTTAGATTGCCATAGTCTAAAGAAAATAATCCTTCCCCATAAAAAGGAAGACATTGCTCATCTCATGGCAACAGCCGTATCCAAGATGGATGCCTATTACTTATTAGATGTAACAGAGGCGGGAAGTGCAGAGTGGTTGAATAAATGGGATGCTAGGATGCGGACTTTACTTCATACACCAGACCAGGAGGGCTATTCCAAACAGGTGTTGTGTGGTGAAGAGGACTATGGAAGTACGGATTTTCAAGCTTATTTAAATATGAGAAGGAAGTCTAAGGTACGTCTGGTACTAGCACGTCTGTTACACCCTACAGGGCTTGCAGAAGAAATGAAACTGGAATTAGAGAATTATTTATTGGCTCATACCAGTGGTTGCGAAAGCGAAGAGGCATGGGAAGTGATTCGCACCGAGCATGGAGAGGATAGAGCATATTATGAACTTTTTGCAAGCATCGGTTGTGTGCAAGCAGATAATTTAGAACGCATTTTGGCAGATGTAGGAGAGAATTATCCTGAGATGAAGGCCTATTTCATGCGTGTGAAAGCAGAACAAATTGGTTATAATGACTTTTTTGAGGAACTTAATTTAGATTTGTAATTAGCTTGGTTGCAATGAGTTTCTGTGAAGAGAGGTGTATGAATACTCTTGCGCAACCGTTGCTTTGCGCAGAAAGTTGCATACTTTGGAAATATGGAGTATACTGTATCCGTTGGAGATATATGGAAAACATATAATGTAGGGAGAAGGAGAGTAAAAATGACATTAGTAGAAGCAAAGGAAAAATTAGCAAAATACGGACAGGAACATGTCTTGAAATATTATGAGGAATTAAATGTGCAGGAACAGGCTGCACTTTTGGAGCAGATTGAAACTACCGATATGAGCATTCTTGCTGCATGCCAGAATAAAGAGGAGCTTGTTGTAAAGGGAGAGATTAGCCCATTAGCAGCGATGGAGTTGGATGAGATTGAAGCCAATCGTGAGAGCTTTACTGCAACTGGTATTGAAGCAATCAAAGCTGGTAAAGTAGGTGCTGTTTTATTGGCAGGCGGTATGGGAACCAGACTTGGCTCTGATGACCCAAAGGGTATGTATAATGTAGGACTTACCAGAGATTTATATATTTTTGAGTGTCTTGTGAACAACTTAATGGATGTAGTGCGCCAGACAGATGCATGGATTCACTTATTTGTAATGACTAGCGATAAGAATAATGATGCAACTATTTCTTTCTTACAGGAGCATGATTATTTTGGCTATAAGGCAGAATATGTACATTTTTTCAAGCAGGAGATGGCAGCAGCAACCGACTACGAGGGTAAGATTTACTTAGAAGAGAAGGGGAAACTTTCTACTTCTCCAAATGGCAATGGCGGTTGGTTCGTATCTATGAAGAATGCAGGTCTTTTAGATTTACTTCATGCAGAAGGTATTGAATGGTTAAATGTATTTGCAGTAGATAATGTATTACAGCGTATTGCAGACCCATGCTTTGTTGGTGCTACTATCCAGAAGGATTGCGTAGTAGGTGCAAAAGTAGTTCGTAAGAACGCCCCAGATGAAAAAGTAGGCGTTATGTGCTTAGAGGATGGCAGACCATCTATCGTAGAATATTATGAATTAGATGAAGAAATGATGAATGCCAAAGATGAGAAAGGTGACCCAGCATATAACTTTGGCGTTATCTTGAATTATTTATTTAAAGAGAGCGAGTTAGAGAAGCTTCTTGGCGGTAACATGCCACTTCATATTGTGGAGAAAAAGATTCCATATTTGAATGAAGCAGGAGAACTGGTAAAACCAGAAGAACCTAACGGATATAAATTTGAGAATTTGGTTCTTGATTTAATTCATCAAATGGATAGCTGCTTGCCATATGAGGTAGTGCGTAATAAAGAATTTGCGCCAATTAAGAACAAGACTGGCATTGATTCGGTAGAATCGGCAAGAGCATTATTACAGGAAAATGGTGTAGTGCTTTAAATTGTTACTTAACATTTTGACAGATTTTATTAACAAAATAGTATTGAGATAAAGGCTGTCTTTGGGTAAGCTTAAATCGTAACGAAGGAATGTGATACTAAAATAGTCACAGACTTAATGTAGCGCATATTGCGCGGAAATGAGGATAGCATGAAAGTATTAGTAACAGGTGGTGCTGGCTTTATTGGAAGCCACACAGTAGTAGAATTACAGGAATCAGGCTATGATGTAGTCGTTTTGGATAATTTAAGCAATGCAAGTGAGAAGTCATTAGAGAGAGTAGAAGCAATTACTGGTAAGAAAGTTCCTTTCTACAAAGCAGACATTTTGGATAGAGCTGCTTTGGAAGAGATATTCAGCAAGGAAGACATTGGAGCAGTTATTCATTTTGCAGGTCTTAAGGCAGTAGGTGAGTCTGTTCAGAAGCCATGGGAATACTACGAGAACAATATTGCAGGTACTCTTACTTTAGTAGATGTAATGAGAAAACATGGCGTGAAGAATATTATCTTCTCTTCCAGTGCAACTGTATATGGTAACCCAGCATTTATTCCAATCACCGAAGAGTGCCCTAAGGGACAGTGTACCAATCCATATGGTTGGACCAAGTCTATGTTGGAGCAGATTCTCAGTGATATTCAGAAAGCAGATAACGAGTGGAATGTCATTCTTCTTCGTTACTTTAACCCAATCGGTGCTCATAAGAGCGGAACCATGGGAGAGAATCCTAACGGAATTCCTAACAACTTAATGCCATACATTACGCAGGTGGCTGTTGGTAAGTTGAAAGAGCTTGGTGTATTCGGTGATGACTACGATACCCATGATGGTACCGGTGTCCGTGATTACATCCATGTAGTAGACTTAGCTAAGGGACATGTAAAAGCACTTAAGAAAGTAGAAGAGAACGCAGGTCTTAAGGTATACAACCTTGGAACCGGTGTAGGTTACAGTGTTCTTGATATCGTTAAGAACTTTGAAGAAGCTAATGGCGTGAAGATTCCTTATGTAATCAAAGAACGTCGTGCTGGCGATATCGCAACCTGCTATTCCGATGCAACTAAGGCAAAAGAAGAGCTTGGCTGGGTAGCAGAATATGGTATCAAAGAGATGTGTGAAGACTCTTGGAGATGGCAGAAGAACAATCCGAATGGATATGAAGCATAGTTAGAATGATGGAAGGCTGGGAATTTGCTTGCGCAAATTCCCAGCCTTTTGTGATGAATCGATGCCTATAAGCTGTTGCGAACGGACGACAGCCATGGAATATATTCTACACAGACGCACTTTCGCTCCGTGAAAAACGTTGCGTTGCTAAATTCGAGAAAACCTCATTAAGCAACGACGTTTTTCAAGGGTCTGTTTTAGAATATATTTCATGGCTGTCTGGTAAGTTGACAATTAAATAGTTAAATGATTCTACGCTACATACAGGTACATGAAGATAAAGTGGCAAATGCTTCCAGCCATAACAAATAGGTGGAATACTTCGTGGGAACCGAAGTTTTTATGCTTCGAATTAAAGATAGGTAATTTTAATGCATAGATAATCCCGCCTACTGTATAGATGATGCCGCCAATTAGTAACCATAGGAAGGCTGCGGTAGGGAGGGTTTCATAAAGTGTACCGAATACTAAAACGCACACCCAACCCATAGCAATGTACATTGCTGAGGATACCCATTTTGGACAGTTAATCCATAATGCTTTGATTAAAATGCCTGCAATGGCAATGCTCCATACAATAGCTAATAGGGTGTAGCCTTGCTTGCCACCTAGAATAATCTGGCATACTGGTGTGTAGGAACCTGCAATTAATACGAATATCATCATGTGGTCAATCTTACGGAAGATGCGAAGCTTGCTACCAGATAGATTAACACTATGGTAGGTGGCGCTTGCAGCATATAATAAAACCATGCTTGCAACAAATACGCACATGGCAGCAAAATTGCGTGAATCTGCGCCAATGCCGGTTTTTACTAGTAAAGGAATGGCAGCGATTAATGTCATCATCATAGCTATGAAATGAGTAATTGCACTGCCGGGTTCTCGAATCGTAATCTGCATTTTGACTCCTCCTTTTGACAAAACACAACACGTAGTTTTGAAAACTATGTGTGAATATATTGATACTACAACAGATTATTTTGAATGTCAATATATTTTCCAAATTGCGCAAAAATATACATAGAAGCATAGAAAAAGAGAATCTCAAATGAAACATCTGAGATTCTCTAATCTTCTTCGATAACATGTATTTCTAAGTAATCAAAAGGAATTTCTTCGATAAAATTATCTTGTGTAAATCTTGCCTTATCGTGTCGTTTGAATTCCGTAACGGTTTTATCAAGCCAAATAGGTTTCCCTAAATCGAATTCATAACATACTTGATTCAAGGCACGAAAAATTTTATGAGTGCGAGTGTCTTCGCTTCCATCGGCAATACATGTGTCTTGCAACATGTGATTATCTTTAAATATTTTAGCCCAAAGTCGAAACATGTCTATCTCCTTTCACCAGTATAGATGAACATCAATAGTATTATAAGGATAAGGGATGAACATTTCAAGGAATAAAAATGGATATTAAAAAAACATTAATATTTCGTGAAGAATATACATTTTTATGCAGGAATATGATATACTTATACTGTGCTATGGTAGCGCAGAGGAGTAGAGTAGTTATATTGAAAGGATGCGTGTTAACGCAGATAGGAATAGAGATGGAATTAAGGATGGATTATGGGGATGGAATTGACAGCTGGAAAGAGGTCACATTAATCTATAATGCGGCGCTTCGTCAGATTGAGACTAAGATGGGAATCTTGAATGAGGAATTTCAGCATGTACATCAGTATAACCCTATCGAACATATTAAATCACGAATTAAAAGCCCTGAAAGTATTGTAAAGAAGCTAAAACGTAATGGTTATGAATCAACCATTGAGAATATGGTCAAATATGTAAATGATATTGCTGGTATTCGTATTATTTGTTCGTTCACATCGGATATTTACCGCATCGTAGAGATGATTAGTGAGCAGCGAGATATTAAAGTGCTTGCGGTCAAGGATTATATTACATACCCTAAGGCTAGTGGATATAAGAGTTATCATATGATAGTTACTGTGCCAGTGTACTTGTCGGATCGAATCGTAGATGCGAAGGTTGAGATACAGATTCGTACCGTAGCAATGGACTTTTGGGCAAGCTTGGAGCATAAGATACATTACAAATTTGAGGGAGACGCACCAGAGCATATTAAGAGTGAGTTAATCGAATGTGCGAAGATGGTATCTGATTTGGATGCCAGAATGTTATCGCTGAACGAAGAGATTTTGGCGTTGAGCAAGAAACAAGAAGAAATGGTATAGACCCACCGCAGCACCACAATTTGGTGTTGCGGCTTTTTATTGCTATTTTTAATGTGAACTGATAAGATAGAGGAAAAGTGCAGATATTGGGGGCAATACCTATGAATTTTAGAACCAAATTGAAAAATCTGGAATTATATAAAAGTCGTTTTTTTAAGATTAGTTTGGCGGTTCAAATTGTTTTATTGGTATGTGGAATCGTAAGCCTATTTGGGAAAAACGAAGTATATGAATATGGTGTGGAGCACATGCGGGCTAACTTTGGAACCTATTCAGAAGAGTTGGGTGGATACTATGCTGATGCTGCCATGGGACAAAAAGGTAACTTGGTGGATTTCTGTGAAATAGCCTTACCTAAGGGTGTGTATTCCGTGCGTCTGAAGTATGAGACGGATACCAACATGAAGAATATGTGCCAAGTAACAGACCATTCCATTGGATATAAGATGCTACAGACCAATGGTGAACATTTATATGGAACCTTAACAGAGACTGATTTTAATATGTGGTTATTGCAGGATTGTAGCCATATGATTGTACATGCCTACTATGAAGGGGAAGGAAGTCTCTTGGTAACAGGGCTGACCATTCAGGAGACCAATGCTTTGCAGCGTATTGTGTTGTTCTGGATTGTGGTGTTGTCTACTTTGTGGAATTTGGTATGTATGTATGTGGCATATGACAAAAAGTATCATGTGGCAACAGAGAAAAAGAATGTGTATTTTGGTCTAGGGGTAGTGATTTTATTTTCTTCCCTCTACCTTATGGTAGATTATTGTTTTAACAGTGGAGACTTAGCATATCACTTAATGCGAATTGAAGGTATCAAGGATGGTATCTTATCGGGGCAATTTCCAGTGCGTATTGCGCCAGAGTGGCAGCAGGGATATGGTTATGCTTCTTCTATTTTCTACTGTGAGACGCTATTGTATATAGCAGCACTGTTCCGTATGATAGGTTTTACAGTGTTAGATAGCTACCGTTTATTTTTCTTAGTAATAAATATTGCAGGAACTATTTTGGCATATCAGTGCTTCCGCAAGATGTTTAAAAATGGCTATGTAGGATTATTGTGCTCGGCACTATATTCTCTTTCCATTTATCGTATGTTTAAGATATATAACTGTGGTTCCTTGGGAGAAGGCTTTGGTGTGTTCTTCTTACCACTAATCGCTTATGGATTCTATCGTGTATTTACGCAGGATATTAAGGAAGAAAGCTATAAGCGCAGTTGGATTCCATTGTGCGCAGGATTTTGCGGTTTGGTACAGTCTCACTTGCTCAGTGGTGAGATGGTAGGTCTTTTTACGATTTTCTTATGCTTAATAATGTGGAAAAAGGTATTCCGTAAGGAAACCTTTATTGTATTAGCGAAGACTGTTATCTATTGTGTATTGATTAGTGCATGGTTCGTAGTGCCATTTGCGGACTATATGATGACTGGGGATTTTGTCATTCATAATGTGTCTGAAAGAAGAATTCAGTATAGAGGATTATTCTTGGCCCACTTGTTCACTTTATTCCCTAAGGATGGTGAAAATGTATTCTATTACGAAAATGGTATGTATGAATCCACTGCTACTGTTATGGGGGCACCATTGTTTGCAGCCTTTGTGTTATGGGCAGGCCTTTGGTTCTTCCGTAAGAATGAGAATATGAATAAGAGCATGCGCAAAGCAGGAAATATTGCATTTGTGTTTGCTGGCTTGGCAATGTTATTCAGTTTGTCTATTTTCCCATGGGATACCATACAGGGACTAAGTTCTATCACTCAGACCTTAGTATCAAGTTTGCAGTTCCCTGAGAGATGGTTAACCATTATGAACATCTCCATGACAGTGGTAGTGGGCGTGATTGCTACTTGGTTGTGGGAACACAAGGATAAGAAATATTTTGTATCATTTTTTATATGTTTAATCGGGTTGTTAACCATTAGTAATCTATATTATGTAAGTAATATGATGAATTTCGGCGAGAAAGTTGCCATTTATAATGGAGAAGGTATGGGCACAGGATATATTTCTGGTCGAGAATATCTTCCATACGGAGCTGATCCTACTCAGTTTGTACATCGTAACCCATATTCTGACAGCAATATTGTGATACAAGATTACGAAAAAGATGCGTTGACAGTCACTATGCATTGTGAAAATACAGGTGTTGAAAAGGGTCTTGTAACCCTTCCACTTCTATATTATAAAGGCTACGAGGCATGGGATGTTGTCACGGGAGAACCATTAAAAGTAGTGGTGGGTGATAATTTCAATGTGGCAGTAGAGATACCAGCAGGTTACGTGGGTGCTGTGGAAACGGGCTTTGTGTCTCCTTGGTATTGGAGAGTGGCAGAGGTTGTCAGTGTAGTATTTTTTGCAGGATTATGTGTGACGGGAATGGTAGGAAAACGCAAGAAGCAACAGGATAAGAGTGAGGAGGCAGCAGCCTAATGAAGAATATCATTGGTACAATGAAAAAGAATAACGGAATGGTACTCTGGTCGCTAATAGGTATTATATTGCTGGCGTCATTGCCGCTGTTGACCAACTATTCTACCTATGGAACAGAGCTGGCTTTTCATTTAAATCGCATTGAGACAATGAAAAGTGCATTATCCCAAGGCGGCTTTTTGGTGAAGGAAGGAAGCTTATATTTGTTGATTCCAGCACTGTTTGGCATGTTGGGAATGCCTGTTCAGACCTCTTATAAATTATTTTTGTTTTTGGTAATTGTAGGAACAGTAATCCTGTCCTATGTTAGTTTTGCAAAGATATTTCAGGATAAAGTGATTGGCATTTTAGGATGTCTCTTATATACTTGGGCACCTTATCATTTTAGCATTCTTTATTGTAGTGCGTCCCTTGGTGAAAGTGTTGCATATGCCTTTTTGCCACTTGTGCTGTGGGGAGTGTATGACATTTATGTATCTGAGGATAAGGCTAAGATTGCTAACAGAACTTGGATTGTGTTGGCGTTGGGCTATACCGGAATGGTGCAGGCTAATGTATTAAGCTTTCTAGTTACAGCAGCCTTTACCTTGTTGGTATGTGTGATTCGATGGAAAAAGACTTGTAAAGTGCAGACCTTATTGGCTTTCGGAAAGGTAGTACTATGCTTTGGAATTGTGAATAGCTGGTATCTTTTAGCACTATTTAAGGGAATACGTGCTGGATTAGGCAGTGCGCATTTTTACGTTGGTGGCATGATTCAAGAAAAAGGCGTATACTTGGCGCATTATCTGTTGCCATTTTTCTTTGGTGGGCACAGCCAAAGCTTTCAGGAAAGTGGAATGATAGAGTCGGCACCACTTGGCATTGGCTTTGCGTTAACGGTAAGTGTGTTGGGATATTTGTGGATGTTATTTACTGGGAAAACAAAAGAAAATGGCAAGAATGCTGTTATGAAATTCGCAGGTACCATGGCAGTGGTTGGTGGAATTGTCTTGTTTATGAGTACCAACAGTTTTCCATGGGATTTCTTGAGGGTGTATAATGGTTTATTTGCCTTTTTGACCAATCTATTGCAGGCACCGGCTAAATTAATGACTTTGGTAATTGTTGCCGCTACGTTTGTGGCATGTGCAGTTGCGGCTCATTGGAAAATGAGGGCAAGGAAGTACTTCAACTGTGTTGTTGCTATAATTATAGGAATTAGTATCATTACTTCCCAGTATTTAGTGGGAGACATCATTAGCTCTAATGAGCGTATGGACATTATCTCTGTAGAACAGATTCCGGCATTGGAGAATGTGGGAACGGAGTATTTGCCATAGGATTGCTTTTGGCAAACCAAGATTTGGTGGAGGATGAGACGTGATAAGAGAAAGCAAGATTTTGCAAAAAAAATGGTTTAGAATATTGCTTGCTGTTGAGTTGCTTTTGTTTTGCATTGGCTTAATAGGAGTGCTAAAAGGTGAAAAACTGGTTGCTGATGAAAGTAATCTGGAGATTACCCTAAATGCAGGTGAAAAGACAGAAGAAGGCTATTACATTGATGGTAATTATGGTTTTGCAGGAGAGTTTTTACAAACAGAAAAAATGGAATTGTCGCCAGGTGTATATCGCGTAAAGCTTCAATATAGTAGTACAGACAGTGGTGAAAAGTATTTTGGTGTTGCTAGTGCGAATGCGTACCATAATGCTTTGCAGACTAATGCAGTGTCTTTGTATAATGGTGGACAGGAAGCGATTTGTGATTTTTATCTCTGGAGCAGTGTAGATGATTTGCAGGCATATGTGTATTATGGCGGGACAGAAGGACTGACCATAGAAGGAATGCAGATTATCCATACTACTGCGGGAGCGCGAATATTCCTATTGTGGTTAACATTAATTGCACTTGTGTTGAATGCACTTGCAATATTACGTGAATATATGAAAGAACATGTGGTTCCTAGGGAACAGTTAGTGGTATGGTTTGGTGTTCCAACATTTGCTGTGATTGCATCTATTCCACTATTTACGGATTATATGACCATCGGTGCGGATGCTATTTTCCATTGGTTGCGTATAGAGGCATTGGCCCAGAGCATTACAGAGGGAGCCATTCCTGCCAGAGTGGAATCTATGTGGTTGTTTGGGCATGGATATGCCAACTCTATTTTCTATTGTGATACTTTTTTGGTGTTGCCGGCATTGCTTAGATTGTTAGGCTGCTCCATCAATATGGCTTATGGTTTTTATGTATTTGCAGTGAATTTGGCTACTGCAATAATAGCCTATTTTTGCTTTAAGGGCTGCTTTCAGAATAAATACATTGGTGTGATTGGAAGTATGTTATATACTTTAGCCCCATACCGTATGTACAATATTTATAATCGTAATGCAGTGGGTGAATATACTGCTATGATTTTCTTGCCACTGTTGTGCTATGGCTTTTATTTGATTTTCACACAGGATACCAAGCAGAAATCATACCGCTATAGTTGGTTGATTCCTACTTTGGGATTCTCTGGAATCATTCAGTCCCATGTATTATCCTGTGAGATTGTAGCAATATTTACGATTATATTGTGTGTGATTCTGATTAAGAAAGTATTCCGTAAGGAAATCTTTATAGAGTTAGCAAAGGTTGTAATAGGAACAACGTTGTTTAATCTGTGGTTTATTATTCCAATGTTGGATATGATGTTGTCTGGTGAATATCGCTATATGAATCAGACTGGTGTGACCATTCAGCAGAGAGGAGTTATGCCTGCTCATTTCTTCTATACCATGCAGAATGCGGGAGATAACTCTCGTTTTCATGAGTTAGGAATGTACCGCACTGAACCATTTACCGTAGGTGCAGCGGTAATTTTTGCCTTGGTTTGCTTTGGGATTTTATTCTATAAGGGACGTAGAGGAGGAAAACAACTCCCAAAATCTTACCAGCAGGTAGCTGTTGTTGCGATTACATTAGGTGGAATTGGTTTGTTATTTAGCTGTGTATATTTCCCATGGGATAAAATACAAGCATGGAATGTAATTACAGGAACTTTGGTTCCTATGATTCAGTTCCCTACTCGTTTGACCATGATTCCAGTAATTGCACTGACCTTTGTTGCTTGTATTGCGGCATACTGGGTATTACAGTTGGATAATGTGACTGTGAAAAAAGCGTTCTTTGGCATAATAAGTGGTGTATGTGTACTGTTTGCAATCTATCAGATGAATGATGCATTGTACATTCGAGATGACATGATTCGTCTCTATTCGGGTCAGAGCATCGGACATTCTAATACGCTAGGTGGAGAATATTTACCTAGATATTTAGATGTAGATAATGCATACCATGATGCGATTTGCTCAGAAGGAATTACGGTGCAGAACTATACAAAAGAGGCATTAGACACTATTACTACGGTACAG
>CAZHEM010000038.1:0-21355 GCA_964531725.1 uncultured Acetatifactor sp.
TTTCCTATGTGCCTTTATTTTCTTCATCGCCCAATCGTAATGACTGCTTGTAACTCTTATAAAATATGACCCTATCGTGCTACCACCAACCCAGTCAAACACATTCTTTTGAAATAATTCTTCATTCGACATCTCTGCGATCTTTTGCATGATCTTCTCATGTGATTCCTTGAATTGTTCCATTGCCTCTTCCATTGCAAGCCCTTGATTTCTTTTCCAAAAGACTATATTCATATCGCCATATGTTTTCCAGTTATATCCTTCCATCAGAAAAGGTTTTCTAATTCCTGATTTATTATTTTCAACCCACTCAAGCATCAAATTATGCCATTCATGCAGATGAATGAGAACATCGCGTAAGTTCTTATCACGCTTCCAATGAGCCTCTTTTTTCTTATCATCTGCTAAAAAGTCAAATTCTGTATTTCTCTCTAACTCTGTCATCGAATCAATCATTTTCAACAGTTTGTCATAGTTAGTGCTTGCTGCTTCCAATAAATCATTTTTTGTCTGTGGTCTTGGCATATCAAATCCTCCAAATTGTTTTTTAACATCATATCGCACATAATCTGACAATGTATGTCATATTATACCAAATAATTACTATTATTTCCATTCATTGTTCGTTGTTACAAAATAAAAAATCCGAGGACAAACCCTCGGACTTTTTATATTTTTCACTTATTCTTTAATGGTTCCAAATCTTCCCGCCGCAATCATATCACCATTCTCATCGTATATGAATAATGCCTGGTAATTGATGCATGCAATTGACTCATTAAATTGCAAAGTTACAGTTACAATGTCACCGTCTCCAGATTCTTCGTATACATCAATAGCAGCAACAGTAGCTACAATTGGTTCTGAGTATAGCACCACCTGTACTTGTTGTCCTTCTGTCAATTCAGCGTAGGTCATATCCGCTCCCACTGGTGTCATTACAAGAACAGCATTGGCTTCATCTGTTATCTGCCCTTTATCTCTCAACACAATCATGTCTCCAGATTTCACTTGTTCTTTGGTAAGATTGGCTAACATTACACCTACACTAGATTCTGCCACCACATGATCTACTAGTCCATTGGTAGCTTCTTCAATCCCAAGAATCTGTGTAGAAATTCTTCCTTCTGACGACAAAATATCCACCTCTGCCCCTGCATACATGGGAGAATTCATATTCATACCAACAACTACCAAATTTTCACTATCAATTAGCTCAAAAGTGTCCTCAATAATATAGTAAAAATCCTCTTCCATTTTACTATTTACTGATGTCTGATTTTCACTCTGTGCTACAGCCGATTCTGTTGTCGAAATCTCTACTTCAGTAGTTGCCTTTTCTGCATTCTCTTCAATAGTTTCTTCACTTGTCGCTGTGGTATTAGTCTCTGGAGTCTGCTCTGCTGACTCAACCACTTGGCTATCATTCGTATTCTTTGTTTCCACACTTGATGAGCCTCCACAGCCAGTAATCAACATCACCATTGTTGCAACACTTGTTAACGCGTAAATAACTTTCCTCTTCATAACTCTTCTCCTATATATTAATTTATTATTCTTCCTCATCCTCGAACTTCTTTCGCAAGAAATGAATAATGAATGGAACACTTATCAAGCCTGTCATCATATCTGCAAAAGGTTGGGATATCTGAATACCTCTTAATCCCCATAACTGTGTTGTTATCAGCAAAGTAGGTATAAACATCAATCCAGAACGAAGCAGTGACAAGAACGAGGACACCCCTGCTTTGCGAATACTCTGATACAACATATTAACTGGCACAGATAATGGTAAAAACATCACTCCCACACATCCGCAGCGTAAAGCAAATGTACCAATCTGCACTACCTCTTCGCTCTTCTGGAACATATACACAATCTGCTCAGCAAAAATAAGTCCCGGAATCGCCAAGCAACAGATACACACCATGCCAATAGCTGAAGTAATCAATAATCCCTTTTTCACTCGTCTGTACTTTTTCGCCTGATAGTTGAATGCTGCCACTGGCTGATATCCCTGACCAACTCCAAGTCCTACACACATTACAAATGCTGAGAATCTATTTACTACACTCATGGCCGCAATTGCTGCATCACCATAAGGTCTAGTCAAGTTATTCAAAATACCACTAGATAAAGAGCTTAAGCCCTGTCGAAGCAACGCAGGGAAACCCACCTTACAGATGGTTCCATATAAGGAAAGATTTTTACTAATAAAACGTATGGAAATCTTACCTTGTGCCATTTTTCTATGAAAATAAAGCAATATTAAAAAACTTACAAATTGCGAGGTGGCTGTTGCAATTCCTGCTCCCAATACACCTAACGGGATTACTTTTATTAATAAATAATCTCCAAAAATATTAAGGACACCACCTGTAACAAGACCAATCATGGCATAAAATGCCTTACCTTCATAACGCAGATTATTATTCAACACAAAGGAACACACCACTGCTGGGCACATAATTAATACGCAGAAGCCATATTGCTTTGCATAAGGCAAAATAGTCTCTGTACTGCCAAGAAAACGCATCAATGGCGTTAGGAACAGTAAACCTACTATCATTAATATCGTACCGCCTAATGCACCAGTAAAAAATCCTGTGGATACATACTCAGATGCTTCATCCGTATTCTTGTCTGCCAGTGCCTTAGATACTAATGATCCCGACCCCTGTCCAAGCATAAAAGCTAATGCCTGAATAATGGCCTGTAGCGTAAAAAGGATTCCAGTTGCCGCCTGTTGGCTTTCTCCTAATGTTCCTACAAAATAGGTATCTACCATGTTGTAGATATTGGTTATCAACATGGATATGGTTGTTGGAATTCCCAATGACACAATTAATTTCGTCAATGGTGTCTGGGTCATTTTTTGATAATAACTCTCTGTCTGATTCATTTATGTATGCCTTTCTGTCACTTGTTTTTCTCAACGCATACAGTATACACCTAAAAAAGGTCGCACGCAATTCTGCATACGACCTTTCTTCCGTAATAATTATCTATCCGCCTCATTGATATGTGTAACCCCACATACATTAACCTTCCACGATTAAATATCTTCCGTCACCAATATCAAACACTTCATCGGCCTCAAGAATCTCATCTCCTACCGCACCATCCATGTCGACACCTTCGTCCTCGAAGAACTCAACCACTTCTTCCACAGAGTTCACTACTACTGCCATACACTCTTCTAGAAAGCCTTCCGCTTCTTCCAAGGTGTTTGCCACTGGTTCTGGGAATAACTGAGTCTGATTCTCCAAGAAACATTCTAACACTGCATCATCAAATTCATGCATAGAATAAAAACCTCCTTTCCTTTCATTACCACTGGTGTAACATTTCGTACAATACATAATAGTAAGATTATGCTATATAGTCAAGTGCTTATTATGTTAAATTATAAAATATCCTTTGCTTCCTGATAGAGTCTTCCCACAGGAAGACCAACTACGTTATTGTAATCACCCTGAATACCTTTGATATAGCGTGCACAGAATCCTTGTATTCCATAGGCACCTGCTTTATCTTCGCACTCATATGGTATACAGTCTGTATCTCGTACCATCTTACTCACTATATCTTCACATTCAGATGTAACAAATTCCTTATCCCACTTAGATACTGCATCTCTACGGGAGTAATCCCTGGCATGTACATATTTCTCAATATCAAGCTCTGTCATAGGATAGAATTCCACATCGGTTCGCTCATGGAATGTGCGTACTTCCTTCACTCCATCCTTCACATGAATTAAGGTAACACCAGTATATACTTGATGCATTCTGCCCTGCAAGCTACGAATCATCTCCTTGGCATTCTCCATATCATTTGGCTTACCCAGAATTTGCTTGTCAAATGCCACAATGGTATCTGCCCCAATTATGAGCACTTCGTCGCCTGCATCAATATCCGCCGCATCACTCTCATCTCTCACACTGCTTATGTTACTTAATACCAATTCACACACAGCCTCAGCCTTCTGGCAGGACAATTCTTCTACAACCTGCCAAGGTAACGTGCTACTTACTTTTTCCTCCACATCGCTGACCACTATATCAAATTCTAATCCAATCTGAGTCAATAATTCACGTCTACGTGGTGAAGCCGAAGCCAAAATAATTCTCATATGTTCCATCCTTTAAATCTTAATCATGATGCATCTCTGGAATAAAAGTGCGAGATACCACTGTATTTTTTTCCGTAAGCGCTTTCATCTTCTCAGAAGTCTCTCTACAGAATGCTTCTTGAGAATTGAATGGTTTCTTACCCCTTCGGTCCATCTTAGTATAGCTGCCATCTTCTTGCAAAATAGATGCTTTCACAGTATCCTTCATCTGATTCTTTAAGATATGCAACAATTCTTCTTTTAATCCCTCTTCATCCACAGGGAATAGAATCTCTACACGACGTTCCAGATTACGTGGCATCCAGTCAGCACTACCACAGTAAATCTCATAATTGCCATCGTTTTCAAAGTAGAAAATACGACTGTGTTCCAAGAAATTACCCACAATAGAACGTACAGTAATGTTCTCACTAACCCCTGGTATACCTACCTTCAAACAGCAGATACCGCGAATAATCAAATCAATCTTCACTCCCGCTGCACTCGCCTTATACAATGCTTCAATAATATCTTTATCACACAAGGAGTTCATCTTAGCTATAATATGCGCTGGATGACCATCTTTTGCATTCTTTTTTTCTCTCTCAATCAAAGCAAGGAACTTATCCTTCAACCATAGTGGTGCTAGGGCTAGCTTATTCCATGCCAGCGGCTCCGAATAACCAGACAGCATATTAAATACAGCCGTTGCATCTTCGCCGATAGCCTCTGAACAGGTCAGCATACCAATATCGGTATAGAGCTTCGCTGTAGCATCATTGTAATTACCAGTTCCCAAATGTACATAGCGACGGATACCATCTTTTTCACGTCTTACTACCAAGGTAATCTTGCTATGAGTCTTCAAGCCTACTAAACCGTAGATTACATGGCATCCTGCCTTTTCCAACTTACGCGCCCATACAATATTATTTTCTTCGTCAAAACGTGCCTTTAACTCTACCAATACAGTAACCTGCTTGCCATTCTCTGCCGCTTGTGCAAGAGCAGCAATGATTGGAGAATTACCACTTACACGGTACAAGGTCTGCTTAATCGCTAAAACCTCTGGATCCTTAGCTGCCTGACGAATAAATTCTACTACTGGCGCAAAAGTCTGGTATGGATGATGTAGGAGAATGTCACCTTTACGAATCTCTTCAAATATGTTGCAACCAAATGGAAGTCTTAGATTGGCACGAGGTTCAAACTTAGGAGTTTTCAAATGTTGAAAACCTTCCAAACCATACATCTTCATCAAAACAGTCAAGTCAAGAGGTCCATCAATCTTATAGATATTTTCTTCTTCCATATGAAGTTCAAACTTTAAGAACTCCAGCAATCTAACGTCAATTCCCTGTTCTACTTCCAGACGAATCACTTCGCCCCACTGACGCTTCTTAATCTGTCTCTCAATCTCTTTTAATAAATCTGCAGCCTCATCCTCTTCGATGGTAAGG
Organism: uncultured Acetatifactor sp.; assembly: GCA_964531725.1. Taxonomy (GTDB): domain Bacteria; phylum Bacillota; class Clostridia; order Lachnospirales; family Lachnospiraceae; genus Acetatifactor. The sequence goes on from CAZHEM010000038.1 coordinate 5,575, forward strand.
TCCGCATTTCGCATAATACGGAAAGGATGAGCACAGATAATATCATAATTCAAGAACAACTTATCTATATTACGCTCAATAATCTCTTCCAAAAGAATAACTTTGGTAGCCTTGCCAGCTGTTGGAATCTTCACAATTCGATCCAATACACTAGGCACCTGAACCATGGCAAATTCCAGTTCTTCTTCACTGTTCTTCTTTCGTACCATTGCACCAATATTCAGCGATTTATTGCGCACCAATGGGAAAGGACGAGAAGAGTCTACCGCCATAGGGGTTAAAACAGGATATACATTGTCCTCAAAATATTTGTCAATAAATACACTTTCTTCTTTGGACAATTGCTCATGTTTAGTAATTACCTGTAACCCATTCTGCCCCAAAAGTGGTAAAAGCGAACGATTGTAGGTAGAATATTGTACATCCACTAATTCATGGATAGCCACATCCAATGCCTGTAGCTGTTGCTCTGGTGTCATTCCTGCAATGTCTTCCTTCACATAACCAGCATTTACCATGTCCTTTAAAGATGCCACACGCACCATAAAGAACTCATCTAGATTAGACGCTGTGATACTCAAGAATTTCAGACGTTCAAACAATGGAATGGTCTTATCCCTTGCTTCATTCAATACACGATGGTTGAATAGTATCCAGCTTAATTCTCTGTTGGTATAATACTTTGGATTACGAAAATCTTTCTTCATGCCTACCTCTCCTCCTAACGTTTCCACGCTACTGCCCTTCTATCATGCAAGCACTCTTTTGGTATCCTAAGACTACTGTTGCCCTAATATATAATCAATAAACTGTTGCGCACTTCTACCAGATAAACCGCCATGACTTAATTCCCATTTATTTGCCTCTAATAGCAATTGTTCTTCTGGCATCACTACTCCATAACGTTCTGCTAACGCCTTCACAATTGTCTGGAATTGCTTTTTATCTGGTGCTCCAAAATAAATAGTAACACCAAAACGATATACAAGAGATAACTTCTCCTGTACCGTATCACTCGTATGCATATCCTGTCTAATCTCTTCCTTGTCACTATAATTCTCACGAATCAAATGACGACGATTAGAAGTAGCATAAATCAATACATTCTCTGGTTTCTTTTCCAATCCACCTTCGATGACTGCCTTCAAATATTTATACTCAATTTCAAACTCTTCAAAGCTTAAATCATCCATATAGATAATAAACTTGTAGTTTCTCTTTTTAATCTGAGAGATTACTTCGTTCAAATCTTGAAACTGATGCTTGTAAATCTCAATGATACGAAGTCCTTTATCATAATACTCGTTGGTAATTGCTTTGATGCAAGAAGATTTACCAGTACCTGCATCACCAAAAAGTAAGCAGTTATTTGCCTTTTTTCCTGTCACAAAAGCTTCTGTATTATCAATTAACTTCTGCTTTGGAATCTCATATCCCACCAAATCATCCATTCGTACATGGGCAATTCTAGAAATTGGTACAATATGTACCCCCTTTTCATCTCTCATTACACGGAAGGACTTGTGCAAGCCAAACTTTCCAACACCATATTCCTTGTAGAACTGAGTAAGTGTGGCTTTCATCTCCTCCGCTGTATTATCCTTACAGAAATTCTCTGCCAAATCGCAAATTCGAGCACAAATACGGGTGTTATACACCTTACTTTCTCTGGAACTACTCTCATAATTTTCAATTAATGCAAACTCTTTTACACCAAGCTTTTCCGCCAATGGTGCAAAATCATAATCATAGAATTCCTTAAAAATCACAATATCGTGCAAAGCTGCATCATTAATGGTGCCCTCAATTTCACCACGAATCTCACAACCACAGCTATAGCTATTCTCATTGTTTACCAACAGATTTGCAAGGTAACAATGCCACAGATTCCCATGAAATCCATAGGTGCCTGCCACCTCAATCAAACGATGAATACAATCATAGAAAAGTGCTCTCATATCCTCCGTATTGTAGTATTCATCATCATAGTGGGACATGAGCCACGCCATATCATATAATAGCTCGCCATCCTCAAATTCTCTATAAACAATTAATTCCTGTTCTCTCATATATTCCATTTATCTTTATCATAAGCATGCTTTCCATTCTTGCACGACCTTCTATAAAGACAATTAGCTCCTTCACTTTAATAATTACCTAGAATCTTCATATTTCTTGCTTCGTCACGTAATCCTCTTAATGCATTTTTCACTGCACCATCTGCCAAATTACCTTCAAAATCCACAAAGAAACGATATTCCCATGTTCTATCTTCGATAGGACGGCTTTCGATTTTGGTCATATTTAGATTGTTATAGATAAAATGAGAAAGCATATGGTACAAAGAACCACTCTCATGTGGAACCTCAAAGCAAATACTTACTTTCTTAGCATCTGTTTTGAAAATCTTCTGATTGGTTACAATGATAAATCTAGTAGAATTATTGCCAGAATCATTTACACCCTTCTGTAACACATCAAGTCCATACACTTTGCCTGCATATTCACTAGCGATAGCCGCCTGAGTCTTATCGCCTTCATCCGATACTTTTTTCGCAGCAAAAGCATTATTCTGCATGCTAATCTGTCTCCAGTCATGGTTGCCTAAATATTTAGCACTCTGCATCAAGGATTGTGGATGAGAATATACGGTCTTGATATCCTCCAGTTTCGTTCCCGGTACACCAAGTAGACAATGCTCGATACGAATAATCTGTTCACCTACAATGTAATTCTCAAATTCTACTAATAAGTCATATATTTCGCTAACAATACCTGCAGTTGAATTCTCAATTGGTAACACTGCAAAGTCTGCACTTCCTTCGTCAATAGCACTCATAGCATCACGGAAGGTATCCACATGAAAACTATTAATCTGGTCACCAAAAAACTGCTCCATTGCAGCCTGAGAGTAAGCTCCTTCTGCACCTTGGAATACTACTCTAGCCTTTTTTGTCTCTAATTCTTCCACACCAATAAAAGGTAATTTTCCAATGCTACCATGTTCTGCCAAAATCTGGTACTGCATTTTTCTACTTATAGACATAATCTGCTCGAAAAGTTCTTCTATTCCCTTTGCATTAAACTCACTGTGGGTAAGAGACTTTACTTTTGCAAGTTTTTCCAATTCTCTTTGCTTATCAAATACCTTTTTACCAGTCTCAATTTTGTACTGCGCAACCTGCTTACAGATATCTACTCTCTGTTCATACAAGTCTACCAACTGTGCATCAATCGCATCAATTTTATCTCTTAGTTCTAACAAATCCATTGCTTTTTTACTCCCATTTATGTAATGTATAATCATACATATCTTATAACAAAACATGCTTGATAGCAAGTGCGAAGCAAGGTATACTTAAGGTAATTCGTAGAAAAGGAGGACATTACAGATGAGACGTAAAATGCAAGCAACTATTCTAGCAATAATCGTATGTATTATTGCAATTATTATAATGATTATGGGATATCTGTCTGGGCGAGTAGCCAAAATGCCCGCAGGCACTGTTGGCAACACTGCAGGCAACTTGAACAATTCAGGATATTTCTGTGAATATGATGGCACAGTATATTTTGCCAACTCTTTTGACGGTGGTAGTCTTTATGCTATGGATCCTTTAGAAGGCAACATTCGTAAGTTGAACGATATGTCCGTACGCAATATTTTAGCAGGTGGAAAATATTTATTCTTTTTCCAAACAGGTTCTGCTTCGCAAACTTCAGGTGTTGGAGGCGTTGTTAGCACTCGCTCTTTTATTCGTTCTAATTTGACAGGTGACGCATTCACTGTTTTAAATCGTGAGACTATCGTTAATGCTCAGTTAGTAGACAATACTCTTTATTTGTTAAGAGCCGATACTACGCCTGTTGAGTTCTATCGTATGGGTATTGATAAATCAGACAAGCAAATTCTTGCCGAATATCCGATTAATCCACACTGCGTATATAATGGTGATATCTATTTTAATGGCACACAGGATGATCATTCTTTACATAAATTAGATGTAACCTCTGACCGCATTACCGAGGAATGGCGCAGTGATATTTGGAATCCTATTATCGAAGGCGGTTATGTTTATTATATGGATGTTCCTAATAACTATCGCTTATGTCGCTATTCCTTCTCACAAGACGTTGTGGAAGTGCTGACCAATGACCGCATTGATTGCTTTAACGTAGGAAACGGCTATATTTATTATCAAAAAAGCGGTGACCAACCGCAGCTAAAATGTATGCTTATCGATGGCACCGCCGAACAGGTCATTGCAGATGGTGTATTTAACAGCATCAATATGACTTCTCGTTATGTATATTTCAAAGAATTTGGTGATGATATTACCTTATATCACACACCTCTAGGAGCTAATTATTTCGATGTATTCCAAAGCGCACATGAAGCAGCTTTAGCTAATTAATTACTCCTCTATATGATCTAAGCCTTGGCTCAATATGGTTACGATATGTGAATCTGCCAAGGAATAAAATATAGTCTTACCCTCTCGTCTATTTTTCACCAGATCCATCTGTTTTAAGATGCGAAGCTGGTGGGAAATAGCAGATTGGGACATCCCTACTGCAGCAGCAATATCATATACACACATCTCAGAACACAATAATACATAAAGTATTTTCAATCGTGTTGCATCCCCAAACACCTTAAAAAAATCTGCCAAATCCTGTAATTCTTCCTGTGGCGGCATATTGTCATCTATTTTCTGTAAGGTTGCATCATCTGCAAACATATAGGTATTCTCTGCCATTGGTACACCCAACCTTTCTTACGCATTCATTATCTAGGGTGATTGTATCACACCTTTTCCAATTAATACAAATGAAAATATTGCTCCATTCCATCACTCATAGTAATCTCACCATTCACATCCACAAACAACACTTCTGCATCATATTTTTCTACTAATTCCATCCCCTTATCCACTCCTAAAATGAAACATGCTGTAGATAAGGCATCACTCTCTAATCCATTCTTAGTAAGTATGGTTACGCTACTCACACCAGACTCTGCAGGCCATCCTGTGGACGGATCAATAATATGATGATAACGTCTTCCATCCACTTCCACATATCTCTCATAATCTCCTGATGTAGACACACACCACTGTCCCTGCAACATTAAATAACCAATGTTTTCTTTTGTGTTTTGTGGATTTACTATTCCTACTTTCCACGGATTAGACTCTGTTCCTTCACTTTTTGTACCATAGGTAAGCACGCTTCCTCCTACAGAGATTACAGCACCACTCACCTCTGGGCACTGCTGTAGATAATCATGGATATGGTCTAATGCAATTCCTTTGCCTACCGCACCTAAGTCTAGTTGCATATCGTCTGGAAGTATTAGCTTTTCCTTGTCAAGAATCATTTTCTCATAGCCAGTCTTGGCCAAAGCTTCCTGTATCTGTGCTCTTTCTGGAAGCACATACCCTGATTCATACTCATTTACCATATTATAATGAGATGCCCATGTATCAATATCCCACATACGTGCAACTTGTCCTATAGTAATATCAAAAGCTCCGTCTGAATCCCTTGCTATCTTATTGCAGGTATCCAAGATTTCTGCCATCTCACTGCTAAGTGTAATTCCTTCCATACTCCCAGCTGATGCATTGATTTCCCCTACTTGCGAGGTCGTCACTCGCCAAGATAACACCTGTTGTTCTAATTCTTGTAAATGCTTGTTGATATCAGTGCATACCGTAGTTCCTTCCGTTGCATACACGCTTTGACTTACGATGGTTCCCATAACCGTATCTATATTTTGAATTTGTTCCATCTGCACTTTTCCACAGCTTGCTGTTCCTATTATCAGAACGGCACATAGGCTTACTGCTAATAAAACCCTCTTCATTTTTATACTCCTTTTTGCTATACTGAGTATGCATATTTATTACATTTGATTACAAAGGAGATTCCCTTGAATACATTATCTACAGAAAAAAAGACTGCAAAGATTCTTGCACTCCTAATTTGCCTAATCTTACTCGGAAGTATTTTGACGCTATTGCTTATCTATTCTAATAGAAATACTTCAACGAATGCTTCGTTAATTGCCGACATCTACCAAAACGGAACACTTCTTGAAAGTATTCCTCTGAAAGATGTGGAAAAAACCTATACCTTTACCGTAACAGGTGAAGATGGTTGCACCAATATCATAGAGGTTCGCAATGGTTCAATTGGCATCATCTCCGCAGACTGTCCAGATAAACTTTGTGTAAAGCAAGGATTTATTGATTCGTCACTACTTCCCATTACTTGCTTACCCAATCGTGTTGTCATTCAAATACGCACCAATGAGAGAAATGAGGATATCAATGTCTACTAAAAAAATGACGAGGCTTGCCCTCTTTACTGCAATTACGCTAATTATCTTTACCGTAGAAAGCGCCTTACCCGCACCCGCTCCTATTCCTGGTATTAAATTAGGTCTTGCAAATATAATAACACTTGTTGTATTACAGCATATGAGTACGAAAGATGCCCTTATTGTACTACTTATGCGCATTTTATTGGCTACCTTTTTCTTTGGTCAGGCATTAAGCTTGTTGTACAGTCTAGCTGGTGGTATCTGTTGCCTAATTATTATGCACTTTATAAACCTACTACTAGGCGGAAAATATATTTACCTTACTAGCATTGCGGGGGCCATCGCCCACAATATAGGTCAGCTTAGCACAGCCTTTCTGATTACTCAGGTAGAAGGTGTACTCATCTATCTCCCATTCCTACTAATTAGCGGTATTGTAACTGGCTTATTCACTGGATTATGCGCTCACTTTACCAATCAATATATTAAATTACTTTTTAACAATTGAAAATAATTGTCCTAAATAAGATAACGAGCCAAAGGCTAATATGACATCCTCTTTCCTTGCTAATAGACGACTCATCTCCACTGCTTCTTCCAGACTATCCACTGCCGTTACATTTGGATGGACCTTTGCCACTTCCTGTGCCAAATCATACGCATGCATCGCTCTTGGATTGTTTGGTGGTGTTATGGTAATGATTTGATCTGCGTAATGATGCGTCAAGTCAATAATCTTTTTGTATTCTTTGTCTTTTAGTATTCCTAATATATAGATAATTCTTTTATCTTTAAAATAGAATTCAATAGACTGAGCAAGCTTTTGTGCCGCATCCTCATTGTGAGCACCATCCACTACAAACAAAGGTTTCTTAGCAATAACGCTAAAACGACCTTCCCATTCTGTCTCTGCCAAACCTTTGCGAATTGCTTTCTCATCAATGGCATATCCACGTTGGCATAATGCTAACACTGCTTTTACAGCTAGCGCAGCATTCTGAATCTGATGTTTACCAGCCAAATGAATCTCTAAATTTTTCCATGTAACATTTTTGTTCACTGGCTTCTCATCCACAGTATTCGAGCCAACATTTTGAAATTCTTCTGCGTTCAACTTTAAGTCAAAACGCTGTTTTCCGATTCCATAACGTATGTTTTTAATATCTTCATCCATTGAAAATGTCAATTTACAGCCTTTTTTATCTGCTTCTTCGCATAGCACCTTTGCGACTTCTTCCACTTGCTCCAAAGCTACCACATGACAACCATGCTTTAGAATTCCTGCTTTTTTTCGTGCAATCTCTGATAGGGTATTTCCTAAGAACTGCATATGGTCCATGGCAATAGAAGTTAACACTGCCACTTCTGTAGTGGTAATCAAATTGGTAGCATCTGTCTCGCCACCCATTCCAGTTTCTAAGACTACAATATCGCATTCCTTTTTGAGAAAATACCAAAATGCCAATGCCGTCTCTATCTCAAATCGGGTAGGATGTGTACCACCATCTGCTACCATTTGCTGACAAATCTCTTTGATATAAGTCATTCCTTCGCATAAAGCGTCCTTGGTAATAGGACGTCCATTTACCTGAATACATTCTCTATATTCAAAAATGGTAGGTGAGATATATCTTCCTACCTTCATTCCTGCACATTTTAAAATAGTTGAAATATACGCTAATGTAGAACCTTTTCCATTGGTTCCTGCTATGTGTACAAAACGTAAGGAATCCTGTGGATTCCCCATTCTCTTACATAGTTCTATAATATTATCTAGTCCTAACACACTTCCGTACCTACTAATCTCTTCTACGTATTCTAAAGTCTCTCTATAATTCATTGTCTTGCTCCCTTGCGTATATTTCTCTATCATCACGGACATACTTTTCCTATGAGAAAATTAGTTCAGAAATATACCCATAATTTTATACTATGTGGCACCATTGGTTGGTGCATGGAAATCATTTTTACTGCTATTCATTCTTTCCTAGAAAAAGACTACACCCTGAAAGGAGTAACTTCCATATGGATGTTCCCTATCTATGGGTGTGCCGCATTCCTGCTTCCAATTTGCCAAATAATTCGCGATAAAGCTTACTGGCTAAGAGGAATGATTTATACTGTTCTTATATTTGTGGCAGAATATACTTCAGGGAGTATTTTACGCAAATACTCCCTGTGTCCCTGGGACTACCAAGGTGCACGCCTCAATATCAATCGTCTGATTCGTTTAGACTATGCTCCTTTTTGGTTCGCCGCAGGATTATTATTTGAACGTATTTTAACACCTAAGAAACTTTCTTAACTCTTCACTATTCTTTGCGCCTGATGTTCTTGCTTGTCTTCCTTCATTTTACGCATTAGGATACGATAGGCTATCCACAGGAATACACCTGCTGTTATCCATGCACTGGCATTAGCAAAGCATACACCTTCATAGCTAAGCAATCTGGCTGCAATAAATGCTGCCACACATCGACTGGCAAGCTCAACCACTCCTCCCATCATAGGGACGAAGCCGAAACCGCAACCTTGCAAGGCATTACGGAATATGAATATCATTCCCAACGGAATAAAGAAGAAACCACAGATAATAATGTATGTTCTAGCATATCCTAGTACCATATCAATATCCTCTGTTACAAACAGACGAATCACATATGGAAGCGCCATATAAATCACACCATAGATAATAACTGCATAGATTGCAGACATAATATTGGCTGCTTTTACACCTTTTTCAATTCGGTATAAATCGTTAATACCTCTATTCTGCGCACAGTAGGTTGCCATGGTCACACCCATTGCCGCAAATGGCTGGGTTACTAACTGCTCTACCTTACAAGATACCGAATAAGAAGCAACCACATCTGAGCCTAAAAGATTCAATGCTGCTTGAACCAAAATGGTTCCTACTGCGGTAATGGAAAATTGCAATGCCATAGGAATTCCTACTGCCATCTGATTGCGGACACATTGTGCATCTAAAATATAATGCTTCCACTCCACATGCAAGGTAGGCACACAACGAATAATGTAAATTAAACATAATACGCCGGACACGCCTTGGGAAATAATGGTCGCATATGCTGCACCCGCAACTCCCATATTACCATACACAATAAGTACATAGTCTAATACAATATTCAATATGGAAGAAATCACCAACAATACCAATGGTACTACGCTGTTGCCAATTGCACGTAAAATACTTGCCAAAAGATTATACAGGACACTGCAACAGATTCCTGCGCAAATAATCATAATGTATTCTTTGGTCATAGCAAAGATATTCTCTGGTGTATTCATGACCCTTAGTAGCCAATCCATTCCTACCATACTGATAAACGTCATCACAATGGTAACAAATACCGAAAGCACGGCTGCACTTCCGATACTTTTACGCATTCCTTCTCTATCACCAGCTCCATACTTTTGGGCAGTCATAACCGTAAATCCAGTGGTCAGTCCCTGGGTAAATCCTAAAATTAAGAAGGTAATGGAACCTGTAGCACCAACCGCTGCCAAAGCATCCACACCAACAAAGCGGCCAACAATAATGGTATCCACCATGCTATATAGCTGCTGAAAAATATTACCAATTATAATTGGAATAATAAACCTTGCAATCAGTGCCGATGGTTTACCCTTCGTCATATCCAATTCCATTTGTTTATTCCTCCGTTGTATAAACTATAAATTACTCTTGAATGTCTTCAATTTCCTGCATCTCGCCAGAACCAATATCCAGCATATTGACAGTTCTTCTCTTTAGACGAGCCTCTTCAGACTGTCTTAAAATGAACTCTTTAATTACTTTAGAGTTACGAATATGCTCTAACTTAATCTGTGGATGAGTGGTATCACCGGTAAAACAGGTAATGGTTCCAAGCTTAAACATCTTCTCCCATAAACTTGCAGTATGTGACACATCTTGCACCTTGTACATATAACAATCATTCTCCACAGTAGTTAATAAACCTGTATCAATCGTAATCATATCTTCCTTTATAGTATAAGTAGTAAAAGTAAAAGGAAGCCCTAAAAATACCCAACGTTTTCTTTCATGAAATTCCATCATAATCGTACCCCTATTCTTTAAAAATTATAGTTCCATCTTTGATTATAGTGCATGTGCATGGGATATGCAAAACCTTTCTTTTTGAATTGAAAAAAATGCAAAAAAATAGAAATAATCAATTGCATATAAACCTTCAAAATGGTATCATATAGAAAATTATGATTTGGTAATTTCCCAAGTTCAAAGGATTAAGGAGGTCACGTCTATGAATGCAAAAGAATGTATCACCGGGCGCAGAAGCATCCGTCAGTTTACCGACCAGGCTGTATCAAAAGAAGTACTTTCTCAGATTGTTGAAACTGCTTCCTATGCCCCTAGTTGGAAGCACACCCAGATTACTCGTTATATTGCAGTAGAGGGTGAGACCAAAAAGGCACTTGCACAGTGTACTTCCCAATATCCACGCAATGGCGAGATTATGGATGCCGCTCCAATGGTAATTGCTGTTACTGTTATTAAAGGACGTAGTGGTTTTGAAAGAGATGGTTCTTTCTCAACTTTCAGAGGCGATGCATGGCAGATGTTTGATGCTGGCGTTGCCTGCGAAGCATTTTGTCTTGCAGCATATGAACAAGGACTTGGTACTGTTATTATGGGCATCTTCGATCAGGAAGAAGCTTCCAAGGTATTAGAGATTCCAGAAGAAAGAGAATTGATAGCACTTATTCCTATTGGTTACCCAGCAGAATCACCTGTTGCACCAAAGCGTAAGCCAGTTGAGGATTTGCTATCCTATAAGTAAGCATTATTAATAATAGTCGAAGAGCAAACCTGTTCTTCGACTTTTCTATGGAGGTAAATATGAGACATTTAATGAGCCCACTTGATTTTACAACACAGGAGTTAGACAAGCTTTTTGACCTTGCTAATTCTATTGAAAAGAATCCACAGCAGTATGCCCATTCTTGTGACGGCAAGATCATGGCAACCTGCTTTTATGAGCCAAGTACCAGAACAAGACTTAGCTTTGAATCAGCGATGACTAGACTTGGGGGACAAGTAATCGGCTTTTCTGACGCAGGTTCCTCTTCTGCTGCAAAAGGTGAAAGCGTATCTGATACCATTCGTGTCATCTCCTGCTACGCAGACATCTGTGCTATGCGCCATCCAAAGGAAGGTGCTCCAATGGTTGCAGCTGAGAAATCTGGTATTCCTGTTATCAATGCAGGCGACGGTGGACATCAGCACCCTACTCAGACTCTTACCGACCTTTTAACCATTCGTAGTATGAAAGGTCGCTTAGATAACTTTACTATCGGTCTGTGCGGTGACCTTAAATTTGGTCGTACTGTACACTCTCTCATTCATGCATTAGAGAGATATGAGAACATCCGCTTTATCTTCATTTCTCCTGAAGAATTGCGCATTCCTGATTATATTATTGAATCATTAAAGGCGAAGAATATCCCTTATGAAGAAGTAATCAGCTTAGATACCGTAATGCCTGAGCTTGATTTACTCTATATGACCAGAGTTCAGAAAGAACGTTTCTTCAACGAAGAAGACTATGTTCGTTTAAAAGATTTCTATATTTTAAATACTGAGAAAATGGAATTAGCTAAACCTGATATGTTAGTACTCCACCCACTTCCACGAGTAAACGAAATCTCTGTAGAAGTAGACGAAGACCCAAGAGCCGCTTACTTTAAACAAGCTCAGTATGGTGTATATGTAAGAATGGCATTGATTCTTACTCTTTTAGGATTAGATAAATAATACGAATATTTGTAACGCAGAAACGCAGAAATGAGGTAAATATGTTAAACGTTGGAAAAATCGAAGAAGGATTTGTATTAGACCATATCAAAGCCGGCAAAAGCCTTGATATTTACGAGCATCTTCAGTTAGATAAATTAGATTGCACCGTAGCAATCATTAAAAATGCTAAAAGTAGCAAATTAGGCAAAAAAGACATCTTGAAGGTAGAATGTGACATTAATCAGCTTGACCTTGATATTCTTGCATTCATTGATCACACCATCACTGTAAATGTAATCAAGAATGGTGAAATCGTTCAGAAGAAGGATTTGGTATTACCAAAAATGATTAAAAATGTCATCAAATGTCGTAATCCAAGATGTATCACTTCTATTGAACAAGAGCTTCCACACATCTTCTTATTGGCAGATGAAGAAAAGGAAGTGTATCGTTGTAAGTACTGTGAAGAGAAATACGTCGAGAAATCGAAATAAAACTATAAGCTTCTTATTCGGTACATTCCAATAAGAAGCTTTTCTAAAGACGAAAGGATTACATTATGCAGCAGGTATTTCAGGCAATCAACAATTTTTTCCAATTTGTAACCCCAGTATCCGATTTTTTCTGGGATTTTCCTACCAACTTTGACTGGTATGCAAACATTCCAATTCTAGGGAACTTTTCGCTAGCAATTATTCTTTTGGTTGGCTCAGGTTTATTTTTTACACTGCGCCTAGGCTTCATCCAAGTAACTCATTTTACCAAAGGGATTCGCATTCTTACTAAAAAGAAGACAGAGGAAACAGGTATCTCCTCTCTTGCAGCCTTCTTTTTAAGTTCTGCAATGCGCGTTGGTCCTGGTAATATTTTAGGCGTTACAGGTGCTATTTCCGTAGGCGGTCCCGGTGCTATATTCTGGATGTGGGTATCCGCATTTTTCGGTATGACCACCGCCTATGTAGAAGCAGTATTAGCACAAATTTTCAAGGAAAAAAAGGATGATGAATTTGTTGGTGGACTTCCTTTCTATGGGAAACGTTTACTTGGTAATAAAGCATGGGCAGGTATCGCACTATCCATTATGTTCATCATCTATGCAATGTGTTGTCTACCAGCTCAAGGCTATAATGTGGTAAGCTCCATAGGTCAGATGGCTGATATTGTTACTAATACTACTATTGCAAGTGATTCTGTATTCTACTATGTTATTGCAATCATTCTTGTTGCTATCACTGCTTATATTGCTTTCGGTGGTATCAAAAAAGTAACCAAGGTAACAGACAAGATTGTTCCTGTTATGGCAGTTGTATATATTGTTACCGTGTTAGTTCTTGTCCTTTTAAATATTGACCGTGTGGGATATTTCTTCTCTGCTGTATTCAAAGGTGCCTTTGCTCCTGAGGCAATCTTTGGTGGTGTATTTGGTACTGTTCTAGCCCAAGGTGTAAAGCGTGGCTTGATGAGCAACGAAGCAGGTCAAGGTACTATTACCATGGCAGCTGGTACTGCAAGCTGTGAACATCCTTGTGAGCAGGGTTTTGTTCAATCCATCGGCGTATTTCTAGATACTATGGTTATCTGTACTCTTACTGGCTTTGTAGTGGTTATGGCTCATATGTGGACTGACTCCGGGGCAGATGCTTGGTTTGCATTGGATAGACTTCCAATGTTCCTTACTTCCGCAGCAGAACTAACTCCTGGAACTACATTTAATGCCATTATCATGTTTCTAATTAGTTTTTGTTTCTGCTTATTTGCCTTCACTTGCTTAGTAGGTATGATAAGCTTTGCAGAGATTGCTGCAAACCGTATTAGTAGCAAGAAGAGCTTTATCAATGGTATTCGTATCCTTGGTATTGCCATCACTACCTTTGGTATTCTATGTTCTATTGCAGGATTAGACCTTGGCAACCTTTGGGCGATATCTGATTTAGGTAATATATTAATTGTGTTTGCCAATATACCATTGCTTTATTTAGGTGCTAAATATGTATTTAAGGCTACTGCACATTACAAGAAGCAAGACGGAACACCATTTAAAGGTGATATTATTGGAACTGAGTGTGAGTATTGGGACTTGCGCAAGCAATAAATCATGCGCTTCTACAAATAAAAAACTGCCGTGAGTTTGATATGATTCCCCCCCTAAGTAGACAGCGGGCATATCATTCACTCACAGGCAGTTCTCTTTATTTATGGACGTATACGGCGAACGCCGCAACATTGAATGACGTGAAGCGTTGCGAGCTTGTCGGCATGGTTTGTCTTGCCAAGATGTCGGCATGGCTCACCCCAACTATTCTTTCCTTTTCTCAATTTAATTGGGGATTTCCCTTATCTTTATCCCAACTTTTCTTGCTTCTTTTCCAATTTAGTTGGACATTTTCCCTATCCTCAAACCAACGAATTACGTTTTTTCTTCTTTTAGTTGGGTTTTTCATGCCTTCGCATACCAACCTATTTCTTATCTTTCTTCCTTAGTTGGGTTTTTCATGCCTTCGCATACCAACCTATTTCTTATCTTTCTTCGATAATTGGTTTTTCCGTCCCTTAGACCCCAACCAATCTTATTGTTTCCTTATTTAGTTGGATTTCACCTTGCTTAGATAATTTTACAACTTCAAATTTATCTACGATTCTCTTCCACATACTTTTTTAATTCTTCCAATGCATCACGGAAGCGTTCTGAACTCATAGTAGGGTTGGAACGAATCATATTACGAAGAATAGCATTTTTGAAATGGCTGTATTTCTGTCGCAATTCCAAATTTAAGGTGTACTTCTGGCGGAGTTCAGCAAGTTCCTCCTTCACACTCTCCAAATACTTATTGGTAGGAAGTTGTGATAATTCATAGACTTGCGATAATCTATGTACCTGCTCTAACTTAGCCTCAATACCAGTCTTCACATCCTCTATACGCACATACAAGCCGTCCTTGTGGTTCTCAATTCTTTCTGCAAGACTATCCTTACGTTGCATGAGACCATCTACCAAGTCATCCTTGCGCTGCACGAAACCATCTGCCCATTCTTCTTTGCGCACAACCCAATTCTCAGCAAGTTCTTCTTTCTTCTGAACTATATTCTCAATAATCTCTTCCTTACGCTGAGCAAGATGTTCCTCTATACTTTCCTTATAATTAGCAGCCTCCTCAGATGCCACCGCAATAATTACATCCAAACGCTTCTGAATATGTACCAATTCCTGCTTTGCCTTCTCCATCTGAATAAGAATTGCACGTAAATCCATAGCTGCTTTGAAGGATATAGCAAAATCCACAATAATAACAAGCGTTATTATGCATGTAAATACAGTAAAGAATGGTTCTATTATAGATAATCCAAAGTTTTCGATAGGCTTATGAATAACTGTAGTCATCAATATAGTCAAAAACCCCCAACATAAAGTAGAGCTCAAACAAATATGTCCCTGAAAGTTAAACTTCTGATTACTATAATCCCAGTAACGCACCTTGAATAAAGCTTCCATCGTCACTCCTGTTACATATTCTAGAACAGTTGCTCCGATACATCCAGCCAAATACACTAATATTAGATTGTCTTCAAATGGCTTTGATACTAGTAGCATCATAATTGCCCCACTACCATAAATAGGCAAAAATGGCCCTCTCATAAAACCGCGATTCACAAGTTTTTTACTTTTTATGGATACA
>CAZHEM010000039.1:0-20700 GCA_964531725.1 uncultured Acetatifactor sp.
GGGATGGATGAGTGCAGATCAGTTTATCAATAATGATGGTAATGATATTAATACTTATGAGTTGGCAAGGGTCAAACTGTATCTAGCCAACGAGTCAGGAGATAAACTAATTGCAGCATATAGAGAAAAGCATTATTCTACGAATATTTCTTTGGAGCGATTTGTAGTGGAAGAGCTAATTGCAGGTCCTAGTGGGCAGGTGGAAGGATTATATCCTTCTATTAACCCCAATACTAAGATTATCAATGTTATGACCAAGGATGGAATCTGTTATGTGAATTTGGATAGCAGTTTCTTAACAGTGGTAAACAATGTCTCTACGGAAGTATCGGTATATTCCATTGTGAATTCATTGGTAGAATTAACTAATATAAATAAAGTTCAGATTTTAGTGGATGGGGAAGTGCCAAAAGCTTTCTCAAAGTCCATATATGAACGCAACTTAGACATTGTAACTACAATAGAGAAAGAGCAGGCTAGGGAAGGAACGTCTGGAGAGAAGGCTGCTGAGGAAACGGTAACTGAGGAAAAAGTGCCAGAAGAACGAGTGCCTGATGAGCAGGTGCGACGATAAGAAAGGAACGAGATGAAGCGTCCATTAGCATGGTTTTGCCTTTGTCTTGTGATGTTAGCTGGGGTTCGGCTATATAAAATGGGACAGGAATCTGACAAGTGGCGAGAAGTGTTGCTACTTGCAGATTCCTGCACCATGACCGTCACAGGACGGGTGTATGAGAAAAAAGAAAATCAAATCTATATCGAATCAGTTCTGATTCAAGAATGTTCTGCTAATCTGCAGAATGAATTTCCAAGAGAAATAAATTTAATATGTGAATGTGATAATGGGGAAGAATTTTCACTAGGAAGCATGGTTGAAGTGAAGGGAATTTATCGATGTTTCCGTGAAGCTACCAATCCAGGAGAATTCGATGCATATGGCTATTATATGTCGCAGAATATAATGGGAAAATTAAGAGATGTACAAGTGACGCAATTGAACGGTAGGAATGTAGAATGTTATGACCTGCTACATGATATGTGTGGATATGAGGGCAGGCGTGAGGTGGTGAATGATGCATCAGATCATCGCTTATGGTGTGAATTAGTGCGTGATGCCTGTGGATATTGGGAATTACGTGAGTTGCTATATGATCTTCGTAGCTATTGGGAAGAGTGGCTGTATGAACTTTTTCCAGAGAAAGAAGCTTCTATTATGTGTACTATGCTTTTGGGAGATAAGGATGTTTTGGACAAAGGGATTAAGGAAAAATTCCAGCAGAATGGAATTGCTCACATTCTCAGTATCTCAGGATTACATATAACCATTATTGGAATGGGAATCTATGAAATGCTACGACGAATTGGTATAGGGGTAAAGCCAGCAGGGCTATTTGGGGTAATGGTTTTGCTTCTGTATGGAATTATGACAGGTATGAGTGTATCTACTTGTAGAGCAATTGGGATGTATGTGATTCGTATGTTTGGTGAGATAGTAGGAAGGACTTATGATGGTATGACGTCAGTGGCAGCGATAGGTGCCATAATGGTTTGTGGGGTTCCATATTATCTGACCAATTGTGGATTTTTATTATCGTATGGTGCAATACTGGGGATATATATTGTGTATCCCATGTTTGAAGAACTGGATGCAAAGATGGATGGGAAAATGAAGACTAAAATAGGTGGGACTTCTTTTGCTAGAAAAGAATGGATAAAAACATTACGGGCTAGCATAGGGAGTAGTCTTTCGGTTACATTAGCTACATTGCCCATTCAATTATGGTTTTTCTATGAAATACCTGTTTATTCTATTCTGTTAAATCTTTTAGTGGTACCGCTAATGACTGTTGTTATGGTAGGTGGCCTACTATCAATTTTTCTTCCGATTGGAAATGAAATCGTGGCATATCTGCCATATGGAATCTTGAAATGGTATGAGTATATTTGTAATGTGTTTGATGGACTTCCTTTTCACACATGGAATCCTGGGAAGCCTGAAGTGTGGCAGGTAGTGGTGTACTATGTGCTCTTATTTGTGGTGGTAAAGTGGAAATGTTGGGGGAAGTTTTTTGAGTATGTGATGAAGTGGAAGGCGTGGGAGAATTTCTGGCGAATCGTGAAGAAGTGGAAGGCATGGGAGAATTTCTTGCAATATGTGAAGAAGTGGAAGACGTGGAATAATGTGCTACTGCATGTGGAGAAAAATGAGATTTTTAAAAAGCTTCAGGGGTATTTGGAGAAATTGGCTATATATATGCAGGGAGCAAGAACAAGTAAGATTGCACAATATGGGGCGTTGACTATAGCAGTCATAATACTAGGAAATGCCCCAAATACAGGAAATATGCTTACTATTTTGGATGTGGGACAGGGAGATGGTATCTGCCTAGAGACGAAGGAAGGAGAAGTCTATTTTTTTGACTGTGGTAGTACTAGTCGAAGTGGAATAGGGGAATATGTGTTGATGCCATTCTTAAAGTACAGAGGAATTCATCACGTTGACGCCATTTTTATTTCTCATCCAGATGAGGATCATTGCAATGGAATTCTGGAACTGTTGGCATTGGCGGAGGAAGAGCATATAATCATTGACCGAATTGTTTTGCCTGCCATTGCGGAGGCAAGCCGTACACAAGCATTTGCAGACATATGGAGTACAGTGGAAGAATATGACTGCAAGGGAACAAGTGAGAATCCAACTCTGGTGCAATATATTGGTAGTGGTGACTCTTGGAAGGTAGGAGATTGGGAATTTACTTGTTTACATCCAAGAAAGGGGACAGCACTAGAGGATGCGAATGCCTATTCGGAATGCTTTTATGTGGAAGAATCGAATGACTTCTGCATGCTCCTTACAGGTGATGTGGAGAAGGAGGGGGAGGAAGAATTGTTAAGAGAATTAGTTGAAAGGAATATACGAGATATTACCATTTTAAAGGTGCCTCATCACGGGTCTAGATATTCTTCCTCAGACGCTTTCTTGGAGCAGATTCGCCCTAAGGTGGCAATTATATCTTGTGGAGAGAGCAATCGTTATGGTCATCCCCATGCGGAAACGTTGGACCGATTGGAGAGTGTGGGAAGCCAGGTGTTGACTACGCCAGAGTATGGGGCGATTACAGTGGAAATAAAAAAGGAGATTGAAATATTTGGATACAAAAGATGAAAAGTACTATGATTTGCAAGATGAGAAACTTTTGGAATTCATTGTATGTGTATTAAAAGGGGAGAAAAATCAGAAAGATTACCAGACCATAAGTGTACATATTCCAAGTAAATTGGCCGAGGCAATAGAAAATATTGTTGGTTTTAGTGTTGCAGATTATGGAAATGAAATAGATAAGGGGCAGACTGAACATATTTGGAGAGAACATGGAGTGAATGGAAGGTCAGATAATAGCATGTCTGATATAAGAAATTTTGCTAGAATTGGTTATGTAGTGAACAATTTTGACAAGATTAGGGAGGGGAGAAATAAGAGTAAATATAAGAATGCTGATGGCACATTAGCTAAGACAATCGAGATTCAGAAAAAAATGGGTGATAATTTTTACTATGTGGTAGAGGCTGTTCCAGATTCTAAGTTAAAGAAATTACGAGTGGTTTCAGCGTTTATAAATAGAAATGACACATTCTCTGAGGTGGCTGTATCAAACAATCCAAGCCGCTACGTCCATGACGAGCCTCAACCCAATGTGTCATCTTCTGAGGATATTATACCAAATTAGTAATAAAATACAACTGATTTTATGGAAGGATATTAGATATTTTTTCAGTAGATGTTATTCTTTGTATAGGTTAATGCCGATATATACAGTGTAAAACTTGTAATTGCGAAGTGGTACATGGAAGTACCTACAAATCATAAGGATGTGAGAATATGAAAATTGCAGAGGCAAGACAACTTTATAACACACAAATAAAGGCATATCGTGAGCAGCAGGTAGCTCTGTCGAAACAAAAGCAGGAATTAGAGCATAAGATGAATACTGTTCCAGATGGAAAGACTATCTATGCCAATGAAGCCGCAATATTGGAACTAACTATTAAAGCAGTTGATGAGAAACAGACAGAGTATAAAGATTATATGGAGAAACTTCTTGAACAATGGTCTCTTACAGCTAATATGGTTTCAGCAGAGCAACAAGGTGAAGCCATGGAAGAGTATGTAGAAGACCTTGGAAAGATTATGGAGGTTGCTAGAAGGCTCATGAAAGGGGCCATTGTGCCTGCATCGGATGAGAAAAAACTGATGGAATATAGTATGGAATTGTATCAAGCGGCAAAAAATATAGGTGCTATGATGCAAAGAGAAAAGCGTGAAGAATATGATTCCCTGTGGGATGAGAAAAAAGAAGACACAGAATGTGTTGATCCTATGGAGGTCGCGGATAATGCGGAGGCTTATTCTAGTGGTCCAGAGATTGTGGATGTGGCGGACACCATGGCTTCGGTTGCTATATCGGAATAAAATATATGAATGAAAAATATGTTATATTTTTGATTACTATATAGATTTAATATATTGAATGGGATATCCCTAAATGACAAGCCGATTGGTATTGATGATGATATCACAATGCCAATCGGTATTTTTCGTTCCATTTCAGACACGGTTTGGTTCCATTTGAGATGAAAGTTGTTAGAAAAAGTGATAAGATGAAGAACATAAAAAATGAATAAAGGTGAGTAAATTGATTAATATAGCAGTGGTAGATGATGAAGGGAATATTCGGGAACAGATAAAGGAACTAATCTGTAAACATGTTAGTGAGAGAACGAATGTAGATACTTATTCCTCAGGGGAAGAGTTACTTGCAGCTCAAAAAGCTTACCATATCATTTTCCTTGATATACAAATGAACGGCATGAATGGTATGGAAACGGCGAGAATGCTTACTCAAGATGGAAATATTCAAAGAGAAAGTATATTAATATTTATAACGGCAATAAAGGAATATGTTTTTGAGGCTTTTGATGTGGCGGCATTTCATTATTTGTTGAAGCCGTTGGAAGAAAGAAAATTTGCGGATGTTTTTGAAAAAGCTCTGGCAGAAGTGTACAAAAGAAAAAAACAAAATGCGGAGCAGATATTCATAAAAACTAGAAATAGAAACCTTACATTAAAAGAAAATGACGTTATCTACATTGAAAGCCGTGGGAAAAAAGTGGAAATTCATACGGTTAAGGAAATAATAGAGATATATGCTTCTATGAATGAACTGGAAACACAATTAAATAAAAATTTCTACCGTTGTCATAGAGGTTATCTGGTAAATATGGCATTTGTTGCAGAGTATTTCAAGGATAGAATTTTATTACGTAATGGAGAAGGGGTTATATTATCAAAAGAAAAATATGGAGAATTTGTGAAAGTATATATGAGATATTTGCGAGATGGAGGGGCTATTTTTGAGTAATGCAATAAACAATAGCTTAACAGTGATAGTACTTTTGGTGGAAGGGTATTTGCTGCAATTTTTTCTGGGGAGCTTTTTGGAAAGTAGATTTTCGCAAGGAAAAATAAACAAGCTGTGCTTGATAGTGATTTATGGTGGATTGACACTTGCAATAGATGACATTTTGCCCTCTGACTATGGAAATATTAGAATTTGGGGGAAGAAATTATTATTGTTACTAATCATTAGTATGGTAACAATTAGCTTTTATAAAGCAGTAAGAAACATTACGGTATTTTTGATTATTACGTTTATGGCAGTGAAGGACATCTGTTTTTTGATTGCTTATACCATTCTGGCAACGGGACAGTACTGGACACATTTTTGGTTGCAGTTGTATGAACAGGGATATTGGGATACCGTAGAGAAGTTTATGTTGACAGTAGAGATAACACTTATGATATTGCAAATAGTAATGTTTGCTATATCGCTTGTGCTGTGCTATCTAGCACTTAGAAAAATAGTGGTTGCCTATAAGGAAAAAGAATATCCGATTCAAAAGAAAGAATTGCAATTTATAATGATTCCCAGTTTGGTGGGATTGCTTTTGTGCATATTACTGAGGATGTTGATGATTACTGTAGAGGATGAGGGAGCTAGATTACTGTACGATACCCACCCTCTTCTGATTATATTAGTACCTGGAATTATGTTGCTATCGCTTATGTCAATTTTTTATGCGGTGCAGTTGTTTCAAGATATGATAATTTTAAACCGCGAACGGAATAATCGAATTATTTTGGAAAAGCAGATGGATAATATGCAGGTGCAGATAAAAGAAGTGGAACGCGTATATTCGGGAGTGCGGAGTATGAAGCATGATATGAAAAATTCCCTTTCGATTATTATGCATCTAGTCTTTAAAAATCAAGACAATGAAAACGTAGAATTACAAGAGTATCTAAGTGAATTAAACCAGAAGATGGAGCAGTTGGAGTGGCAATTCAAGACTGGAAATAGTGTGGTGGATACCTTGTTGAGTATCAAATATCATGAAATAAAGGCTAGGATACCAGACTTGCAATTAAACGTTGATGGACTAATTTTCCCAGAACAATTAAGAATACATAGCTATGATTTAGGTGTAATTTTGGGAAATGCATTGGATAATGCAATAGAAGCTTGTGAAAAATGGAAAAAGGCAGAAGGGGAAGTGCCTCTCTTTATCCGACTTACCTCTTTTCAAAGAGGAACGATGTTTTTTGTAGAAATAGAGAATAGTTTTGATGGGAAAATAATTCGCACAAAACATTCCGAATTCCCAGCAACAAGCAAAAAGGATATTAAATCACATGGAATAGGATTGGCGAATGTTAAGAATATTGCAGAGAAGTACCAAGGAGCCGTGGATTGGATGGTGCTTGATAATGTGTTTAGGTTGACGGTGATGCTGAAAAATAACAGGAGGGATGGCAATGAATATTGGATTGACAAGTCTAGTATCTGATTATTATTTGAATGGATATTACCAACCTTATCTGTTGGGAAATGCATATAATGGACTGAATTTTTCAAATATTTTGGGAAAATATATGTTAGGACAATCTTATGAGAATTTATACGGGATGGGAAATTTATGCTCCAATTTGACAAATCTGACAAATGGAAGCGAGTGTTCAATCATAACTCAAAATATAGGGACTGGAAAAATGTCTATTGTGATTCCAGAAGAACTTCGAGCCAAGATGTTGCTAGAAGGAGAGAATTATTACATTCGTTTGGATGAGAACGGAAATAGTGTAGCTGTATTGACTTCAAGCCAAGATAGTCAGATACAAACAACTACAGAAAAGCAAAAAACAGGAAAATTAGCACAAGAAAATAAAGTGAAAAAAGTAACGCAGATGGTAAAGGAGCATAATCATATGTTTGGCCAATGTAGTGTGAAAAATAGAATTACAGTACAGATATAAGTACATTAAATAGACTTTAATAGAAACGGAGCTATACTAGATAGATATAGTTCCGTTATTTTATTTTCAAGTTAATAAGGAGGCAAGTTGAAAAACGAAATATATAAAAAAATGCAATTTTTCAGGAAGTAAATAATTGTATGAATGATTGTACGAAAAAAAATACTTGCAAAAAAAAGGAAAATGTATATAATAGTCACTTGTGCCTGTTAACCGGAAACTGATTTCGCAAAAAGAGTTTCCTAGAAAATGAAGAGAACATTATGACGTAGGAGACAAATGTATATGGTGTCTATAAAGGTTGGATACACCTTGTTATTGTTGAGTATAGTTCTTTTGTGTGTATGGTTCTATTATGTGGGTGGGAAAAATGAATCACCATACAAACGTTGGTTTGTGAGAATATTGTGGATGACGGTGGCGTTATATGAACTTCGCTTGTTTGATATATGTATGACAGAGGGAAGTGCTGTATATGGGGATCAGATTAAAAGTGTGGAACGATGCTTATATTACATTTTTGTAAATGGCATTCATTTGTTTTATATGTTTTTTTTACTGACATTATCAAATCGAAACATGATATTTTCCTTGTGTGGAAAAGCTTTGTTGTTGGTAACAACGATAGGAGTGGACATTTTGATAGTGACATCTCCTTGGACGAAGTTGGTTTTTTATGTAGAGGATGGAATTGTATATAAAGGGAAAGTATTTTGGGGGACCGTGGCAATTCGTGCAATATATGAAATGATTGGAATTTCGCATACATACAATAAGAGAAAAATGCTACCGAGAATATTTGGACAGAGCATTTTTTTGATTTCTATTTTTTCTGCAATAGAAATTACGCATTTGGTTATCACAAGAGATGAACAAATGTTATACACAACTTTGGTAAGTAATGTATTGGTTTTAATGATGGGATATATTGTAATTGAATTTCATAAAGATAAGACGACGGATTTGTTTAACCAAGAAGCTTTTGAACAATATGTCAAATGGGAAATTCATAAGGATATCAATGAAAGTGTGTATTTAATAAAAATCAAGAAATATGAAGCCTTGCAGGAAAATGACAAAGAAAATTCTGCAAAGACAATCATAAAAGAAATGGCATGTTGCCTTAGAAACTGTACGGGGATTTCATCAATTTATTATTTGGGAAATGGGCGCTTTGCGCTAATTACGACAAGCAAGGATTCTTTTTCTGAAACTGAATTTATAAAGAGAATGAAAGAACGTTTGAGAGAGCCGTTTAATACCTGTGCTGATACTATTTATCTAAAACTTCTCATCATAGGAATGGATTTGAAGAATTGTAACTTGTTTAAGAGTAATTTTAGAAAATATTTTGAGTCATTCGATATGATGAGTTCGCATTCGGATGAAATGTTGGAGTTTGTGGATGGACAAAAAATGGGGGCAGAACAACTGCAACGATATTATGATGTGGAAGAGGCGATTGAAAGGGCGATTACTGAGAATAAGTTTGAAATGTATTATCAACCAATAATATGTGCCAAAAGCAAGAAAATGATATCTGCAGAAGCTTTAATTCGGTTGGAAGACAGGGTGTTAGGATGGGTATCTCCTGAAGAGTTTATTCCTATTGCTGAAAGAAATGGTACTATTTTTGAAATAGGAGAATTTGTAATAGATAGTGTATTTCGATTTATTAAGGAATGCGAAATTGAAAAACTTGGCATGGAATATATTGAGTTGAATTTGTCGATGAAGCAGTTTTTGGATGAAAAGTTTCCGGAGAGACTAAAGTATTATTTAGAAAAATATCGTCTAGATGCGAAGAGAGTGAACTTAGAAATAACAGAAACTGCTGATAATTTGAATGATGAAGGAATAAAAGAACGGATTAAGAATGTAAGGGAGATGGGATTCTCTTTGTCATTGGATGATTATGGGACGGGATATTCGAATTTAGTTCGTGTATTGGAATATCCTATTGATATAGTGAAATTAGATAAGAGTATTGTGTGGGGGGCGTTTCGAGATGAGGATAGTTATGTGGTTCTGAAGAATTTAATTTCTATGTTCCATGATGTTCGAAGACGGTTGGTTGCAGAAGGTATTGAAAATGAAGAACAGGAATTTACTTTGCATAAGCTGGGGTGTGATTATTTGCAAGGATATTATTATTCAAAGCCGGTAAACGAACAAAAAATTGTACAGTTGGCGGGAAGGTTTAATTTTGAATAAAGAAAATAATCTTGAAGAATGAAAATGGAGGCTTATTTAGATGAAGAAACATATTGGAACTAAAGTCATGGCGATGATGGTTGTATTATTTATTGTATTTTTGTTCAACAATATCTGCTCAAGTATTACTACGAATCGAACCCGAAAAGCATTTACCACGATTGCGGATGTTTTTGTGGAAATGGAAGAGAAGAATACGCAATTAACGGAACAGGTACAGCGTTCAAAACTTTTTTTGAATCAGTTTTTCTTAGTTACGGAAGATAAGAAACTACAAGAAATTGTTGTTAACTGTGAGGAGACTTGTGATGAGATAACCACAGTTTTAGCAGAAATGGATGCATATGCACAAGAATCAGGAAGCGAAAAAATACAAAGCGCCTGGGAAGTTTATAAAGCGGATATTAACCAAATGACCTCGATTTTACTTGAAATGTGCGGTGCAGTAAATGCAAAAAAGATGAATGTTGTTTATGGATATGGAAACAAAACGGAAACGTTATATGGCGCATTAGGAGAATCGACGGTTGCCTTTAATGATACATTGGGAATGGTTATTGATATTGTAATTGATGATAGAATTGCAGGTATTGAAGAAGCGGAGCGCATGTCATTGATTTCTTTTGTCATTTTCCTGTGTTTTATAGCATCAAATCTGTTTATTACATATAAGTACATTACTGTACCAGCAAAAAATGCTCAAGTAGAGTTGAAAAGGATTATAGATAAACTGGAAGTGGGACAAGGTGACTTGACAGAACGAATCAAAGTGAAATCAAGTGATGAAATTGGTGAACTGATTGCCGGTGTAAACAAGCTTCTTGAAGATTTACAAAAAATCATGCGAACCATAAAAGGGGAAACGGTAAATATGAATACCTCTGTAATGGCTATTACGGAAGGAATCAGAACCTCTAATGATAATGCCACTGAAATCTCTGCCACAATGGAAGAATTGTCTGCAAGTATGGAAGAAGTGTCAGCTACTTTAAGTGAGATGAATGAAGGCGTGCAAGGAGCATCAAAGAGCTCAATAGAAATGAACAGTCGGGCAAAAGAGAGTGCTGATTACATAGTCGATGTGCAGAGAAAAGCGATTGAAATAAAGGAAGAGACTGAAAAGAGTAAACAGATCACTGTTGAGACAATAACACAGATTCGTAGTATGGAAGAAGTGTCAGCTACTTTAAGTGAGATGAATGAAGGCGTGCAAGGAGCATCAAAGAGCTCAATAGAAATGAACAGTCGGGCAAAAGAGAGTGCTGATTACATAGTCGATGTGCAGAGAAAAGCGATTGAAATAAAGGAAGAGACTGAAAAGAGTAAACAGATCACTGTTGAGACAATAACACAGATTCGTAGTAGCTTAGAAGATGCAATAGAAAATAGTAAAAAGGTGGATAAAATAAATAGTTTGACAGGTGAAATTTTGAATATTTCAAGCCAAACAAATTTATTGGCACTAAATGCCTCCATTGAAGCTGCAAGAGCAGGGGAAGCAGGAAAAGGATTCTCTGTAGTTGCAGATGAAATCAGAGTGTTGGCAGATAATAGTAAAGAAACAGCTAATCATATTCAACAGATAAGTGGTTTGGTAACACAAGCAGTAGCAGAATTGTCGAAAAGTGCCGACGAGATGCTTGGCTTTGTAAATGAAACAATATTGCTTGACTATGATAAATTTGTAGGTGTTGCAACTCAGTATCGTGATGATGCGGATGAAATTAACAACGTATTACAACATTTTCATGATGAGACTGCGGAGTTAGAGAATATCATGAGTGCGTTATCTACAGGAATTGCCGATATTGCAGTAGCGGTCAATGAAAGTGCGGAAGGAGTTACCACGGCAGCAGAAAATACAAGTGATTTAGTAGCGGGAATCTGTGGAATTCAAGAACAAGCAGATAATAATAGTGAAATAGCAAAATTGCTTAATGAAGAAGTAGAACAATTTAAAAATATTTAATTTCAAGAAAACGGAGTTGCGCCAATAATATGGTAGTAACTCCGTTTTTGGGTATCTATCGTAAGAAAAAGAATGATTATGGAATTAGTATTCCGTTTACAATGTTTCGATAAAGTTGATCAAATCAGCTGTATTAGCATGCACAGTACCCTGAATCATAGGTGCAGTACCACCACCTTTGGCATCAAAGGTTTGGCGAAGCAGTGCTGCTAGTTCACGACAATCCTTGTTTTGACTGCCGATAATGAAACGATACCCTGCTTCATTGGGACCAGCAAAGGCAGCGCAGTAGCCAGAGTAACGCTCGGTAAGTTCGTTGATGGTGTTGCGAATAGCAATTTCGTTTAAGGTTTCCATAAAAAGAATAGCATGGTTGCTTTCGCTAGGCTGTGGAAGACTTTGTACCTTTAATTCCAAAAGCTGGGCTTGTAAGTTGTTGCCCAATTCTTTCAGACGCAAATTTTCTTCTTTCATGCGACAAACCGCTTCTGATACGGCAGTTTGTTTGGCGGATAGTTGCACGGAAATATTGCTGACACTATCCTGTTTTTCACTATAATCGGCTACGGCACGTCCACCACACAGAATGTTTACGCGGACACCACCACGATGATTCTGTACGTTGGTAACTTTAATGATACCGATCTGACCTGTGGTATCACAGTGAGGGGCACAACAAGCGCAAGTATCGATATCTGGTATCTCTACAATACGCACATTCTCCGTAAGGTCTAGCTTGCTTCGATAAGAAAGATTGGCTAACTCTTCGCTATTTGGATAGGTGATAATAATCGGTAGATTGTGCCAAACAGCGGCGTTGGCTTCTGCTTCTATCATGCGCAACTGTTCCAAATTCAATTCCCCGTTAAAGTCTAGTGTCACTTCCTGCAATCCTAGATGGAATCCTACATTGTCATATCCGAAATGTTTATGCACCAGTCCCGATATCATATGTTCGCCAGAATGTTGTTGCATGAAATCAAATCGTTGAGCCCAATCCACACTTCCGTGCACGGAGCTGCCTACAGGAATGGCTTCTGCAACCACATGATAGATAATGTCTTCTTTGATACGAACATCCAGAACAGGTTGCCCATTGAGACTTCCTTTATCTGCTACTTGTCCCCCTTCTTCTGGAAAAAAAGCTGTTCGGTCTAAAATGATTTGATAGCATTTAGCCTGTTCGTCATGAATACAGTCTGTAACAATGGCATCAAATTCTGTAATATGAATATCTTCGTAAAATATTTTGTGCATGTATTTGTTCCTTCTAGTTCTATGGTTTTGAATATTTGGTCAGCTATAACACGGATACAATCAGTAACTCTACACTCATCATGTCATTCATGCGTCCTGTTTTCACAGCTTCTTCTGCCTCGACGCATTGTTTTACAGCTTCTTTCAGTTGTGCAGATTTGAAGCGTCCCGCCTGAGTTACATACTTTCCAGCTACAAAAGGTGGTACGCCTACTGCTGAGGCAATGGCTTTATTGTCGTATCCTTTGTTTTTCATCTCTTTTACCTGCAATAAAATATTACATTGTCTCGCAATCAAAAACAAAATTCGCATAGGAGGCTCTTTTAGTGCCAGTAAATCGTAATACAATTCCAATGCAGTTTTCGTCTGCTTGTCAGCAATGGCATTAATCATATCAAAAATATGGTTGCTGATGCGAGTGGTGCATATTGCCTCTACATCTTCATTGGTAATCACATCACGGTCCATGCAATAAGAGATAAGCTTTTCTAATTCCATCTGGATATTTTCCATATCCGTACCTGTTTTGGTAAGTAGTAATTGCACAGTGCTCTCTGTAATACGTTTGCCCTCGTTTTTTAGTAGACCGGCAATCCAACGCATAAGCGTCTGCTCGTTCTGGACCGCAAACTCTACTGCACAGCCTTGGGACTGTACGGTTTTGAATAGCTTACTACGCTTGTCTACTTCACTTTCGGTAAAGACGAAATAGGTGGTTTCGTTGGGGGCTGATAAGTACTCAGCCATTTGCTCACCACCAGATTTGAATAAGCCACTATTGCTAATGAAAATAACGCGTCGCTCTGCCAAAAAAGGAAGTGTCTCTGCCAAGTCAATAATCTCGCCTACAGAGAAATCCTTGCCCTCATAATAATGATTGTTCATTGAGTCATCAGCATTGCACATGGCAGTTTTTAAACGGTTCATATATTGGCGACGCAGATAGCGTTCTTCGCCGTAAAGTAAGTATATTTGTTTGAAATTTTGTTGTTTAATGTCTTCGTTAATACGTTGCATCGTTTCGCTCCGTTAATCATGATGACATTATTATAACGAAAAAGAAGAACCTTGCAAAGAGTGAAAATCCAACCAAAGAACTATTGAGGTTAATGGGTGGTTATGATAGTATAAATAAGGACTTATTTTGATAATGGAACTGTGGAAAGACTTAAGAATAGTATAAAAAGATAGTCGTGCTAGAAGAAAGCGTGAATTAAGAATCGGTTGAGAAGAATAGAAATAAAGAGAAAGAAAATATATAGAAAATTGGGGTTGTAGAATGAACAGAAGAAAAGTATTGCTGGTAATATGTGTGGCAATCATGGGACTTATGACAGGTTGCGGTAGCAGTAATGAGAAGACTCAAAATGCTATGCAGATGATAGAAAATTTAGATTATGAGGGAGCTTTAGCTACCTTTGAGGAAGCTACCGTAGCTAACGAGAATGCCAGATTGATAGCTCGTGGTAAGGGTATTGCTTATATGCGCTTGACGGATTATGAACAGGCAATTGCATGTTTCCAAGAGGCTCTTGCGGGGAGCAATGGTTTGGTGCAGGATGTGGATTTTGACTTGAATTATTATCTGGCAGCAGCGTATACCAAGAATGGACAACATGCAGAAGCAGCGAAAGCATACGACGCAATTTTGGCATTGCGTCCACAGGAAAAGGATGCTTATTTTTTGCGTGGCAGTGTTAGATTGGCGAGTAATGACTTTGAGGGGGCTAAGACAGATTTTGAACAAGTGATTACAATGGATGCCAAGAACTATGATCGTATAATAGAGATTTATGAAGTGCTACGTACCCATGGATATAAAGAAGTAGGTCAGACCTATTTACAAGATGCATTGGTGGCTGGTGGCGAACAAATGAAAGCCTTTGATAAGGGCAGAATATACTATTATCTGGGCGAGTATCAGCAGGCTTACCTTGCTTTGGAAGAGGCCAGAGAGAATGGCAATGCAGAGAGTTATATTTATTTGGGCAAGGCATATGAAGCAACTGGTGATTACAACTATGCGTCTAGTGTATATAATAGTTATATTGCCAAGGACCCTAACAATGCTATGGTATATAATCAATTGGGATTATGTGAGATGGCAAAACAGGAATATCAGAAAGCATTGGAGGCATTTCAGGCTGGAATGCAGGTAGAAGGCAACAATATGATGCAAGTGTTGTCCTTTAACGAAGTAGTAGCGTATGAATATCTTGGAGAATATAAAAAAGCCGCAGTGCTTTTGGACAATTATCTGAAGCTCTATCCTGACGATGAGCAAGCCAAGCGTGAACAGGAATTCTTAGCAACCAGATAAAAGTTAGCCTTTGCGACTTTTCTGACGTAATTTTAATAGATTAACATAATCGGAAATTGATTCACGGTCCTTGGGTGGTAACTCAAGGACTGTATTCATGAACTGAGATACGGTATAGTCAGTACTAAAAGAATCATTTAATATATCTAGATTATCACAAAATTCGGTGCGACCAAGGAGATAATCCGTGCTAACACCAAAGTATTCAGCGAATTTCTGTAGTGTATCTAAGTCTGGGGAATGTGTCCCCTTTTCATAATTGGAGATCGTTCCATTGGAAACATTTAAGTATTTTGCTAACTCTTTTTGATAAATGCCATTTTCATGACGCAACTTGCGTAGCATTTCGCCTACTTCCATGGGATACCTCCTTCTTGTATTTGTGGGAAATTAGATTTCCTAAACTACATTTTAATGAAATTTAGTTTTATGAAAATAGAACTTTAGGAATGCAATAAAAGAACATGAAAATAGTGGCAGAAATTTAATAATACTAAAAACGTGGGCTTGTTTTAGTATTTCCCGCATGGAAAAATAAAATTCAAGAGATACATATTTAATCTGATATAGAATGCAAATAGATTGTGAAACTTGCGTTGACCAATTAACGCTATTAGGTTACAATGATTGAAAATAAAAGTTCGTACTATTATGGATAAGGAAGACCACGACAAGGAATATAAGCGAAATAATTTTTGCACAGAGGTTCGTGGCGAGATGGAGGTTAAGATGATTAACAAGTTAGTGAAAAAGATTCAGCAGACAAATGCACCTATCGTAGTTGGTTTGGACCCAATGATGAAGTTCATTCCTGAGCATATTACCAAGGCTGCTTTCGCAGAGTACGGTGAGACCTTGGAAGGTGCTGCAGAAGCTATCTGGCAGTATAATAAAGGAATCGTAGACGCGATTTATGATTTGGTTCCGGCAGTAAAGCCACAGATTGCTATGTATGAGCAGTTCGGCATTCCTGGAATGATTGCATTCAAGAAGACAGTAGATTATTGTAAAGAGAAAGATTTAGTAGTAATCGGTGATATCAAACGTGGTGATATCGGTTCTACTTCAGAAGCATATGCAGTTGGACATCTTGGCAAGGTTCAGGTAGGAAGCAAGTCTTACTACGGATTTGATGAGGATTTCGTTACTGTGAATCCATATCTTGGTTCTGACGGAGTGAATCCTTTTACGAAAGTATGCAAGGAAGAAAATAAGGGTATGTTCATCCTTGTTAAGACCTCTAACCCAAGTAGTGGTGAATTCCAGGATCAGTTAGTGAATGGCAAGCCATTATATGAAATTGTTGGTGAGCAGGTTGCTAAATGGGGCGAGGAGCATATGGGCGATAGCTACAGCTACATTGGAGCCGTTGTTGGAGCTACTTATCCAGAGATGGGTAAGGTTCTTCGTAAAGTAATGCCTAAGTCATACATCTTGGTACCTGGTTATGGTGCACAGGGTGGAAAGGGTGCTGACCTTGTACACTTCTTTAACGAAGATGGTCTTGGTGCAATCATCAACTCATCTCGTGGAATCATTGCAGCATATCAGCAAGAACAGTATGCCAAGTTTGGTTCCGAAGGTTATGCAGATGCATCTCGTACAGCAGTACTTGATATGCAGAAGGATATTGCACAGGCTTTGGCTAGTCGCTAGGCGATGCGCGATATGGGCAAAGTGGGCTGGTAGCGTGGCTTTACGAATAAGGTAAGAGACGAACAGAAGTGTCCTGATAGTTTTTTGAGGTAACTCATGAAGCTGTCAGGACTTTTTTATGTGCAAAATTTTGGCGTGGCGCGAGGTCTTGTAAATCAGAGAAGTGTAAAGGAAAATGCTTGACAAGAAAGGTCTAATGAATTAGACTAAAACAAAGAAGTCGAATTAATTAGACCTAAAAGGAGTGAGAATATGGCAACACCAAAAGTATTTGAAAGTGAATATCGTTTTTGTCTAATTTTGTGGGAGCATGAACCAGTGAAGAGTACTGAACTTGTGAAGCTATGTGAGGAGCAGCTTGGCTGGAAGAAGGCGACTACCTACACTGTAATTAAGCGTTTATCTGAACGTGGCGTGATTAAGAGTGAGAATGCAGTAGTCACGAGTCTAGTATCCAAGAGTGAGGTACAGGCAGCTGAGATTGATGAGCTGGTGGAAAAGACCTTCGAAGGTTCTATACCATCTTTCTTAGCGGCTTTTACTAAGAATAAGAAGTTATCAACAAAGGAATTACAGGAAATTCGTGCCATGATTGATGCGTGTGAGGAGTAGTACTTGTGAAAGGCATGTAGTATAACTTGGGATGAGAAGATGCCGAGGAAGAGGAGAAGTTATTATGGTAGATATTTTTCTGAAATTTCTAAATATGAGTATAACGGCCAGTTGGATGATTGTGGCGGTAATGATTTTAAGACTGATATTAAGGAGAGCACCTAAGTATATCCGATGTCTGCTATGGTGCATGGTGGGGATTCGTCTGTTGTGTCCATTTTCTATTGAGAGCGCGTGGAGTCTGATTCCTACCACTGAAGTAGTGACACAGGAACTTCTGTATTCGCCCGAACCACAAGTGGAGACTGGCGTGCCAGTGATGAATGACGCAGTGAATGTATATGTAGAAGAGAACTTAACTCCTAATGTGGGGGATAGCGTGAACCCATTGCAAATATTGACCTATGTGGCATCAGTATTGTGGCTTGTAGGCATGTGCGGATTGATGATTTATGCAGTTATTAGCTATTTGCGTGTTCGTTATCGTGTGAGAGAAGCGATATTGCTTCGTAGGAATATTTTTCAGAGTGAGCGAGTGCATTCACCGTTTGTGTTAGGCGTTATTCGTACTCGTATTTATGTGCCTTTTCACCTATATGAGGATGAGTTGGAATGTGTGATTGCTCATGAAGAAGCTCATATTAAGAGAGGAGACCATTTGTTAAAACCACTAGGCTTTTTTGTGCTTGCTGTGTACTGGTTCAATCCTTTAATATGGGTGGCATATGTGCTACTTTGCAGAGATATTGAACTCGCCTGTGATGAAAAAGTAATTCGTGAAAAGAATGTGAATAAAAAGCTTTATTCTGAGACTTTGTTGAATTGTAGCGTAGGTCATTCACAGATTACCGCTTGCCCATTGGCATTCGGAGAGGTGGGAGTGAAGCATAGAATCAAGAATGTGGTGAATTATAAAAAGCCTGCTTTTTGGGTGATGATAGTGAGTGTGCTATTATGCGTGGTATTGATGGTTTGTTTTATGACAGACCCTAAGGAAGGGGAATTAGCAGTACAGACTGGTGGCGAAACACAGCAGGCGGGCGCACAGGAACTGATTGGGGAAGCGATTGGTGATGGTGTGACACAAAACTCGGCTGGAGAAACTGTTGGTGAAAATGTGGTGCAGGATGACGTTATCGGAAGAGATGAACTAGACAATGCCACAAATGAGGCGATGGGAGTATTAACCTCTCCACCAACCATGCTGCTTCATGATTCCTTATCAAGCAACATAGATTATTTCTCCGTAACAGCGGGAACTTACAGTTGGAATAGGATGGAAGAAGATGGACAGATGGTAGGTGTAGAAGCCTGCGGAATGGGGCCCACCGTGGCAGTCAAAGGTCAGGAATGGCTTGGCGTTAGAAAATATAACAAGTTAGATAAGACCTTATACACCATGAATTGGGAAGTGACACCTGACCGCATAACCGTGAGAATATATGATCTTCTGGAATTAGGGAAAGAAGAACCAGATGTGATGTATGGTGAAGAGACCTACGAAGATCCTTTTGCAATAGAATTGGAACCACGGCGTATTTATGAAGTTTATGCGGAGTGGGATGAAGAGGATATTGAGACCAGAGGTTTCTATGGTAATGCATATTATATTTTCGCTACTGATAATGATTGGGAAAATGGGGAGATAGCTCTAGCTACTCCGAAGGTATCAGAATTAGAAGTAGGCGATGCTTTTACTGAGGAAGTCAATAATCTAGAAGGTGTCTCTATGTTGATGGAGAAGTATAAATCCACCGAAGGTGATGTGGAGATAGTCAACACTACCAACACAGAATACACCTATGGCGAATACTATGACATACAAGTACAGAAGGATGGTGTATGGTATAGTCTCAAACATATAATTGACAATGCGGCATTCCATGCGAGAGGAATTATTGCACCACCTAACGAAACCTCTATATGGCAAGTGAATTGGGAATGGCTGTACGGCCAACTTCCAGCAGGAGAATATCGCATTGTAAAAGATATCTTGGACATCCGTGCACCTGGTGATCTTACTAAATATTATCTTGCGGCGGAATTTGAGATAAAGGAATCAGAATGATTATTTGGACAAAAATAGCAAAATGGCATAATTCTTGAAATGCCTTGCATAATAGTAGGCAATGCCGTATACTATATATAGAGAATTAAGTGGAGGTAATATCATGGAAGTAAGAGAATTGCGTTTACAAACAGGATTAAGTCAGAGTAAATTTGCCAAAATGTTTGATATACCGGTTTCTACTTTGAAGGACTGGGAACAGGAAAGAAGAAACCCTCCGGCATACGTTATAAATATGATGAGAACTATTTTACAATATAAGGGGATGCTTATTAGCCAAAGTTATGTGGAAGCATGTGAAGCGAGAAGAAAGAGCGTGGAAAATGCTATGGCTATTATGTTAAGTGCTACCAATGGTCCGGATGAATTGTTTATGGAGGTGCTGGATTCCTATATCTTTGGAAAAATAACGTTGGAAGAGATGGAAGTCAGAATTGACAGATTTGAGTATTTGGGAGCGTAATATATGAGTGGTGGGAAGAATTGTTATCCAGACAGTGATGTTCTTATTAATAAATATAATATTCGTGATAAGGAGCTTTTGGAAAAATTTGAAATACAGAAAGTATTTGCGAAGTTGTTAGGATTAGATGTGAAGCCTACGAGGATTAACTATACCTATGACGTGGAACACTTAGTGAATATTCATAAGTACTTGTTTGGGGATATTTATGAATGGGCAGGAACATTTCGAAAAGAGAATTTGTATAAGAGTGAGCGTGTTTTGTCCGGTGGTTCCGCAGAGTATGCGGACTACCATGAAATTGAGAAGCAATTAGAGAAATTGTTACAAGAATATGCAGATATTGATTGGATGAAGACTACGAAAAAGGGAGATGTGGTTTCTGATTTTTTGTTGGCATTATGGAGCATCCATCCCTTTAGAGAAGGAAATACTAGAACTTGCATCACATTTCTGTGGCATTATTTAAAGGGAAAAGGTGTAGATTTTCAAGTGGCATTGCTGCGGAATAATCCGATGTATGTGAGGGATTCGCTGGTTATGGCGAATTATGAACAGAAAGAATATTTAAGAAGGATTATTTCGGACGCATTGCAGGACGAGGCGCAGAAATCAGAGTATTCCATGGCTGAGGAGCAGGCAGGGGAACAGTATAAAATAGCAAAAGCGGATTATGAATCGTTTAGAGAAAAGTATTCGTTAAAGAATGGATATTGACACAAGGAATTTTAAAGCTGATAAGGAAGATTAGTTTCTGAAACCCGTTGA
>CAZHEM010000040.1:0-20528 GCA_964531725.1 uncultured Acetatifactor sp.
CCATTGCCCAATACTGCGGCATACCGGATGTGAACTATTTTACTAAATTGTTTAAAAAATATATTAATAAAACACCTAAAGATTATCGTGCTGAGATTACTGGACGATAATGCTCCTATTTCTCAGAAAAAACATTAACAAGTAGCGTACTTCGCCACAACTACCTCATAAGGCTTTAATACCAGATTCCCTTGCAACACCTCTCCCGTGCTTAGCTTTTCTACTGGTTGGCGGAAGATAATGGTATTCTCCTTGTTCTCATAGTTGAGTACAAACAGGTATCTTGTATCTCCCTTTTTACGCACGGCTACCTCGCAAGTCTCTGGAACATCTACCACCTTGCCATAAGGGTTGCTGACTCCTAATTTCTCTAGGAAATATGTTGCTGACTCGGTATCAAAAGCAGTGCCATAATAGTACGCCTTTCCTTGACCATAAGAATTGCAAATAAGAGCACCACTTCCTTTGTAGTAATCTGCCATATATCTTGCTTCTACAGTAGCTTGTTCTCCCACAGGCTCTAATAAGTCTGCGAACACCTGCCCTTGCATGACATGTCCCTGCCAGTCTACCCCCACTGTACCTACATCTGGAGTAATAAAGGAATATTCTGGGATATCTGTGCCCGTAATCTCACTTAACAAGCCTGGTAGCTTATCCATTACACAATGCCCATTCATGTTCTTGTAACCGCTTCGGCAACCAATTACCAATGTGCCACCATTTTTCACATACTCTTTCAATACTACTGCCCTTGCCTCATTCATAATGGTAGCATGAGGATAGAACAAAACCGTATATTGCTGCAACTCCTCTACCTTTGTCTGGTCATTTAAGAAAACATAATCTAGTGGAGTGTGGGAATACTGTGCCGCCTCAAAGATTTCCTTCTGGCTCTGTCTCTCTACTCTTTCGTGCCATACATCCAACTGGGCATCCCAGAGATTATCGTAGTCTTTTATTACTGCTACTTTTGCCTCATATTTCGCCCCAGCAAGTTCCTGCATCTTCTGAAGTCTCTCGTACACTGATTTCACTTCTCGAAGACGTCTATTCTCTCGTCCAGAATAATCCAAAATGCCATGCCAATAGATTTCCGTACCTACGGTACAGGTTCTCCATCGGAAATAACTAACATAATCCGCTCCATGAGCAATGGATTGCATGGTCCATAAAGTCAACTGACCTGGCCTAGGCGTAGGCGCTTCCATACGGCTATTCCAGCCATTTGCACCTGACTGCTGTTCCATAATACCAAACTCAGGAGAAATGGAACGCACTTCTGTCAGATTGCGACTCCATTTCCGGTCCTTTAATCCTTCCTCTTTGTAATCAGCCATACAATAGGCAAAGTTAGGATAAGAATCATAGGTAAAAAAGTCTAAGCTTTCCTTGTTCATCTGGTGATTATCTAGATTGGTAAATAAACCATTGGTAGTAATAAAGTCGTCTGGCTTTATGTATTTTCTCAAAATATCACTCTGCAACTTAGCATATTTGCGCACTGCATGAGAAATGAAACGATAATAATCCAAATGCTGATGTGGATTCACCGTCCCTGTATAAGTAGGTCTAGGTACGTAGATTTCCTTCCAATCCGTATAGGTCTGATTCCAAAATACAGTTCCCCATGCTTTATTTAAAGTATCCAAATCCCCATACTTTTCCTGTAAAAAAACGCGGAATGCCTCAGTATCACTCTCCGAATAAAATTCATTATTCTCGCAGTTGAATTCGTTATCAATCTGCCAGCCAATGATACAAGGACGTTTTGCATAATGCTCTGCCATCTTTTCCACAATGATGGCACTTAAGCGTTGATATACAGGGGAGCTATAGTTGTATTGTCTTCTAGCACCATGACGGTATAGTACACCATCTCTGTTGGCATTCAGTACCTCGGGATACTTTTCGGTAAGCCATGCAGGTGGAGTAGCTGTAGGAGTTCCCATAATGACTTTCATTCCCACTTCTTCGCATAAATCGAGGAATTCATCAAAAAATGTAAAATCAAATTCCCCCTCATGAAGCTCTATCTTGCTCCAAGCAAATTCTGCAATACGCACCACCTGAATGCCTACTGCTAACATTCGTTGCAAGTCCTCTCGCCATAATCCCTTATCCCAGTGTTCTGGATAGTAGCAGGTTCCTAGTGTCAATTCTTTTTCATTGATAATTGCTCTCATGTACCCTCCCTATATGTGTTATTCGGCCATTGCACTTCTCCCATGCTCCGACCCATTTTACTCATTACCCCAATTCCTTAATCACATTTTCCTCAGTCAGCCCTTTGTTCCTTGTAACATGTTTCTTTCTTCAGCATTGCCTCAAACAGTTCCCAGTCCTCCATGTGATTATCTAACACTAACTGGGTATATATTTCCCTATCTTCCTTCTCATAAGTTGCTTCACGATACCACTTGTCATGTCTGGCATTGTCACCATATTCACGCACAATCCCCATTAATTTGCGCACCATATATGCGGTATGCTTAATATCCGCAAAACAGTCATTGGAATAGAAGCCTTTCCACACACCATACTCAGTGCTATGTAACTGTTCATCCGCCTTATCAAAATACTGTGCCGCTTTCCCTAATCCCAAGAAAGCTTCTTTATATTTCTTATCAAGGTAATCATAACACGCCTGCTCAAACATAAGGAATCCTTTTGCACAATAATAATGAATGTTTGCATTTAATAGTACAGTTCCTTGAAAACGTTGTTTTTCTATGCCACATAAGCCTTCTGCTGTGCGACTACAAATGGAATGATACTCGTTCAACTCAGACTGCACGGCCCGTATGGTATCCCCAAAATAACGAAGTTGCTCTCGTAACTCCTTTTCTCCGGTACACCATACGACACCCTTGAGCGTACCCATTTGATTACGCACCAAATGATTGACAAACATACGCACATTCTCTGTATAATACTGCTCTCCTGCGTGTTCATACGCTCTACTACCATAGGCTGGGGCAATCCTATAATGATTCTCATAGCACCACGCCACATCTTCCCGTAGCATCTGCTCCACAATGGCATTTTCTTGCATAGATTCTATGGAAAAATAATCCCACACAAATTCCTTACTATGTACTATATCGTCAATCTCCCGTCCACACCATTTCTTACGAACTGCATCTAGATAATACACGTGAGGACGCACATTGGAACAATTGATAATCCAGTATTCACAAGCATTCTTTTCTCTCACCAGATTCAACTCATCATTCACAAATTGTACAGAATTAGGAAGCATAGTAAGGTGATTCGCCGCCTGTAAATCATAAAAGGACACATGATAATAAATGCCCGATGTATCCGCAGGATTGGTGGGCAAAGCCTCCACTCCCCCCGGATGATTATCACGTCTGCGGCTGACCATCTTGCCAAAACCATTGTCCGCATAAATCTTGATAATATCGTCACCCAGTTCTACGCATCCTTCGCTATACAGTTCCATCACTTCACCATACAGATTGGTACAAAAAACAGGGGTCTTTACATACTTCTTTACAATATTTTTCTGTAATTCAATTATCTCGCTTATTAAGCGTCCCCTTTTTTCATTGGTATCATAGAGATTGCTACTATCGCTACTCCAAAATGGGCAGTCCCCCTGTCCACGGAAGCCTACATTGTAAATAACCTTCATATCCTTTTGAGCAATCACAGCCTCTTCCCATAACTGATGGAACAGTTCCTTATGTTCCATGTAGTTAGGATTCTTGTCAGGAAACGCTCTAGCGAACATCTCTGCTCCCAAAGGCTCCGCATGGTGATGGGTAATCCACAAGCCCATATCGGACGCCAGCCTTCTATTGCATAACGCAATTTTATCAGTTCCGGGAATTGCCATATTACCACCACAACGTAGCAACGCCTCAAAAGCCATCTTCCATGGCAACATCTTGTCCCCATTTATATTCCATTTATTAATCAACACTTCATCATTGAAGAACCAACCACGATACTTCACTGCATATTTTGGAGAAGTATACTCGCCTTCATCTATCAGCACCGATTCTTTCGTCGCAATCTGCTGATCCATCCAAAACCAGAATGGTTTAATACCAAGATACTTCTCACTAATGTGCAAAAGTCCATAGACAAAACCCAGATCATCTGCCGCTCCAATAATCATCTGGGCATCTGTTATCGTAATAAGGTAGGATTCGCTTTCTACATCATCGCATTGTTTTAAAATAATGCAATTATTTCGGTATTCGTCTTGTACGCCATCACTTACAAACACTTTCTTCATATCTCTACGCAACATTTCCACTGCATTCTGCACAGGTAAACTAATTGCTTCGTATTGAATTCTTGTATTTCCACTTAGTATAAACATTGTAACATCCTTTCCAATTTCACTATTAATAATTGCCTTTTAAGAATCTTCTTAAAACAATTTTAGTGCATTTTTAGCCAATTATTTTGTTTATTCTTCCAATATTTGTAGTATAATAGTCTAAAAATCCACAATAGAGGTGTTTTATGAATGAACATTTTCCAGAACAAGATTTTTATGTAAATATTAACCATCGTTCTCCTGAGTATGCCATATCCAATGAGCTGAAACATCATCATAATTCCTTTGAAATATTTTATTTGGAAACAGGAAGTCGCTCTCTATTGGTCAATGGAAAATTATATGAATTATCGCCTAGAGATTTGATTATCATTCCTCCCAATAGCCTGCATTATCACATCGGACATCAGGCATATGAAAATTACACCATGCACTTTTCCACCCGTTTCCTAGCATTCTATCTATCAGATTACCTTAGTAAATATTTAACTCAGAAGCTAGGCCAATGCGTCATTCATCTCAGCGAAAAAGAGGCTACACAATTCAAAAATGCCTTCCAGCACCTTAAGGAGGAATATGATTCTCACGCATTATCTATCGGCTATTTGGTACTAATTTTACAGCAATTACGCCACCTTATTCCGCAACAAAAAAGCGCCCACACACCTACCCTTTCTAAAAATGGGCAAATGCTGGACACTACGATTAAATATATTTATTCCAATTATAATACCATCACTTCCATTGATGATATTGTAAAACGCTCCTTTATGAGCCGTTCTTATCTGTGCAAATTATTTAAAGAAGAATTTGGTCAGGGGATTATGCATTTTCTCTTAGAAGTAAAATTAGAACACGCTCGCAAACTGTTACACTCCACTGACCTAAATATCAGCGTGATTGCCTCACAATGTGGTTTTCAAGATAATTCACATTTTAGCAAGGCATTTCACAAATCATATGGCATGACGCCACGAGAATATCGTAAGTCTCTATCGCATTAAGAAACTTACTTATTACCCATTAAAAAGTTAAATAATTTCTCTGTATCAGCTGGCTCATATGCCACGATTTCAAGCTCTGGAATCTCTACATCCGACTGCAACATGGCTGACAAAGAAACAAACTGGCTAAGTTTTGACTTTAAGTTCAAGCGATCACCTTCGCTGGTTACCAAGTCAACTCGGCCTTCACAACTATCAATTACCTTAAAGAAACCATCAATATTTTTAATATTATAAATCTTCATGGCACACTCTCCTTTTCTCTTCTGTGTTCAACTTCGCACCAATTATAATATGGTGTTTGTGCTTTTTCAATAATAAAAGGAGCTAATTTTTGTGCACTTTTTTGTTAAATATTAATCAATTCTACCAAAAAAAGCCTAAAAATGGCTGTTTACGCCTATTTTACTGTAAAGTCTGCATCCACCTACGTCTACGAAATACCACAAGACCAATTCCAAAACGAATACATTCTTCCAATGATAAAATAAAGTATACATACGGAATGGAAAGCTTCCATCCAAAAGCTGCCAATAATCCCAATGGTACGCCAAATATCCATGTACCAATCATGTCAATTACCATTACATACTTGGTCTTACCACCGCTTCGAATAATCCCTCCACCAAGTATCATATTCTGCACCTTAAATGGTGCAATGATAGCATAGGCTACTAATATTTGGGTTGTAAGTAGCTTGACATGCGCCTCTACCTGATAGATATCTACATAATAGTCTTTAGTAAATATTATCACCACGGACAAAATCAGTGCTCCCAATAGTCCATACCCCATTATTTTTTTAGCTTCCAAGTACGCCTCTTCATACTCCTCATTCCCTAAGCGTTTCCCTATCATAATTCCTGCAGCCTGGGACAGACCACACAATGCGCCAATCATTAGTCCTTGAATAGGATTAATTAATGTCATTGCAGCACAAGAATCCGTGCCTAGATGTCCATATATGCCTGCATACACATTTTCCCCCAGACTCCATAATAATTCACATACTAAAATAGGTAACAGCATGGCAATATATTGTTTCCACTGAAAAGGAAGTTTTTCCTGCAATTGCTGCGTACCTGCATTCCACTCTTGTCTATACTTTACAGCCAAACATAGCATAATGATGAGATTCAGCCACTGAGATAACAAAGTAGCAACGGCCGCCCCTCTAGTCCCCAAGGCAGGTACACCATATTTTCCAAAAATCAACACATAATTCAAAGCTGTGTTGCAAATAGCAGCTGCGATGCTGGCATATAAGGGTAAAGAAGCTTTTCCTTTGCAACGAAACATGGTTGCTAGCAACGTACCACCTGCTAATGGAATAAAGGTTCCTGCTAGAATCGTCAGATAAACTGCGGCCGCATTTCTTACCTCTGCATCCTGCGTGTACAATCCCATAATTGATTGGGAAAATACAAAACACCCCATTGTGAATGCCACTGCAATTATCAAGGCGATTGTTAAATTCATCCGAAAACTTCTTCGCACTTCTTGATTATTCTGCTGCCCTACATACTGTGATATCATAATACCAGCTACTGCTCCCACTGCTGAGACCACTACCGAAAAGATGGAAGAAAATTTCCCTGCCAGCCCCACTCCAGCTACACCAACACTACCTAATTGCCCTATCATAATCTGATCCACAATACTAAAAGATGCCTGTAACATAGACTGTAATGTCACCGGAACTGCCAATGTACATACGGAATGTAAAAACGTTTTTTCCTGTTTCATTATTTTGTCCTCCCTATAGTTTTTACATTCTCATTGTAATTCAATCCTCCCTTTTCATCAAAGGTTAATCGCGTAACCTGTTCCAAAAATAAAACGCAATATTTGTCAGTTCTGTACAAATACTGCGTCCCTTTTAACTATTTTTTAGATTGAGAGCTTCCTCTTTCTACCAAGGTAACAGGAATGGTAATCGTTGTCTCTATTTCCTGCCCTTCCCTTAATTGTTGGAGCTTCTGCATGGCAATCCTTGCACGAAGAGCAACATCCTGTCTTACAGACGTAAGTGCAGGTGATACCATATTGCACATAGGTGTATCATCAAATCCCACTATTGATATCTCCTCTGGAATAGATACCCCCTTTTCCATAAGGAAATGCATCAAATCAACAGCATAATAATCCGATACCGCAAAGATAGCCGAATATCCACATAGTTTTTCTTGATGTTCTTCGTAGAAGCGCTTTCGTTTCGTCAGTTGCATGGGCACA
Organism: uncultured Acetatifactor sp.; assembly: GCA_964531725.1. GTDB lineage: Bacteria > Bacillota > Clostridia > Lachnospirales > Lachnospiraceae > Acetatifactor. The sequence continues at coordinate 7,555 of CAZHEM010000040.1, forward strand.
ATCATCCAATCTACGCTAGCTCCATACCCAGCGCACAAGCCATCATAACGTTCTTTATCCATGCACATCTGATTATCCGAAATGCATAACACCTTCTTGTGACCATTTTTACGCAGATATTCTCCAACCTGATAACCGCCATCATAATTATCAATGGTTATATTGCAGATTCGCTCCGCTTTATCCAAATATCCATCGTAAACTATAAAGGGGATTCTCATATGATTCCTTAGATAACAATAGTCCTGTTCGCAGAATCCTATCAGTACCAAGCCATCCATATTCCACATGGAAGCAAAACGGATAATTTCATCTGTCTGGGTAGTCTTTTTAAGCATCATAAAATGCCCACTCTGCTCTATTTCATTGGATAGATTATTCAAAGCAGATGCAATAAACATATCTTCTAATACATGAGATTCGTACTTGGCATGATCATTCACAACCACACCAATAATGCTGGAAGTATTCTGAGCCAATAAGATTCCAGCCATGCTTGGAATGTATTGTTTCTCTTCTAGCATGGCCTGCACACGTTGCACAGTTGCTTCTGATATCTTCTTAGTCTTGCCATGCAATACATTGGACACAGTAGCGGTACTCACACCCAGTTCCTCTGCGATGTCACAGATTCTTACGCGTTTTTCTTCCATCCGATACCACCTCCCCCTTTAGTTTCAATCGTTTTTACTTATCTTTCATTAAAACACACCAGTCACAAAGATTTCAATACCAATGAAAATCAGAATAAGCCCACCAAAAATGGTAGCTTTGTTAGAGAATTTGGTTCCGAACTTTTTACCGATAATAAGTCCCGCCATGCAGATAACAAAAGTTACCACGGCAATGATGAGTGCACACACCAATGCCATTACAAGACCATATTCTGCAATGGTGAAACCTACCGATAATGCATCAATGGAAGTGGCTACTCCCTGAAGCATCAATGCCCCAAATCCTACTGTTGTCCCTGTCTCTTCCTCTTCTTTATTTTGAATGCCGTCTTTCAACATTTTGCCACCAATGTACAATAGCAAAAACAATGCAATCCAGGGGATGAACTTCTCAAAAGCTTGAAAATACTGCACGATTGTATGTACGCATATCCAACCAGTCATAGGCATCAGTGCCTGAAAGATAGCAAACACCCCTGCCACACCGCACATTTTCTGCTTTTTCATGTGTGGCTCATTAAGACCATTTGCCAAGGATACTGAAAAAGCATCCATCGCCAGCCCCACACCCAGCAGTGCACTATTAAAGAAAAACAACAAATTCCATTCCATTTTCTTTTCCTCCGAAGTAAAATATTATCTCTCTGCACTTGCTTTCCGTCTTAAATACAGCAGATAAATACAAAATAAAAACCAAGTACAGCCGCAAAACCATACTTGGTGTATCTCTAAAAATGTATAGACTCCATGCATAAGCTTCACAGTTATACATGAGTCTCGCAATTTAAAACAAGCCAGACCTAATGGTCAGTATGTTGACTTGCTACGCTAAGCGCTTGCTACTCCCTCATGGGATTTAATTATTGATAAACTTTATCATATAAGAATGTGTTTGTCAAACTCTTCACGGAAAAATATAGCAAGTCTACCCCTTCAACACATCCTTAAACTGCATATGATACAGTTCTGAATATCTTCCGTTCTGCTTCAACAATTCCTCATGCTTACCAGCTTCTACTACCTTACCCGCATCCATAACAATAATCTTATCTGCATTTACAATGGTAGATAATCTATGTGCGATAACAATAGAGGTTCTACCCTTCATCAAGTGCTCCAATGCATCCTGCACTAGCTCTTCTGATTCTGAATCTAATGCACTAGTTGCTTCGTCTAAGATTAAGAGTCTTGGATTACGAAGAAACACTCTAGCAATTGCAATTCGTTGCTTCTGACCACCAGAGAGGCCGATGCCACGCTCACCTAGAATGGTGTCAAATCCCTGTGGTGTCTTCATAATGAACTCATAAGCATTTGCTGCTCTTGCCGCTGCTTCCACTTCTTGCTGGGTGGCATCAATTTTACCATAGCGAATATTCTCTTCAATGGTACCTGAGAATAGCACCGTATCTTGGAATACCATACCCATATTGCCATACAAGGAATCCAGCTTGTAATCTCTCAAATCATTGCCCGCAATACAGATATTACCTTCATCAGCATCATAGAATCTAGTCAGCAAATTCACCAAGGTAGTCTTTCCACAGCCACTAGAACCTACTAGCGCAATGTTTTCGCCCTCCTTAATATGTATATCAATATCAGATAAGATATAGTCCTCTTGGTCTTTATCAAACTTAAAGTATAGATGGTTGAAGTCCACATCCATCGGCAACTCGTCTTTCACTGGAATGGCATCTTCTTTTTCCTCAATATCCACTGGTGCATCCAGAATCTCGAATACACGCTCAATTCCCGCAATACTTCTAGAATAGGTAACCGTTATTCGCGCAAATCTACGCAAAGGCGTCATGAAGTAACCTAAGTAGGAGTAAAAGACAATCAAGTCACCTACAGACATAGTTCCCTGCACAATGTAGATTGCCGACACACACACGATGATGGAACAGATAACCTCTGACATAGACCCCGTGATGGCCTCTCCCGACGCATACATACGATTGCGCTTCTGCGTATATTTATAGATTAGTTCTGAGTAATGATTGTATTTGTTGCGCTCATACTCTTCCATATTAAACAACTTCACCGTGGCAAAGCCTGCCATTCTTTCCTGCATATAGCCTGATATCTCAGAGATATTGTTCTGGACCTTCTTGCTCTGTGCTCTAATATATTCACGAATTTTCTTGGTGATAAGCACCGACAGTGGCAACGTAGTACATGCTACAATTGTCAATGGAATATTTATGGTTCCCAACAGGTATACATACACAATTAAGCAAATAGAATCTATCCACACATTAGTCGCTACGTCCCATACAAATTCATGTACCATCTGCACATCACTGCTGATTCTAGTCACCAAGTTACCCGATTTGTTCTCATGGTGAAAAGCCGCAGACATCTTCTGCAAGTAACTATACACCTGTTTACGGAGGGTATTCATGATTCGATTGGATACCTCTATAGTTCCTGCTTCTCTAAAATAAGTAGCTGGTATATAAATGACGATGTACAAAAATAGTAAAATCAATAACCATTTTATAATTTCCTCCATCTTCTGCCCAGCAGTCCAGTCTACTGCCACCAATACCTCATCTGTAAAATATTTTACTACCTGTGGCAGCACCAAAGGTACCGTCAGCTTTATTACACCTGCAATGGTAGATATTAATATCAAATACCAGTGAGGTCTTATGTAGGATAAAATTCTAAGGGTAACAGATTTCTTAGATTGTTTCTTATCTACATTCTTATCTATATTCCTTTCCACACTCATTTCTTTACTCATTTTCTCTCTCCATATTTAGTATTTTTAGTTGCACTTATCTTTGCATGCTCCTATCATACCGCAAACATTCAAAGCAAATCATTTGAAATTATGTCCACTTCCTTGTATAAACTTAGATTTTATGACATAATACAAAAAACGAAAGGAGACAGTTATCATGCCAAGACCACTTCCAGAAGGACAACACATCACAGTAGAACGCAATCTACGCCCTGCGAATTTTAGTATGCCTTCCCTTGAAATGGCAACTGACCATTATAATATTGGCTTCGTAATTAGTGGCGATAGACGGGCAATTACGCCACTTGTAAGTTATTGCTACCATGCTGGCGACGTAGCTATGTCTCCACCTTTCGTCTATCATCGCACCCTGTCCGAAAGCGACGCCCCTTACGATGGATATCTTATCAAATATAGCCCCGAATTCATTCAACCTTTTATCGACCAGATTGGGAAAAACATTTTTGACGAGTTATATGAGCAGAAGGTCTGCCATTTCACACCAGATATGCAGGTTAAAATAGAACAATTATTTGCAGACATGTTAGAAGAATACCATAAACAGACCCCTTACAAGGAAGTCATTCTACAAGGTATGCTTTTCCGCCTGCTTACTACTGTATATGAAAACAAATTAGAGAGCACTGCCACTAGGTTCAAATCTCCTTTGACACCACCCATTATTGATACGCTATATTACATTGAGAATCACTATTCTGAAAAATTAAGCCTACGTGCCATGGCAAAAGAAATTCATCTGTCAGAGGCATACTTCTCTAGATTGTTCACCTCTCAATTAGGTATGTCCTTCACCGATTATGTGAACAACGTGCGCATTCGCCATGTGCAGGCCCTACTCACTCAGACAGACAAATCTATTATGGAAATCGCCCTTGCCTGTGGGTACTGTCATGGAGATTACCTATCCACGCAGTTCAAGCTTAAGACAGGTATGACACCATCTGAATTCCGAAGAAAAAGGAAGTGAATGTCCATATTGCATTCACTTCCTTTTGTTTTATTTATCCATCAGCGGATTCCAACTCCCTCTCACATATACAATCAAGAACAATACAAATAACAGCATATTATGCGCAATCATACATGCCCATGCAGAGATTAAGCCCATTCCGAGCATCTGGGTGCAGATAAAAGTACCCACGATGCGGATAAGCCACATGCCTATGATGTTGTATACAAAAGGTTGCTTGGTCTTGCCAACGCCCATCATCATACCTTCAATAATGATGGAAAAACCATAGAATGGTTCCGATACCGCCACCATGCGAAGAACTGTGCCACCAAGGTTAATTACCTCTGGGCTATCCGAGAAAAGGCTTACCAAAGGCAACGCTGCTACAAATAAGGCTGCACCAGAAAAAATCATCAGAATGACCTCAATTGGAATGAACATCTTGGCAAGATTCTTCATGCGCTTGCCATCATTGGCACCATAAGCATTGCCCGCAAGGGTCGCTGCTGCCGTCTGCATACCATAACCTGGAATATAGAATAGCGACTCCACAGTATTAGCAATGGTATGTGCTGCAGTGGCAACCTCGCCCAAAGAGTTAATCATGGCAGCGAATGCCACATAACCTAGCGAAGTACCAAAACGCTGCATCATATTCGGCAAAGCCACCTTCATACAAGGGCGGAGAATCTGCATATCGGGACGCAGCTTTTCCCCACGAGGGCTTACCATAGGATGTCGCCACAACACAATTGTAATATAGATACCTCCCACAGTAAATGCAACGGCACTAGCTGCTGCCGCACCTAGTACGCCCCAGCCTGCACCGTACATGGTAAATTCTAAGCCTAATAACTTAACAACTACCACGCGTGATGGGAATATTAATAGCACATTCAGCACCACGTTAATGATATTCACAAGCACACCTACCTTCATAGGCGTCTTGGTATCTCCCGCTGCACGAAGCACCGTGCCAAAGATAATACTAGCCGTTCTTGGCAACATTGGAAGATAGAGAATAAAGAAATACTGTGATGCCAAAGGTCTTATTTCCTCAGTTACCTGCATCCATACAGGTATCATACCACTTAATGACAATATCAACACAGTAAAAATCGTACCAACTACCAATACAGTAAGTGCCGCCTGCGCTGCAACCTTTTTTGCTTTTTGCGTCTCTCCCGCACCACAAGCTCTTGCTATATACGATAGAAATCCAATGCTTAATGCTGATATAGTTCCGCTAATCAGCCAGTTAATAGTGGTGGTAGCTCCAACTGCTGCCGTAGCCTGTGTACCCAGAGAACCTACCATTGCGGTATCAATATACTGCACCGCAGTCTGCATCAACTGTTCCAACATAGTAGGCCATGCAAGACTAAGGATGATAATTATCATCTCCCATGTCTCATTTCTATTGCCAGTTCTATGTTCTTTCATTCCACTGATTCTATTTTCGTTTTTTTTCTTATTTTGTCTTTTATTCATATTTCTATTTTTATTCACACTCATCCATTTTAACTTAACATGCGAACATTTCTCCTATGTTCAATAAAAGAGACGCATACAGCTTTTTCAGCCTTTGCGCCTCGCTAATTCTATTCCTTATTGTATTTTAATCCCATCTGCCTATGTCTTGCAAGTCCCAATCTTGCTTGCCACACACAGGACACTGCTGTTCTATCTCTGTGGCATCGGCTTGTACTTCACCACCACACTCAGGGCAAAGTCCCACAAAGATTCCTTGTTCCCTCAAGGTAAGTACTGGAACACTGACCAACGCTTTACATTTCATACAACTTCCAATGTGCATTGCAAAATCATATATGGGGAAACGCTCCCCTGTTGTCAGTTCTCTCACACGTCCTTGCACTTCCTCTGGATACAATTTTAGCACATTTTCCAAACGTCCATGCTGTATGCCCTGTCCTGTATAACCTTCCCATGCCTGATTGCACCCCCTACAGGTCATCTTTACAATTGTGCCCATCTTCTCCTCCAAATGTATTGATTATCACAAATGTATATTAAATCGCTATTCGGTAATATCTCATTATTGGAACAAACCTAAAATATACTGTGGCTGCTGATTAGCCTGTGTCAACATGGTCTTTCCAGCCTGTTGTAAAATATTATTCAGCGAATACTCCACCATTGTTTTTGCCATATCTGTATCGCGAATAGCTGATTCTGCAGCAGTAGTATTCTCTACCACATTATCCAGATTCTTAATGGTATGTTCCAATCGATTCTGTATCGCACCATAATAACTTCGCACACGGCTGACTGCCTCAATGGCACCGCTCACCTCATCAATGGCGTTTCCTGCAGCAATCTGTGTGGCAACATTAGAAGTCCCCATTCCCAATGCTTCTGTACTTAGTTTATACATGTTTACCGTAATAATCTGTCCTGCTTCAGCACCAACCTGTAATGTAATAGAATTTACTGAAGTAGGTGGTGTAGGTGTCGGTGGGTTCGGTGTAGGTGTAGGCGTTGGTGTAGGTGTCGTTCCACCACTAGAAGAAGTAGCAATTCGGAAGGCTTGCTCACCGGCTCCTGTTCCGATAATACTTGTCCCACCTTTATCCAAGCCGCCAGCTACTACAGAGCCAGCACCACCAATGGAAGCATATGTAAGGTCACGTACAAAGTCTACTATTGTCTGGTCTCCGCTTGTAAACAAACTATTAATATCTGCAAAAGACTTTCCAGTAAGATTCTGTATAGCATCGTTCAAACTTGTTCCGTTGCCAAGTGCTTCAAATATCTTGTCCATTCCAGCTGCAATGGCTGTATCGGATATGCCAGAACTTCCACTTGCCAAATAGCCAATATAAGCACTTGCTAGATATCCATGTCCATATGGTCTACCCTCAATGGTATAACTCTGTAAAAAAGTCTTAATATTAGCATCCTGAGAGGTATCGTTAGCACCACTCATCTGCTCCGCATAATACATTAATTGGTCATTCCAGCCAGTGGTATAACCGCCGCCTGCCAGCTGTGCAGTGCCTTCCACGAACCAATCTGGATACGTCTCTCCTGCTCTACCACTCATTCCATCCGTCAAGTTATATTGCATGACAGAATGCATCAATTCATGTGCCAAAGTAGATTCCAATACCTCTGCATTGGAACCAGTTCCTTGTGCATCTGCGTCTGTAAAATCAGCAGTATCCACCCTTATCAGCATATTTACCGGGCGACTTCCCGCAGTGTTGTAATACGCATACTGAGCATACGCCAATGTTCCATTGGCGCCGTCAATTGCTTCTATCTCCAATCCCATCTCTATCACATCGCTACCAGTTAGCGCCTTTAATGATGGGAATTTATCTAATATCTGTTTAATTGCATTTGGTACAAATTCATCCGCTATTTTTTGTGCTAGTACACTATTTGTAGTATTTGCATTGGTAACAGTAGTCACACCATCTGCATTATCGTTCTCATCAACCAGAATTACATTACCATTTGCTAGATTGTACTGAATGCTATATTTATAAATCGTACTTGATGCCACTGTATTTGGATTGTTTCCATTATCCGGGAACAGTCTCAAATTGTTAAAAGTCGAAGTTGACGCCACGCCATCTATCGCATCTTTTAACTGCTGATATTCTGCATCCACCATGGCACGATCATCATCAGAAAGTGTGCCAGTAGCTGCCTTCACAGCCAATTCGTTGGCTCTCTGGAGCATTCCATGTACTTCTTCCATAGCACCTTCTGCTGTCTGAATCAAAGAGATACCATCCTGGGCATTGGCAGAAGCTTGGGTCAAGCCACGAATCTGTCTACGCATTTTCTCAGAGATAGCCAATCCTGCCGCATCATCTGCAGAACGATTAATGCGATAGCCACTGGATAACTTCTCCGTCGCCTTCGCATTCTTCTTATTGGTAATTCCCAACATTCTATTGGAATTCTTCGCCAGTAAATTATGTGATATTACCATAGATTCTGCCCCCGTGCATTATCACTTTCTCTGAAAGTAGTACATTTGAAATTGTATCGACATTTCATTCCAAATATATAAGCAAGAAATTAAATCTTTCATATTTTATCTACATTCACTTGTTTTTTCTTCTTACTCACCTACACACCACTCATCAGCTTGTGTCTTTAATAAAGTCAAGACTTCTTCCCTATTCTCCGCAGTAACCTTTACACCAAATCCTTGTTCAACTAGCGCTTCATCACTCCAACCATTGTATATCACATCCATCATAAGTCTCGTTGTCTCTGCCGTAAAATGGCTAGTCTCATAATAATTGCCATCATTGATTGTAATATTTGAAAAACTGCTAAAGTTGTAAAATTCTGTCACCTTAGACAATTCCTCTAAAAAATCCAGATACCCATTCTCTACACCTCTGGCATAGGTCTTGTAATATAAAGGATTGGTAACAATTCTCAGTTTAATATTGTGTTGCTCGCACAAGTCTACCAGTTCCTGAATCTCTGCTATACTTTCACTTAAACGGAGTTCATAATAATCAGACCAGAATCCTTCGTGATTGGTACCATCAAAATGTGATACACCATCTAAACGCTCTGAACCAGTCTCCCTAAAACGTTTTGTATATTCAGGGTCATTATCCTCATGATTGCGAATAATCGTTAAGGACTCCACATTTGTAATCAAATCACAATATTTCCCATAGAACTTCATTTCATCTAAAATGCCATCTACTGGATAAGGTACGCGATATAACATCTCCTCATGCCCTGCTGGATCTACAAAACAGCTAATGTCATCCACCAATACTAGAACGTTCTTGGGAACAAATCCTTCATCAATCAATTCCTTAATCAGTCGCACATGCTCTGCAGGAACCGCTTCCGAAGAGCACATATTGTAATATTTCCCATCTGACAGTTGTGTCACATCCACAAAACCAGCTCTAGAAGATCCAAATATTAGGGAATCAAATTTTTCCTGATTATCTAAGATATATTTCATTTTAATAAAGTTTTTGTTGGCTTCCACTCCATTATTCACAGGGTTCGAATAATGAAACACATTGTATGGGTCAATGACAATACTGATTGATAGGATAATCCCTAATACTACTACCCCAAAGGCAGCCATTTTTGTCAAATATTTAATCATATACACCTCTAGAAATTAAAATAAATGAATTGCTGTGATACGCCACCATGTAAATTCAGTGTAATTACCACAATAGCAGCTCCAACATAGATTCCCCAACGAATAACTGCTGGTAGTTTACCCATCCATTTTAAGACATCTTTTTTCTGATTTACATAATCAAATACCATGATAAATACGATTGCAACAAATATCTTAAGCACGGTTCCATATCCCATTGCCATCTGCATTAAGGCATTGGAAAGGGATAAATCTGTGAACATGTTTCGTGCCATGTACAGGGCATCTGCAATGGAAGCAGCTCTAAAGAACATCCACGCATAGCTTACGATACAGAAGGTTACTATCATGGAGAGTACTTTTTTTACAAGCTTTAATGCGCTATTATCACTTGCTATCACACTTTCTAATGAGGCTTCGTTTGCTGATGTACCTTTCCCTGACATTGCCTCTTGTGCTTTCTTGTTGGTATGCCCATGGCCAAATTCTTTCACCGTCTTTTCAATCACTTGACACACACCATGAATGCCTCCCCAAAGCACAAAGGTCCAGTTAGCTCCATGCCACAATCCACTTACCAAAAAGGTAATCAATAGGTTCAGGTTTCTTCTGAACTTGGATACACGGTTGCCTCCCAATGGAATATACACATAGTCCCTGAACCAGGTAGACAACGAAATATGCCACCTGCTCCAAAAATCCGTAATAGAAGTAGCAAAATAAGGACTTCTAAAGTTCACTGATAAATCAAATCCTAGCATCTTAGCGATACCAATTGCCATATCTGAATATGCCGAGAAATCACAGTATATCTGGAAGGTATAGAAAAACGTCGCCAATACAAAGCTAAGTCCGGAAAATTCATACACATTGTTAAATACAATATCCGCATACTGAGCCAACTTATCTGCAAACACTGCCTTCTTAAACATTCCCCACAAGAGCAAGCGCGAACCATACACCACGCCATCATAATCGAACTTTTTCTCCGCATCAATCTGGGGAATAAAATGTCCCGCTCTCTCAATTGGTCCGGATGATATATTTGGAAAAAAGGATACAAAGATTGCATATTTGCCAAAATGATGCTCCGCCTTTATCTTGCCACGGTAGACATCCACAAGATATCCCACCATCTGAAAAGAGTAAAAAGAAATGCCCGCAGGCATCAGCAATTTTAATGTAGTCTCCTGCACTGGAATTGCAAATGTTTTTAATATCGTTTCCACTGAACCGATTGCAAAATTCAAGTACTTAAACACAAACAAGAAAACCAGCACAGACACAATGCCTGCGCTGAGTAAAATCTTCTTTTTCTTATGAATACCCTGATTCTCCATGGCAATTCCCACAGCAAAAGACACCACTGTAGTAAAGAACAGAATAACCAAATATTTCACATCAAAAGAAATATAAAAATAGGTATTTGCCACTAATAAAACAATCCATCGAAATCTATGGGGCAATATCCAATATACTAAAAATACAACTGTCATAAAGACAGCAAATGAAAGGGTGTTAAATAACATATTCATCCTCACTTAATCTGATTCTTATATTTCTATTTCGTTCGCATCAGCCCAATGCCATTTTTTCTCCATAGCTATTCCCCTGATTTTCATACTCTTTAGACATTATATTACAAAACAATTTTTTTTCCTAGAGTCTCTCACCTATTAAACACTGAAAAAGGAATCCCACTACAGGATTCCTTTTTTTACATCTTATTATGTAACCCATTAAGCCGCTTTACGTGCTTCTAATTCCTCCTGCATAGTAGCAAGTGTCTTCTTGTCCAAATTGTAGACAATACCAAGGCCAACAAACTGCATAACTGCACTGAACAAATATAAACCAGCTACCAAGTAACGCATGTTCAAAGCAACTTCGTATGCCTGCTGTCCCTTATCAGCCTCTACATAGCCCAAAGCTACCATGATAACTAATACGATGGAAGGACCAAAGCCCTGAGCTAGCTTACGGAAGAAGGAATGAAGGGAATATACCGTACCTTCTTCACGCACACCATGTTTCCACTCATTGTAATCAATTGCATCGCCCATCAGTGACCAACTTACCGTACTATAGATACCTGTACCTAAGCTATTAAGCAATTGGCAAAGTACATAAATAACCAAACCCGTTCCATTTGGGGAAATAGGTAGGATTAACATTGCCACGCATGCAATGATACTACAAATAGCACCGAAGGTTGCCAATTCTTTCTTACCATACTTCAATACCATCTTACGAGCAAGAGGCGTAAATGCAATAATAGGAATCATTGCAAACATCTGTACCAGACCCGAGATCTGTACATTATTGAAATAGGACTGGAATAATACGGTAACTGCTGCCGTACCTCCCTGCATACCAAGGAACATACCCATTGCCGCGATGGTTGCACCAACTGCTGGACGGTTTTTTACGAAGTTGGCCATAGCCTTAAATACATTGAACTTTGGCTTTTCTTCATTACACTGAACATCCTCATCACAACGAATTTCGGTATTGCGAATCATGAACTGAAATGCAAAAAATGCAATAATACCCATGATTAGGGCTGCAATAAACACTCTTTCTCCAATGATGTTATCCTCTGAATCATAGATAATAAATGGTAAGATAACCATCGTAGCCATCTGACCCACCAGGCTTCCTACAGAACGCCATGCAGACAGAGATGCACGATCGCCCGGATTGCTTGAAATCAAGGATAATAATGAACCATATGGTACATTAGCAATTGTATAAAATGCATCCCACAATACATATCCTGCCACAAACAGAATATTTTTTGCCATTGCTGGTGCTCCAGCCCAAGGAATAAAGCACAACGCTCCTGCCACTACCAGACCGATGGAGCCAAGGAAAATATAAGCAAGAAACTTATTTCTCTTATATTTACGCCTATCAGCATCAATAATCGAACCAATTAACGGATCGTTAATTGCATCCCATACCTGCACTAATAGCAATAGACCTGCATACAAAATGGAATCCATTCCCATAAACTGGGTCCAGAAAATAATCAAAGTACTCTTAAGGGCGAAACTCATATTACAGCCAAAATCACCAGCTGCATAAGCAAGACTATCCCGTATACCAAATTTACGATGCCCTTTTTCATCTAATTGTACTTGTTTTGCCATACCACTACCTCCTCTAAAAATCGTGTATGAACTTCAGTAACCCGTATTACTTTTTAATCTTATTGAGCATTGTATTGAATCCTAGCATCTGCTCTTTGGTCAAAGGCTTCGCACCCATTGCTCCCATCATGGACATAAGACGTTTAATGGTAAATCCACCCATAAAGCCAGCCATAGCTTCATTATCCATCATCTGTGTAGCATCCGCCATGGTCTTCTGACCCGCCATTGCCGCCTGCATGGTCTGCATCATCATGGCTCTACCTTCTGCATTCTGCATCAAATCGCTCATCTTATCGTT
>CAZHEM010000041.1:0-20240 GCA_964531725.1 uncultured Acetatifactor sp.
GGGAATCGATTGGTATAGGCTGAGAGGGATTTTGCCCTAGGGACCGGAGGCAGCGACGGAACACGTAGCAAGAATGCGGAGAGCAAAATGTGAAATTTCTAATATGCGCGCTTTTGCTAACTGTGATTGTTCGTGTCTTCCTGAGGTTGGACATTTTGTGGGGCTTGTTCGCTCGGGACTAATACGTTTTTAAAATTCGTTGAGTGAAATATGTGAATTTCTTATGCGCACCCTTTGCGTTCACTTCATGTGCTTTCGACGGCTTTTACAAAAATAGCCAGCATGTACGTGGTAGCGAAACATGCTGGCTCTACTTCTCGAAATTCATTATTAAATTAAGCATGTTTCTCTTCCACGAACACGCTGACTATTTTTGTAAAACCTGAGAAAGACATGAATAATAAGGATAAGCAAAGGTGCGCATCTAGAAATTCCATATTTCTCTCTCCGAACTTTTAAAAACGTATTTCCCGAGCGTACACGTCCCACAAAATGTTCAAGCCACAGGAGAGACACGAACCGGATAGCAAAATTGCGCGCATAAGAAATTCTCACATTTTACTCAAACGCATTCTTGTCTACGCATTCCGTCGCTGTCTCCAGTCCCTAGGGCAAAATCCCCCCCAACATTCGATAATCCCCACGAAAGTGTAAGGCAAAGTCCATAGTGTGGCATAAAAAGGGACTAGTGCTTGCGCAGGATGTCTAGGGTGTGGGCACCGGCTCCGATAAGGTCTTGGCGCTCGCAGGTAGCCATGTGATACTGGCAGAAGTACTCGAATTCTTGCTCACTAAGCTGGTTTAGGAAAGGACGTATGTAGTTGGCAGGACCGTCTGGTGAAATGATTTTGATGCGCTCTAGGTCTACTATTTGATTCAAACGGTTAATATCTTCGATGCGCACATAATCATAGAGGGTCTCAGGGTCAGGCTTTACCTTGAAGTCATCGGTTACGCGACCCTGCTCCACTACTTCTGCGATATGTTTTTCTTTGATGGCGTAGGTAATGATACTATATTCGTTCATGCAGTATGCCACTAAAATTACGCCACCTGGTTTCGTAACACGTTTTGCTTCAGAAAGAGCTTTCGCCTTGTCTTCATCACCGAAAAGGTGATACATTGGCCCAAAAAGCAAGGTTACATCAAAGGTATTGTCAGTAAGTTTTTTTAGATTCAGTGCATTTCCAAGAAGGGCATGCACATTGGCATTTTTCTGCTTAAGAATTCCTAGATTATACTTTACTAACTCTACTGCAGTTACATCAAAGCCTTCCTCCGCAAGGGCTACACTGTATCGACCTGTTCCAGCACCGATATCTAAGATTTTTATTTCTTCGTTGCTTTTACCACTTGGCAGATACTCATGTATGTACTTCATAGATGTACGGAATTCTATCTGCCCATGGCGAGAATTCAATCGTTTTTCTTCGTTAAATTTGTTGTAGTATTCTTCTAGTTTTGTCATCTTTCCATCCTTTACATTAAAAGGCAGATATACCTTATCTTCTAATCTATGTTCTCGTTGCGAATATTTGGCGTACTAAAACTTCATAGTCTGCGCAATTATTGACTTTTTTCATCTTTTTTACAAAAGCTTCACCCTCTGGTATGGCATTGAGCATATAAAACCACAATTCTTTCATCTTGAAAAGAATGTTACGGTCACCAAATTGGATAGCTTGATAACCTGCATAAATCTCATCATGAAAGGCACGTAGCACATCATGGGCATCTTGTGTATCCATACACTCATACCTCTTGTCTCGTATCTGACTTGGCAAAAATGGATTCCGTAGTATTCCCCTTCCCATCATCACATCTTGCAAATCTGGAAAAGTCTCCTTAAGTCGTTGGTAATCCTCCACAGTGTAGATATCGCCATTATAGCAAAGAGGGTTCTTGCTCTTTTCCATAGCTAATCCAAATGCATCCCAACAGGGCATATTCTGATAAAAGTCTGCACGTACGCGTGCATGCACAATCAGCTTAGTAAGAGGATAATTGTTATACAATTCCAATAGCGGTTCCCACTCTTCTACTGACTCCATTCCAAGTCGCGTTTTAATGGATATATCTACAGGAGTCTTTTCAAAAACAGCGTCTAAAAATCCCTTTAATCTAGCCGTATCGCCCAACATTCCAGCTCCTTTTGCTTTGGTGGTAACCGTTCCAGACGGGCAACCCATATTGATGTTTACCTCAGCATAGCCTAGTGCCTTTAGCTTGTGAGCAGCCTTTAGAAAATCCTCCGCAGAGTTAGTTAACACCTGCGGAATCACATAAAGACCTTCATTATTTTTAGGCGATATCTCTTCACGTTCCTTATGATTAAATTCTTTTTCTTTGTGCAAGGAAAGAAATGGTGTATAATAACAATCTATGTCCCCAAAATGATGGGCATAGGCATTGCGATACACATAAGTGGTAATTCCCTCCAAAGGGGCTAATTCTAACATAATATTTCTCTATACTTTCTTATATATTGTGGGCCAAATCCTTATTTTGTCTCTCTCGTGCCATGAGTTAGAACAAATTCCTTCTTAAGTTCTAGCAAATCCTGAATCTGCATTAATATATAGAATAAAATCGCTCTGGCTTCAAATTCTTCTCGGTTACTTGGTAATTCGGTATGTCTAAGCTCTGAGAAAAGCCCTTCCAACTCTGTCATCAATTCTTCTGCTGTATTGTATTTATGATACTGAGCTTCAATATGCCCCAACAGCTCTGTTACATGTTGTGCCTGAACTGGGAAATAAGCAATCTTCTTAATATTCTTGTATATTTCTCGCAGAACCACTGCTTGTTTTTCTCTCATCTGCACATAATCCAACTCATACATATCGCTGCGAAATACTGTATTGTTAAAATTATTAGCAGCAACCAATTCCGCTTCTTCAAGCAACTCATCTAATTTTTCAAAACAATGGGCATCATATTCCACTTTATTTTCCTTAGGTAACCACACTGCCATTCTGTGAATCACATACTTAATCTGGGCATCTACTTCCCCTGCTATTCGCTCAAACTCTTCACCTTTCTTGGTCAGATTTAGGTTCACAATAACTCCTAATGTTACACCAATTACAAAGATTAGAATCTCATTTATCAATAAATCCACGTTCATATTGCCTTCCCACAGGAAATGCGATACTAGGACTGCCGATACCGAGATAGCATCCCCCCATCCAATAAACAAACAGAGCAATACAAATACCAGCAGATAAATCATGTATGCTAATATGGTAAAACCAAACACCCTAAAGAAGCAAAATGCTAATAGTAGAGAACACAAGAATGCTAAACCTTTATTTCGAGCACTTGCGATAGTTTCTCTTTTAGTATTTTGAATAGTCAAAAGTGTAATAATACCCGCAGTGGCAGGATATAGCAATCCTAGACTATTCGCAATCACAATTGACACAGCTGTCATAAGTGCAACCTTAACACTTTTCTCCACAATCATTCTTAGTTTTTTCTTTTGTATATTCTTTGGTGGTTGTGTAATTTTATGTGTCATCTTTTCCTTCATAAATTTCTTCTATAATATCTCCCTGCATTTATTTAATGTGATTTATATAACCACTATCATCTGCCTCAGCATTCTGTACTAAAACCGAACGCCCATCATATTTTGACCAAATTGATGTATATAATCATAGTATTCCTGTGTCATGTGATTCATTTTGAACGCATCTAGTATCCATTGATTATGAGACATCGCAATGATTCCAATCAGCAACAACAAAATAGTTAACACTAGATATAATTTACTCATTCCACGCATGCCAATACGCAACTTTTCTTCATCCCGAGATACACTAATACGAATAAGCTTAAGCTTCATCATTTCACGGTAGCCTAGAATGCTATATGGAATTAGCAATAGATAAAATGGGACTACATACTGACATTTCGCCTCCCAAAACATCCAAAAGACGAATGCTCCTATGAAACATATTACAAATAATAGCTTTCCCCAATCCACATCTTTCATTTGGATTAAGTAAATTAACACTCCAAATAATGTAATAGATTGTACCATATCCATTAGGTATATAAGTACAATGTTCAATTTTCCACCATCATTAATGGTTGAATTTATCAAAGAATTTAATTCTAGGGATGTTGCTCTAGCATTCTGAATGCCAAAGCATTGAAAGGTTGGGTTATTCCATTCAGACGCAATCTTACGGTTGAAAAAGCTCCAAGCATAGGCTGGATCATCTACAAAAGTGTTTATTCTTTCTGCCACAATCTCCATAGATGCCTGATCCGTCATCTCCGTATCAAAACCATTGGCTTCAAATAACTCGTGATTGATTCCGTTATACCATCCAGGAGTAGCATTCTCCTCCATTAACCCCATAGCAATATAAGCACCATTACCATAGCCTTTTCCCACTTCAATATCCGTCACAGACTGAACAATCCAATTAGGCACCTTGATTCCTAGTAAAACAATGGTTAAGAAAATAGCTATTTGTCCCAAACATTTAAGATTATATTTTTGTTTCGTAATCCATGTAAAAAGAAAAATCCCTAAAATGGCCACAAATATAATCATCTCATTCTGCTTGAATATAATTCCAAACATCATACAAATTCCTGCACCGATTGCTCGTGGAAAAGATGGCTCATACACAAAATAAATCGCCCACGCAAGCGCCATAGCTGCAAATCCAAAACCTATCATGTTACCATATAAAAACGTCACAAAAAATGCGTAAGGCAAATAGCATATCAGGCATATTGTCTGTGCACAGTACACGTGCCTCTGAGGAAACAATTTACGCAATGCCAAATGTAAGCTTACAATTGTAATAGCATAAAACAGAATATTAAGTCCATAGAACACTATATAGGATTGATCTGTAGAAAAAATTGATAGCAATCCCGCTGTCATCAGTAACAATCCATTCTGATGTGGACAGCCATATGGATATCCACCTGGCAACCACCCACTATAATCACCTGCAAGCAACATTCCCGCATACTGATATATCTTTTCCATATCACTGTTGGCCCAAAACTGCGTCATTGCCACCCATATGCATAGAAAAATTACTTGTATCCCTAAAAGTCCCCATGTAATCTTTTCACCATGCTTATCCAATAATGTCTTTATATAAGGCCTTCCTACCACTTTAAGAAAAGCACATACCACTATAATTCCTAGTAACTGTCGTGGTACATTATTACTCATAAAAAAAGTAGTTTCCTCCACTCTCTGAATGCAGCAAATCGTAAATAATCCTTGCAAAAACAAATAACCAACCAATATTATTCCTAACCATCGTACGATTTGGCGACATACTGTATCTATACTTTTCATTATCATCTGCATCTTCATTTTTATCATCATTCCTATTATTTTCTGACAGTAAAATTGACACTCCCTTTAGTAACCAAGGTATATCAAGAACAAATGCTAGATTCATTCTCAACACAAATAGTACTAGGTTTTAGGCAAATAATCAAGAAAATCCAGCCTGTTTTCATCAAAAAACAAGCCAAGGATTTCTGCAATCCTCGGCTTGCTCTTACTTTATTTTACACACTGGCTATACTGTTGTTTTACCTGCGAAAGTTTCTGATCATCAGCAGCTGGTGTAGGATAATATCCCTTGCTATGCATCATTTTAAATACATCCTGCTGAATGTCATGTTCCTGACTTAAAATGTGTAACATAGTCTTACGCACATCTTCATGCACACACTCATTTGCTGACATGTTAAACTGTCCTGTACATGCTTTCTGTGCGGATAAAGCATCCCCTAAAATCTCTTTTTCTGTATAAACTCCTGCCATGGCTATTCCTCCTAAGATAATTTTGAATACAACTCGTTGAAATGTCCCTGATGCTTATTGGAAATGTCTGTCATCTTCTGCTTTAATTCTGATGTTTCTGCGTGCTCAGCAAGCATCTGAAACTTCTTAACCAATAATTCTTCTCCTGCCAATAAGTCCTTAATAGTTGCTAATTCTTTTTCCGACAACTGTGTCATGCTAGATACCTCCTTTTTTGTTTTACTATGTTAGTATCTACTCACAACGCAAAATTATCCTTGGATTTATAACTTCCTTATCTTACAAATACCATTCGAGCAAGAATATAATAATAGTAAGTTTTCTTTTGATTTTTTAATTCAAAAAGGAGTTGCTCACTCTCACAAATGACCATATCTTTCATTTCTTTTGTTATCTTTTGCTCCCCATAGAGATATTCCTCAAAACCCTGTATCCATTGCAAAGAGCTTCCCATTATTAAATTCTGTTGCAATTTTTCTGTTACACGCTTAGAAAATTCTTGCAAAGTCTCTTCGGGAGTTCTCCTTAATCCCAATCGAGCCAACAACCACAAATTCTTTTTTAATTCAAAAAGATATTGTTGTTCCAATGACATTTTTTTATAACGATGTCGAAACCAAAGCATTTCAATGTACAAAAGAGCTGCACCTGCCAACAACATTAATCCCACTATTTTCCAAACTAGTGCCTGACTTGCATTCTGCATCTCCTCAGTTTCTTGTATCTTCTCTTCATTTGCTAAGACATCTGCTATTACTTCTTCCTCTTCCCAGTCTTCCTCATAGCTATATTCTGTATTATGCAGTTCCTCCTCTACCTTCCATGGAGTATAACGAATCTCTGCATATCCCGGTGTGGGTTCAAAAGGAATCCAGCCCACTCCTTCCAAATAGACTTCAGGCCATGCATGTGCCATATTTCCAGTTACTGTCATATTCTTATTGCCATTTAGCGGAACACAGAATCCCTCCACATATCTGGCGGGAATACCCTCTGCCCTCGCCAACAACACAAAAGCAGTAGCAAAATGAGAACAGTATCCCTGTTTACTCTCCAGTAAGAAATAATCCAAAAAATCCTCTGATGACTGAACAGAATTAGGAAGAACACCTGGATTCTTGGTATATTCCATTTCCGACAGCATCTTCTCTATCGCTCGTAATTTACTGACAGTCGTGTCAGTCTCCTCAGTAATCTCTTGAAGAAACATTTCCACATCCTTCGACAGAGTAAGTTCACTACCATACCATTGTTGATTATGCTGACGATATTCTTGAAGCTCTTCTAACGTATACGCATGTTCACTAATATCGTACTTATCTACCACTTGGTTCCATAGCTGTTCATTATCTGTCCATGAGTTTTTCAACTTCCCTTGCTCTAACAGTAACTGTTCTGCCTTATTCTTGTGGGGCGAAATGGAATCCACCATACTATAAAACTTCTCATGGTCAAGATTTAATTGATAAAAGGTAAGCTTATAACTACTTCCATATCCCCTTTTTTCATCAAATACAAGATTGCCACCCTCTGTATGGTACTCACATTCTTCTATCTCTGTAGCTTTCAATGGCGAAAAAAGATATCCTGTGTGAAAATATTCATAACGAACAGATAAGCCCGTACTATACACGTAATCTCTCACGTGTTCTTGCTCATAACTTTCTAACGCATACAAAGTCTCCAAAGTATCCATCCCATAGGGAACTTCCTCATACACAGTCTGACTCCATTGCATTCCGTTAAAGCTATCATATACCTTTCCCACTAGATACACATTCGTTACCAACCCCTGCGTACCTTGTATGATCATCAATTCTTTGTCATTCTCTAACAAACTGCCAACCAATCGGCCTTCTTCCGAAAAACCTGCCAAGGCTGTCTCGAAATCCTCTTGTCCCTCTTTCATTACTGACTGACTCCATATGGTATATCGCTCTTTCAAATTATTATATGCTTCTTTAACAAATGCCCAATCATATGGTTCTTCATACACCGGTGCAAGCCAAAGCAGAACTACATATAGCAAAATAAATGGCATCAGCCAGAGTATATAAGCTTGCAAACTTCCCTGTACACTCTTATTCCATCCCCTCTGCGTACTTTCTAAGTAGTTCAAAAGCAGATATCCAACTGCCCCTACCACTGCAATATGTTCTATCTCAACACCACGGCTCATACCAATTATCATGCTCCCCAATAGTCCCAGAGAAAGCACAGTCATCAACACCGAATATTTCTCTAATAGTATTTGCAAGAAATAACATAGCACCACAAGGATAATCACCTGAAACAACTCATATCCAATTATCCATTCTATTTCCCATTCAGATGTCCCTAGCAACCAACTACCATAATTAGCCCAAAAAGCTCCAACTTGCTCCACTCCGACAAACATTAATAGTGCGATAGCAGTTACTAGTATCAATACAGCAACTAGGATTCTACTTCTCCAGTTACCAAAATTTACGCCCATCATGACACCAAGGCACACCATAGCTAATAACCAATGTTTGATTCCAAAGTGATTAATTCCACAAATTTTTCCAAATCCACATAGAGCAATTAACAATAATAAGAATACATGCACCAATCGATATAACACAGAATCTTTCTTCATAGTACTTCCTCCAATTCTGCTTGGACTGGAATCGGAATTACCTTTAGCCTATCATTCCCTCGACGCACATAAGTTTCCATGTCTTCATCTGTTATTGCATACAAGAGCACTATTGTACCTGTTGCAGCTAACTCCTCTAACATCCCCATCACTTTTTCGCTAAGTTCATGTAGGATACCAATAAAAAATTTTGCATCTGATAATGCTCCTAATTTCAGCATATCTATAAAACATTTCTCAGTCTCCTCTTTTTCATCAAACATCACATGCGCCACTGTTTCGTAAAAAGTATCAAATCCCTTCACACTTTCCACATGTAGCCTATTGATTTTGTTTGATGAAAAATAAACTGTGAATGGAGTATTCTTCTCTGCCCAGAAAAATCCTAATGCCAACAAAGTCTCCAATATCTGATTCTCCAAAGGGAGATACTGATATATATCTTTGTAATAACGCTTTGTATCACAGAAAAAAGTTATACCCGTTTTTTCCTCACCTATATAGTTTCGACTCTTCAATTTTTGCTCTCGGGCACTTGCTTTCCAATGAATCTGCTTTAAGGCGTCCCCTTGTACATAATCCCGAACCACTGCATCCAAATAAGCCTGCCCAAATGGCGATTCTTTTCCGGGCAAATCCGCCAGTTCTGCAAGCGTATTTAATTCACTTTTCTGAATAATGCGGGGATACACCAATGCTTTAATCGTACTAGGAATACGATAACGGAATCGCAGTAAACGAAAGAAATCTGTTACTACCACTTCTTTCACACCAACTTCATACTCGCCACGATACTTACAGACCAACTTCGTTCGACATACATATTCCTCTCCCGGAAGTAACTGACATTCCCTATCATCTGGAATATCTTCCACAAATGAGAGCTTAGAAAATAATCTTACGCTAATCCCTGCAAACGCATATTTTTCCCCATTATGTAACATAAAGTAGTAAGGCATCGGCTGTCTGCACACGATATTTCTACTCTCTATTTCTTGATAGATTCTAAAACGAAAATATACTAATCCTAGATATATTATTGCAACCACAGGTATTAATGATATTCCAAAAAAGAGACCATAGCTAATCGCTCCACCATAAAAGGATATAGCCACCAATGACAATACCCATGCCATAAACCATCCTATTCTACGACTTCTCATAAACAATCTCCTAAACAGGGACACGTGCCTTTAGAATCAAACTGTTCAATATAGATGCCTTATCTGCTTTCATAATTTTGGCTTCTGAAGTTAAAGTCAATCGATGAAGCAAAACATTTGCTGCCACGTATTTTACATCATCCGGTTTCACATACTCACGCTTGTCCAGAAATGCTTTTGCCTGTGCAGCACGAACTAGTGCAAGCATCGCTCTAGGACTGGCTCCTAACAGAAAACGCGATTCCTGACGTGTCAATGCAACGATATCTTCTATGTATCCCAATACAATATCTGTTACTTTTACCTTAGCAACCATCCTCTGCAAATCCAAAATCTCCACATCTGAGCACACATTTTCTATTCCATTCACAGTTATCCCCTCTAGGAACTGACTAGCCATACGAATCTCCTGCTCCCTACTTGGATAGCCAATGGCTATCTTCATCATAAAACGATCCAATTGTGCTTCTGGAAGTGGATAAGTGCCCATAAATTCCACAGGATTCTGTGTTGCAATTACCATAAAAGGCTGGGGTAACGGATACCTTTGTCCATCCACTGTAATCTGACCTTCCTCCATAGCTTCCAAGAGACTGGCCTGGGTCTTTGGCGACGTTCTGTTAATCTCATCCGCCAACAGAATTTGGTTCATCACCACTCCCTCTTTGTATTCAAATTCACCCATTTTCATATTGTAAACTGACATACCTACAATATCCCCTGGCAAAGTATCTGGGGTAAACTGCACTCGGCCCATGCTACAACCGATACTCTTGGCAAGGCACTTTGCTAGAGTTGTCTTACCCACTCCGGGTACATCCTCTAGCAAAATATGTCCACCTGCCAATAAACAAATTAATATTTTTTCTACAACATCCTCTTTGCCTACTATCACTTGATTCATCGCATCAGAAATGCGCTGTGCAATGCTCATTTTATGTTCTTCCATATTTCAACCTCCCCTATAATTATATTATAATAATAGTTTTTTACACATACCATGTGTTGATATATTGAATTTTGGCAAAATCTATGAAATAATCTTATTGTTGTAGAAAAAAGATAAAAGGAGACATCCTATGCCACAGCCACTAAAAAAGGGATACAATTTTTTCGTAGAACATATTAAAAAAGACGCATCCTATGAAATGCGCACCACTGATGTATATACTGATTTTTATGGAATGGGATTTATTGTCAGTGGCGATAGAGCTGTTATCACTCCAGACGGCGTCTTCTTCCTGAAAGCAGGAGACATCATCTGTACAAATATCGGCTTATATCATCGCACCACTTCCGCATCGGATGCGCCTTATGAGCGCTACGGTATTCGTTTCACCCCTAAGATGGTGGAACGACTGATTGGGGTAATCGGAAAATCTACTTTTCAGGAGCTCATGTCCCACATCGGCTACCAGTTAACTCCTGAGACGCAGAAGAAAGTAATTGCATTGTATGAAGCAATGTTGTATGAATATGAGCACTACGATACAACTTCCGAATTAATCGTAGAAGGTTTATTAAATCGTCTTCTTGTAACTATATTGAAAGAACGTATCGTCTACGCCACATTACCTTCACAGATTAATGTGACCGACGATATTATAATGAATACCTTATCTTACTTAGATATTCATTATGCAGATAATCCTTCCATAGAGGAACTTGCTTCCTTGGCAGGTTTATCAAAATCACACTTTATGAAACGTTTTAAAGAAGCCACTGGCTCCACCTATAAGACTTATCTTAATCATATTAAGGTATACCACGCCCAATTATTGCTGATACGAACCAATAAAAGCATTGCTGAAATTGCAGATGCATTAGGCTTCTGCAATGCCAATTATTTCAGTAATGTATTCAAGGACTTCTGTAAAGTAAGTCCCTTGGGATACCGACAGAATGCTAGAAGCCCTGTGTCGAAATAAATTTGATTTTGGATGAAGATTTACTTGTCACAAATCTTGCTTCCTATCGTTCCGTATGCTCTATTTTCTGCATTTTATATATATCCCCAAATGCAATCTTGGTATTCACAACTTTCAAGATTCTGGCATCTACATCCAAGCGAGATACCATCCCCGTGATTTCAAGATATTCTTCGTCATGAAAGTATACCACTTTCACCATATCGTTACGATGAATATCTCGCACCTTGCGGTCCAATTCTTCCTTCATCTCTTCAGAAAGCTCAATTTTCTCTACAACAATCTTCTCTTTTTCGCGTAGAGCCGTCTCATAGCCTTTCAATGCTGCAAAAGGCATAAACTGCTTAGCACGATTCTCGCGAGACATCTTAGGTCTTACCATGACGTACTCCTTTCTCTTTCAAATCCACTTTCTTACTTTTTGAACAAATTGCGGTCTAATCTACAGTACCAATCTCTATTCCCTCACCACTCTTATGGCCACCTATCTGGCGGTTACGTTCCATTGTAGTAGCTTCCTTCTGTAGATTCATACCCTTTAAAATCGCATTTTTGCCAAACTTCTTCTTTATGTCCAACATAGCCTTCTGCATCTTATGCTCTCGCTCCAGTTCTGCTGGGTCGATAAACAAGTCATACTGTTGATATGCCTCATCCATCAGATGGTTAAAGCTAATATTCACTTTATGAATAATACCATTGCGATTCACAATACGCTCATATAATTCCTCCACATAAGGGAGCATAATCTTAGCAGAACTAGTAGCCACACGCAAAGAAGTACTTCCCGCCGACATAGGCAGTCCTTGCTCATTTTCATAAGCCAATTGCATGTTCACCGACTGAGTAACCAGTCCCTTATCCACCAAATCCAGACACATTAATTCCGCCATTTCTTTTACAATGGTTCTACCTTGTACATAATTGCGCCCACATCCAATCACCTGTCCACTGGTAATGCAAGTATCCTTCGGTCTATATGCTTTAATATCTGCAATGGTAGTGGTCTCCCTGCCCCATGCATGATCTATTAATAACTCCGCATCTACCCCAAAGGCATGATACAGTATACTCTCATCGGCATGAGCCACTTGCTCCATATTATAAATTCCGTAAGATTCAAGCTTCTTGGCAATCCCTGGTCCAATACGCCAAAAATCTGTCATGGGACGATGCTGCCAAAGGGTTCGCTGATAACTATTTTCATCCAAGATTCCGATGTGGTCTTTTGTATGCTTGGCCGTAATATCCAATGCCACCTTAGCAAGGTAAAGGTTCGTACCAATTCCACAGCTTGCCGTAATCTTGGTAGTCGCCTTCACATCCTCCATAATACGCATGCCAAGTTCTTTGGCTGTCATCTGGTACATATCCAGATAATCTGTCACATCCAAAAATGCCTCGTCTATGGAATACACATGAATGTCCTCTTTTGCCACATATTTCAAATATGTGGCATAAATATCTGCCGAAACATCAATATATCTCTGCATTCTGGGAGGTGCTGCAATATATGACACATTTTTCGGTATTTGAAACACGCGACACCTGTTGGAAATCCCCAAGGCTTTCATCGCTGGAGAGATTGCTAAGCAAATGGTCTTCTCCGAGCGAGATACATCTGCCACCGCCAAGTTGGTAGTCATCGGGTCCAAGCCACGATCTACACATTCCACCGAAGCATAAAATGATTTTAAAT
Source organism: uncultured Acetatifactor sp. (assembly GCA_964531725.1). Lineage (GTDB taxonomy): Bacteria > Bacillota > Clostridia > Lachnospirales > Lachnospiraceae > Acetatifactor. The sequence goes on from CAZHEM010000041.1 coordinate 13,223, forward strand.
CAATACATATATACCAAGCCATGTGGGCTCCTTTCTTGCGACAAGCGCATATTTTCTCAATTCATTAAATCTTTTGTGACTCACTCTTCCCTTAACAGAACAAATGTTTGTCTTTTCTATATAATATGATTTTCTCCATAAAAATGCAATGGCAACTTTCACCAAATTAATACAAAAAAAGGCTTGTTCCTGTAGCGGAGCAAGCCTTTTTCTTAACGTATATCGCTATTTTTTTCTATCATTCTTTCCAATATTTCCACTGCTCTACGCATATTCTCTTCCTTCGTGCGCCAGATGTCATACTCACTGATACTGTCCAAACCCATGTGTACATTGGATTTACGGTAAATCATTGGACTATCTAGCACCTCTTTGCCCGACATATGAAAAGCATATGCACCAGTATCTACTATCAGTTCTTCTAACACATCTGGGCTTACACCGCTTCCCACAAGAATCTGCATCTCATTCTGACTACGTTGAACCAGTTCTTTGATACATGCCTTGCCTTGTGTGCAAATATCAGCCTGTCCAGAAGTTAAAATAGCATCAATACCATGTGCAATCGCCCTCTCCAATTCTACATAGGGGTCACGGCACATATCGAAGGCCCTATGCATGGTAATCCACATATCCCCAGCCTTATCAAGCCAGCGTTCCATAATCGACCAATCCACATCCCCATCTGGAGTTAATGTACCGATGACAATTCCATCTGCCCCAAGCTTATGGAACATCTCAATCTCTTGTTCAATAATTGCTACTTCATGCTCTGTGTAACAAAAGTCGCCAAATCTAGGGCGAATTAACACATTTACATGATTGTCGCAAACTTTACGCACTTGCTGGAACGTAGCCGCCGTTGGTGTAGTTCCTCCAATCATCAGATTAGCACATAATTCCAATCGATTGGCTCCCGCACGGGTAGCAATTACTGCCGATTCTACGCTATCTACACAACCTTCCAATACATAATGAGTCATAGGATGCCTCCTTCCTCATATGTCCCTTCCGTTTCATCCTCAGTTTCTCATCCTTATCCATCTATCTTGACAATGTTCACACATTTATGCTACTACACCACTTAGCAAGAAGCAAGAGACTCTTCCAACTGTTTTAATAATTCCAGCGACTGCTCATTTAGGGTAGAATAAAGCGTCACCGTAGGTTCTAGCACTTGAAGCTCTTTCATAGCAGCCAATTTGTTTTTTATTAATTTTCCTGCAATGGGTGCCCAAGTTCCATTCTCAATAATACCAACTGTTCGCTTCTGATAATTCTTGGCTTTCAACTTATTTAGGAATGTCTCCATACAAGGGAATAAGCCACCATCATAGGTAGGACTCGCCACCACCAATTTATCATAAGCAAATGCTTGCGCTACTGCTTCACTCTCGTCATCACGTGCCAAATCATAAAGCACATTTGGTATGCCTTTTTGACATAACATATCCGCCAAGTTCTGTGCTACCATTGCTGTATTTCCATAAATAGATGCATATGCAATCACAACACCGCTCTCTTCTGGTCGATAACTACTCCAAATATCATATTTATTCAGGCAGAAATCTAGATTATCTGTTAACATTGGTCCATGCAAAGGGCAGATCATCCGAATATCCAATGTTGCTAACTTTTTCAAAAGTGCTTGCACCTGCACCCCATATTTTCCAACGATATTTATATAATAGCGGCGTGCTTCGTCCAACCATTCACGATGCAGATAATCCAGCTTTGATGCCAACTTAATAACAGCATCTATGTTTTCTTGCTCTCCCAATTCCCCTTGCAACGCTCCAAATGCACCAAACGCATCCGCAGAAAATAGCACTTTCTGCGACTCTTCAAAGGTAACCATCACTTCTGGCCAATGGACCATTGGTGCCATATAAAAAGTCAAATTATGCTTTCCCAATGTCAGTTTATCGCCTTCCTTGACCTTCATACAACGTAATTTCAAATCCATAGGAAAAAACTGAGAAAACATAGATGCCGCACGTTCACTGCACACTAACGTTGCTTCTGGATACTTTTCCATGAAAAGTTGCGCACTTCCCGAATGATCTGGTTCCATATGCTGTATAATTAAAAAATCTGGATGGCGTCCATCCAACACCGTTTCCAAATTGGCAAACCATTCCTTCTCGCCTCTTTTGTCCACGCTATCCATAACAGCAATCTTTTCGTCCATAATCACATAAGAATTATAGGAAATTCCGTCCAGCACCTGATACTGACTTTCAAATAAATCAATGGTGGTATCGTTGACACCGATATATTTTATTGCATCTGTTAATGCACACTCTTTCATCTCTATCATCCCTTCGTTCCATTTATTATGGAATTGTACGCAAAGCAAATGAAAATTATGTACACATCATCAGAATATCATTTGTTGAAATTTTCATTATAAAAATTATGTATGCATTATCAAGGCTACCCCAAAAAGTTCATGGCCATCTGCACCACATAAACTGTCACTGCAGCACCCAGTGCTACAATCAACAAACTTTTACGGAAATACGCTAACACTACTGCCACTACGCATCCTACTGTAGCACTAAGCGTAGAACCTGTGCTGGAGAATATGGCAGGGAAAGTCATTGCAGCCAGCACCGTATAAGGTACATAGTATAAGAACGATTTGATATATACATTGGTTATTTTCTTGCGAAACAGAACCATGGGAATCATACGAATTAAATAAGTGGTAATGGCCATAACTGCCACTCCAAGCAAAATATAACCTGTTGTCATTAGGCTTCCTCCTCTTCCTTCACTGGGAATACTGCTGCCGCTATGGCACTAACTAAAATCGTAATAATGATAATAGACCAACCGCTCGACAAAGTGGATAATACTGGCAAGTAGTTGAAACATACACTTGCAAAAATTGCCATTACTACCGCAAAAAGCACATTCTTCTGTTCTCTTGCAGGAGGAACAATGACTGCAATAAACATACCATATAAAGCAATACCCATAGCACTACTTAATGCTTCTGGGAGTAGCGAATTGGCTGCCGCACCAACGAAAGTTCCGCTTGTCCATCCAATTACAGGAGTGACAATCAAGCCCATCATATAGAGAAAACTTAAGTTCTTTCTACGTTGCATAGACACAGCAAATATCTCATCTGTAATACCAAAAGCAGTAATCAAACGCTTGGGCATATTAAAATCACTGTTCATTTTTTGTGATACTGAAATAGACATTAAAAAATAACGAATATTAATAACAAAGGTGGTAAGTGCCAATTCCACCATAGCGCCACCTGCCACTAGCAAATTGGTGCCTGCGAATTGCCCTGCGCTAGTCAAATTGGTAAGAGAAATAAGCACTGCTGACCATATGGGCATGCCCGACTTTACCACCGCTAAACCAAATGCCATTGACACTGAAAAATATCCCATACAAATAGGCAATCCATCACGGATGCCCTCTCGAAATTCATGTTTCATTATTATAACTTCCTTCTTGTATATTTCTGTTTTATCTCGTAATATTCTCAAGCCTTTCTAGTCAAGGTGCTCTATTGCTTTCACTTTAGCATTGTAGCACAGAAAAGTAGACTTGCATACTTTTTCTGTGAATACTTTGCAAGACTTCTCCTTTATTTTTTCTTTAGTAATTCTTTATGTTAAACACATTGAACTATTTTCTTACCATATGTTAGAATAAAAATGATTTAATACACATGATGAGGAGGAGTTCTTATGAGATGTCCAAAATGCGGTAATGAGAATTGCCAGATTATAACAGAGACACAAACAACAGGAAAGGATTTTTCTGCAAGTAAGGGGTGCTGCGGATGGGTTTTATTCGGGCCTATCGGCATTTTATGTGGCATGTGTGGTGAAGGAAAACAGGTCTCTAACAAATCTTTCTGGGTATGCCACAACTGCGGCAAGAAATTCAGGGTATAACCTATGAATGATAAGACTTGGCTTCGCTTAATGAAAACAGGTGAACATCTCGGATGCCATCAAATGCCGGAACGAAGCTTTTTCTACAAAGGCTATCAGTTCCCGGTGTGTGCTCGGTGCACAGGTGTGATTCTGTCTTCTCTTTTAGCAGTAATTGTATTTACCAAGAAAAGGATATCCACCACCACTTGCATGCTCATGTCTAGTGTCATGTTGATTGATTGGTTGATTCAACGTCTCGGAATCAAGCAGTCTACCAATCGTCGTAGATTTATAACAGGATTGATAGGCGGTTTCGGCTATGCCACATTACATTTGCATGCGTACAAATGGATATGGAACAGGATTAAGACATGGTGTACCCCAAGCTAATACATAAAACAAGGCATCTCGCAGTTTTACAACTGTAGATGCCTTTCTTTTTAACCACTTATTCACTTTTCAATTCCTGTGCAAGATGATAAATATTAGTTAGTGCCGTCTTTACTTCACCCATATCATCCACAGCTTGTGTCATAATACGTGTTCCATCACTAGCTGCTGCTGCCACCTCTTGGCTATTAGCAGATAAAGCAGTAATACCATCTGCAATCACTCCAGAAGATTCTGTAATATCACCAATCACTCTCTTGAAATCATTGATGATATCCATTAACTGATTTACACCACTATTGATAGCATCAAATTTGCCTTTGGTCTCTTCAATCAATTCATTCTGTTCTTCTACTGTCTTCACAGAACGTGTAATACTTGTAGTAACACGTTCCACATCATCATTTAACTCTGTAAGAATCGCTGTAATGTTCTCTGTAGCGGCCTTAGTCTGCTCTGACAATCCACGAATCTCATCTGCAACTACTGCAAATCCCTTACCTGCCTCGCCAGCTCTTGCCGCTTCAATGGATGCATTTAATGCCAGCAAATTCGTTTGAGAGGAGATACTAACAATCGTTCCTAATATATTTTCTACATTCTTTGTTCTTTCATTTAAAGCAACAACATATTCTACAGTTTCTTTATTATCGCGTGCAACATTCTCTGCATGCCCACTTAGTTTCTCCATAGCATCTGCACCAAGTGCAACATCCTCTAATGCCTTAGCAGAAGCCTCCGCCATCGTATCTGCTTGCGCCTTTGCATCTTTTGTATTATCTCCGATATCCTGACACATGTGAGACTGTTTCTGAATGGCATGTGCTGTATTCTCAATATTAGAAGCAATGTCTTGCATAGATACATTACTGGTATTAATTGCGTCATCTAAGGATCTCACAGACTTATTAGCACCATCAAAATGTGCCACTATCTGTTCTGACACATGTGTCATCCGCTCTGCTGCTTCTTTTTGCTTTTCTGCACCTTCTTTGACAATATCCAAATTCTCTTTGTTGAACATAATCCATATCTTGGTAATAACCAATACTGATGCAATTACAAATAGCATAATTACAATTGAGGTTCCTGCATCTGTAGGCGATACAACACCATTTTTCGATAAAATCATGGTTTTCGCAATAAAGAACGGCAATACAATTCCTGCACCAATCAAGATTCTTCTACGTTGCAAATATGCCATCTGAATTACAAACACCGCTAAAGCAAGCATATAGAAAAATATTGCATCTACTAACATAACCATTATCAAATAAACAATAGTCGCTATCACTGTCATTAGAATGCCACAAATTTTTCTACCTTTAAATTTCTTATAAATAATAATTGTTGCAAGCATTCCTATTGCACTAACAACGGTAACAACCTGCATTCCTGCATTAAAACCACCTGTTGCAACCATCCCCACCATGTTCAGAAGAATACCAATCATTAATACCAACACAGTAGGAAATACCATAGAATCCGCTTTTCTGTACTGTTTCTCTGTCATAACCCTCTTCCTTTCATAACATCCAAAACACACCTATAGCAACACTTTGTATTACACACTTAATCACATATTTAATTGTATATTTTTTACTTTATTGTATATTCATCACGTAATCCTTGAGCAAGATTGTAAATATTATTTAATGCTACCTTTACCTGACTCATATCAGTAACCGCTTGAGTCATAATACGGGTGCCATCATTAGAGGTAGCTGCCACCTCTTCACTATTGGCAGACAACTCAGCAACACCATCTGCGATGACAGTTGAAGCATCTGTAATACCATCAATTACACGTTTGAAATCATTAATAACTGTCATTAACTGGTTCACAGCATTGTCAATGGTATCGAATTTACCCTTGGTCTCTTTAATAAGAGCATTCTGCTCTTCAATAGTCTCAACAGAATGATTAATACTTGTAGTAACTCGTTCCACATCTCGGTTCAATTCTTCTAGAATACCTGTAATATCTTCTGTTGCACTCTTAGTCTGCTCCGACAACGTTCTAATCTCATTTGCTACCACATCAAAACCTTTTCCAGCCTCTCCTGCTCTTGCAGCTTCAATAGAAGCGTTCAGTGCCAGCAAATGGGTCTGAGTAGAAATACTAGTAATCGTGCCCAAAATATCCTCTACTGCCTTGGTTCGCTCAATCAATGCAGTTACATATTTTGCAGTTTCTTTGTTGTCACGCTCCACATCCTGCGCATGACTATGTAGTTTTTCCATAGCCTCAGCACCGAGAACCACATCCTCCAACGCCTTTCCAGATGCCTGAACCATAGTATCCGTCTGCGCTTTCGCATTTAATGTATTATTCTCAATGTCCAGACACATCTGAGATTGTCGCTGAATCTCCTGAGCAGTACTCTCCACATTGGATGCAATATCTTGCATAGACAAATTACTAGTGTTAAGTGCATTGTCTAATGTTTTCACATATCCATTCGCCTCATCAAAATGAATTACCAGTTCCTCGGACACTCGTCTCGCTGTAGCTAAATTCTCTTCATTAAAAGCAATCAGAATTTTCGTAATCAGATATACCGTGGCGTAGATAAATATCAGGATAATGATAGTCGTACCCGCTTCCATCATAGATGCTTCGCCTTTGTTCATCACAATCACAGACTTCACTATGAATACTGGCATTATAGCAATTCCACTAACCTTAATTCTCTTTTCGTCCAAATATGCCATCTGCA
>CAZHEM010000042.1:0-19852 GCA_964531725.1 uncultured Acetatifactor sp.
GTACTACCCCCAACATTCTAACGTTTCTCAGCTCCTCAGTGCCCCCTTACCTTGCTCCCCCCGTTCCTTTGGGGGTGGTACTGCCCCTAATATTTTAGCGCATCTTGGCTCCTCGGTGCCCCCTTAAATTGCTCCCTCGCTCCTTTGGGGTGGTACTGCCCCTAACATTTTAACGCGTCTTGGCTCCTCGGTGCCCCCCGTAGCTTGCTTTCTTGCTACTTAGGGTGGTACTGCCCCGACCATTCCTACGTTTCTCAACTCCTCGATGCCCCCTTAGCTTGCTCCCTCGCTCCTCTAGGGTGGTACTATCCCCAACATTCTAACGCATCTTAGCTCTTCGGTGCCCCCTTGACTTGCTTTCTTGCTACTCAAGGTGGTACTATTCCCTTCCATTTCTATATTTCTCTGCTATACCCCCCTTGCAGATAGCTGTCCACATCTGTCTACATTTTTGACCACCCGCTATGCAAATGGTTTATGTTTCGCACGCTTTGAACTCTCAACAGGGACACAAACCATAATAAAAAAAAGGATGGCACCCCATCCTTTCCATTGTTTTGTATTTTGTTCCTTTTGGATTTTATGAAATCGCTTGCAGTTTTCTTGAATGTTCCGCCACCACTTTTTTAAGTAAATCAACATCATCAAAAACTGCTTGCATCTGGTCTACCTTATCTTTATAACGATTATAGGTTTCCGTATAACAGTTTTCAATAGTATTCAATCTAGGTAACACATTATTCTCAAGCAAGTCGACTTCGATTCGTTTTAGACGATTTTCAATTGGAACAAGTCTTGCATCTAACTTTTTATCTAGCATATCAGAAAAAGCTAGTAATAATTCATTATCTGTCATATAACTTTCCTCCAATCTTACTATTGTACTTTCACCAATATAATTCATTTAACCACCTTGGTACTGATTATAGCATAGGTCTTATTTATTGTCTATGCTAATGGTTCACTATCGAGCCGTGCAACCTCAACTTCGCTTCGCTCGTTTCGGTCACGGGCGTCGCCCTATAAATCAAAGAAAAAGAGCGATTGGAAATCTTTAAGCAAGCTTAAATTTCCAATCGCTCTTTTCTTCGATTTGCACGGCTTTAGCCTTGCGTGAAAGCTGCTGACGGGAATCGGACTTGTCTAAATCATTTTTCTAATATGCCCTATTTATCAGCTTTTCCAGTATTTATGCGGTTTTCAGCTATTTTCTATAATACTCATTCTCGTGTCACAAGAGTGATTTTCACGTCATGAGAGACATATGCAACACGAAATGCAACACGGATTTCAACCTAGTTTCTTCTATATAAAATGTAAATAACAATTTATTTACAGCACCCGATTACACCAATAAACTTGCAACACTCAATACCGCAGGCGGAAGTTATACCGCTACTGAAAATTGTTGGGCAAGTGTGTTAATCAACAATACTTCAACTGATTTAGTCGCAATGGTTTATATTGATAATGTATCAATAATGCAAGCATCTACTAATGGTGGAATAATGAGTGGTGTTATTCCTTTGGGCAAAGGTCAAGTGATAAGTACTCGTGACGCTGGTGCTTATGGAATAAATATTTATGGTATGAGATAAATTGTTACCTTAGACCGTATAATACGTGAATTGACATTGCATAGTGTGCGACCCTTCAGTTGCAATGCTAGGGAAATGACACTGTAATGTTCCTACTTGATTAACACCGCATCTACCAAATAAAGCACTATTATCTGCACTAGCAACCACATTACTTGTTTTGCTATTTGGTATAGGTAATCCCGTTGCGATTTCATTCCATGTCGCACCACCAATATTAAAAGTGCCACCAATCGAGATTGTCACTTGTTTACCCATCTGCCAAATAGTTACACCAGTGCTTATGGATGACTCGATAACTGATAAATTGTTATTTTTATCCCAAAACTCTTCCTATTGGTAGATACTCGGTGCAGAGGTGGCTATTCGATGCCATATCTATCATGGTAAATACCTTTCTTTAAAGCATATTATATAACAACGAATAATTATATTCTATTGTCTTTCAAATGCGCATTAAATGCGTATATTTTTCCCTTGACAAATACGCATCGAATGCGTATACTATAATTACAACAGAGAAAAACTATATGAAAGGAGGATCACGTTTGAAAAGAGCGGACTTAATTAGGACGCTGGAGCAGAACGGATGGTACTTGTTGAGGAATGGCGCCAATCACGACATTTACACCAATGGTGTAAAAATGGAACCGATTCCAAGACATAAGGAAGTTCACGAACGACTAGCTCAAGCAATTTTGAAGAGAGCGGGGATTTAAGCCCCGACTCTTCATATACTAATTATCCGCAAAATCTTATTTTTATCAATTGATTATTGTATTCACGAACGAAAGAAAGGGCAAAAGGAAAAAATGAAAACGGAGGTAAGAATGTCAACGGTATATCCTGTCATTTTATCAAAAGAGGAAAATGGATATTTTGTAACAATACCCGATTTTGATGTAAATACAGAAGGATACGATTTAGCCGATGCTATTTTAATGGCTAGAGACGCAATTGGGTTATTAGGTATGCAATATCAGGATGATATGAAACCATTGCCTGTGCCGTTTACAAAAGAATGTCAACTCAACGAAGGAGATATAAAAACATTGGTTGATGTTGACTTTGACGAATATCGAAAGAAACATGATAATAGAATGGTTAAGAAAAATTGCACTATCCCCTATTATTTGAATGTCGAAGCTGAAAAACGTGGAATAAATTTCTCACGGCTTTTACAAGATGCTTTACTTGAGAAAATAGGTGGTTGATTTATTTAATAAATATGCTATAATTAGACCATTCAAACGTGCATCTAAATATATAATAAAAGAGACACTTCTGTCGTGAGAGGTGTCTCTTTTATTGTTCCTATGCTTTAATCAGCTTACCCTCATTAAGCAATCTCAGCATCTCAATATTCTGCTCTGCGGTACCAGAGTAGTTCTTGATACCATTCTTGGCTGCGATTAGCTTACGATTCTTATAGGAAGAATCCACACCAATCTTATTCAGTGAATCAATCAGAGTAAACTCTGGTGTCTCGTAATACTCTGGGCATACTTCAGTGTCTTTGATATCGTAGTATGAAATATTCATATCTACATTGCCATTGATACCAGGTACTCTACCAGAAGATGTGAACTGCCATCCCCAAAGGTCGTTCAATTTAGCAGTAGGCTTGTACTTCTCATTTGGCAACTCGCCAAATTGCATTACATTGTAGCCATTATAGTAACGTGCAATCCATGTATGATCGTCAAAGGTGGTTAAGTCAACCTCATTGGTCTCATAGCGGTACTTGCCCATGTACAAACCAAACTCAAAGCCAGCTTCCAAGACTTCCTCTTTGAATGCTTGTACAATCTCAGTGAGCGCTTCTGTACTGAGCGCCATCTGACTAGCATCTTCAATATCTGCCCAAACAACAGTATCTTTGCTTGGCTGAACACCATAGTTGGCTAAACACTCTACTACTTCCCACACCTCTGTTCTTGCCTCATCTGGTGTAAGGGCATAACTGTACTTGTAGAAGTCGAATGGAATACCGCAGTTTTTGCAACCAGCAATGTTACTTGCTAACTGCTTATCAGGATTGCCACTGCGTCTTACAGAACGCAAGATAGCAAACTCTACACCTGCTGCTTTTACTTCTGGCCAGTTGATATAGCCTTGGTTGTCTGATACGTCTATTCCTAGTTTACTCATCCTTATTTTCCTCCTGTACATTCTTCTGCTTTTCAGCTTCTGTTTTCTCTGCAATAATCATTCTGTCAGATTCAGAGCTAATCTGTGTTTGAATCTCCGCAAATACCAAACGCTTAATCTCCATCGGTAGAGGACACGCATTTGTCATTGCAATGATTGAATCTCTGAACTGTCTTATCTCTGTATTTACCATGTTTTTCTCCTATCCTATGAGGTTGTACGCTTTCAATGCGTTAATAATTTCGTTTATTTTGGTCGCATTGCTTGTTGTTGTAGCTGATGATGTGGATGTAATTGTTGATACTGTTTTCTTTGCCGAACCAGCATTTCCAAAAAACCCCAATTTCTTGCCAGACTTTCCTACCGATAATCCTGTATCACCACCATACACATACGATGTCGTCGAATCAAATTCTGCATATATCAGATTTCCACCCTTTATCAAAACACTTCTTTCCCCAACATTGGTTGCGTCAATAGTTATTCCGTTATATCCAATTATCGAAAAACCTGAGTAACATTCTATTTGTTTTTCAGTATACGTTGTGTCTGTATAGGTTGAATTCTTTATAGTAATCCCATTAGGCTTTATGTAAGAATAATTGGATGTACTAGAATAAACCTTCACGCCGTTATATGTTTTAAACTCTGCAGAGCCGTCTGCTTTGATAACAGCACTGGTACCAGACGAAGCACATGAAATTCCATCTGTTCCAACATGAACACCTACACCACCTAATAATGATGCTGCCGACGTGTATAATGATTTATCTCCAATAGTAAATCCACCGATTTTACCACTATCAGCAGTAATTTTTCCTGTCAAATCAACATCTTTGGCAGTAAGCTTTCCATTAGCTGTCAAAGAGGAATATGTACTATCCCATGAAAATCGGTCCGATTTGATGGTAATTGCTCCGCTTTCAACACTTAATAAAGAAGATAGCTGTCCTTTTGATGCTTTCAACTCTACCTTGTCATCTACCAACGATATTGTAGCTGCCATCTCTACCAATTCATCTGTTATAGCCTTAGTTCCTATTTTGACATTTGATGCATTGATATACACTTGCTTAGTGTCATAATCAGCAAGAAACATTGTATTGCCAGATGTGTCAGTAATTCTGATTGCCCCAGTATCTATGTAATCTGCATCAATTCCCTCTGCATAGAGTAGCTTAGTTATCAACTCTCCATTGACGGTAAAGCCATATGGATACGTCTTACCACCATCTGTAGATATACCAAATGCCAATGCGGTCAGTTTCCACACAATCATCGACTCTTCCAGAGTAGGCTTATCATGCATATAATAAATAATACTTCCATCTGCCTGTTTATCTTCAGTCATAAACAAGCCACTACTATTTTTTAGATCCTGCGCCAATTGTGCAACTGCTTTCTCTCTTGCAGAACGCTCATTTTTGATTAATTTACGTGCTGCTACAAGCGTCTGCGTTGCATCAGAATATGATTTTGCGCTATTCCTTAAAGCTGGTTCTGCGCTATTTTTTAAGTTGGTAAATCCAAAAAATTGAAAATTTATGTCTGTCAAAAAAGACAAATACACATTGTTTTTCCTATCAACCAAAGCTACAACATCCATAAATTCACACGTAGGATTTGCTACTAAATCACCGCTAAATTGACGGAAACGTCCACCAACCATAACATTTCCAATTAATTCAACAGCATTTTGCTCATTCCCTGCAATTAGTGGATTATTAATCTTAAGTACATAACCCTCAGTACCATAAATTACATTATGTTGTTCATTGTCTGAATCGATATAGTCTGTACTTACTCCAGTTATGACTACATCATCTGTATCTACCTTTAGCGTTTTCCATGCATTAAGAATGTGATAATTAGTAGCATCAAGAAAGTTGCCACCGTCTGCCACATCTCCTATATTGTAGGAAAAATCGCCACCATCCAAATTAACAGGATTGTTCCATGCAGCGAACGAACCGCCATCAATATTATTTCTGATATCTTCTATTGCTCCAAAATTGTATGTAATGATTCTTAAACGACCTGTCGTATCAATTCTTGTATTACCTCCAGCTATCATTGCAATATAGCCAAATAACTGACGGAATGTAATATCTTCTGGCTTTTCCTGTACCACAAAATCATCATTTAGGAATGTAGTTGTGCCTTGTGGTATTCCAAGAGTTGTGCACGCATCACGAAACATCAAACCTATTGTTGACGGAAACGGCAATGTTGTGCTGTATTCCCTATCAGCCTTATGCATATCATCCAATGCGGTAATAATAACAGTTGTTCCATAGGTTTCTGGTGTAAGAACTGTAAAAGTGCCGTATTCAATACGCTCCACAGTTTCTGATAGTTGAAATGTCAAGTACAGCCTTATTGTTGCACCAAAGAAATCATACTCTGAAAACCTATCATCATCATTCATTAACTCAATTTGAATAGACCTACACAGAGCAACACCGAGAGGAATACCGTTACTTCCTGCCGCATCAACCACACCATTGTTATTAACAGTAAAATCCTTTTCGGACAGTTCAAGGAAAGTGCCATCTGCAAATATAATTTCTGCATTTTCCTTGAAGTCTGTACGGTTATTCATTATTCGTCTAAATTCATTTGAAACATTTATCATATAGGGTTATCTCCTGTCATATTGAAAGAAAGAGAAGTTAATTTTTCTTCATCTTCTTTCAAAGTTCCAATTGAAAGAGATCCTTTACCTATTCTGAAAGTATCATCTCTCCACATTCCATAGTAAGGGCTAAAATAATGCAAAGTAAAAGGCTGCCCGTGTACAATCATTTTTAAAATTTTTGATGATTCATCAATAGGAATATCTGAAGCAACATAACTAAATTGCTCTACTGTAAACATTGGTGTTGCGTGCATCACTCCACTTTGAACCCTTGTACTATCAGCAGTAAATGTTGTTTCAAATCCACTCGCCAAGTCTTTGTCAGGTTGCCATATTTCTATTCCATTAATCTTAATTGTATCTTGCATTTACACACCCCACTACGTTAGCAAATCCAAAGGGTTATGCCCTGTCATTGACATTTGCAATTTCGCTTCTTCAATAAACTCCTCAAACAACACTCTACGGTTAATGGTTCCTTGGAAAGTATAACTACCACCAACTCTGTTACTTCCACTTTCTTCCCTTACTACCTTACGCAGCAACGCTTCTGGAGTCTCGATGTTTGTACCATGCCTTTGGTCTCCCAATATTGCCATAAATGGTGCATTTGGTGGAATTACTGCACCAGTAGCAAGCATAGGGATTTTAGGCATTGTAAACAATTGAACACTTCCACCTTGTACAATCTCTTTTCCCATGATCGTAATTGGGTCCCACTCAAAATGCATCTTATCGTTCAAGAAATCTATTAATTTATTAATTATTTCTATTGCGTTATTTACTGCATTCTTGAAAATATTGTGGAATGCTTCTTTGATGCCTCCAAGTGCATCTTCCCATTTTTCTCTTTTTCCCCAAGGAGCAACGTTTTCGTCCCACCATTCAGACATCTGTTCTCCAAGCTCGTTCCAAAACTGTGTAGCTTCTTCTTTCTGTTGCGCCCTAACCTCTCTGTTATGTGCCTGCCATTCAGAAATACTATCAGCCAAATCAGCCCAATATTTTTGTGCCTCTGCCTTTTCAGCATCTCTTGCTTCACGATTAGCCGCTTGCCATTCTTTTATGTTCTCCAGCCAACCATTCAACCAACCACTTCCGTCTTCTTGAGCCACCGCATTACCGTTTCTATATGGATTAGCTAGGTTTTCTTCTGCTGTTTTTCTTCTGCCTTCATCCCAACCATATTTCTGAATGTTTGCCCACCATTTTTTTGCATCTTCAGCTAGCTTAAAAGCAACATATATAGTAGCTCCAATTGCAAAAGCTCCTGCAACAACTGATAATCCTGCATTAAGCCCTGTTTCGGTAGCTATTGTTTTTGATAGACCGTCAAGAATCTTTTTTCCTGCACCAGTGAATTTAAGAGTTGCTAAGGCTGTTAATATAGCTGTTTCTATTGGTGCTACACTAAACATTCCTTTCCACAATTCTATGCCTGCATTTATTGCTTCCCAAATCAATTTACCAACCGAATCCAAAATGTCTAACCATTTGATTCCTTTTATAAATTCTCCAATATCCTTCCCTAGACCTTCCCAATCAAATTCGTCTATCCTCTCACTTAAAAAGTTAAGTGCGCCAATCAAGCCATCTGAGATATATTCTCCAAGACCTTCCCAATCTTCGTTTTTGATAAACGTCTTGATTTTATCAATTACTCCTCTCACCTTTTCTGCAAATTCAAGAATTGGAGTATCTATTTTTTCTTCCGTAAACATATTTGCTGGTTCAACAACACCACTTGTATCTGTTTCTTTCTCTGTAAAAGTTCTTATTTCATCCAAACCGCTAAGATACTTTTGAGCTTTTTTTGCAGAATCAGCAGTTTTATCTAAACTAGCCGCATAATCTTCTTGCACTTCTATAGCTTTTGTGTATGTCTTATTTCCTGTTAATGCAGCAAAGAAAGATGCCACAACACTTGTAGCTTTTGAAATCAAAGCCATAAATTGAGTAATTGCTGGAGTAACTGCTGTAATAATCGGCATAAAGGCAGTTGCAAAACTATTTTTTAGCTGCGTTAATGATGATTTTAACGCTGACATCGTACCATTTGCTTTATCAGAATATTGTGCAAGATTATTAATTCCCTCAGCAAACCCTTGTGTCACAATACTTATTGCTCTAAAAACAGTGCTAAATAACAGGGAAGTTCCTAGCATTTTCAATATGCTGTAATGACTTTTTTTAGATGCTCTATCTAATGAATTGAAAGATTTTTTTAATATTTCAATCCATTTCTTCATCTTTCCTACTTTTTTAGGTGTCTCCTGGCTTGTTAGCGCTAATTGTCCTCTTAATCCTTCCAGTTTCTGTCTTGCCATTTCAATATCATATTCCATGCCTTCCATAGCACGAGATTTGATATTTCCACCTGTTTCTACAAACCGAATTTGTTTTTCAATTAACCTATCAAGCTGAGATTCGGCTTTAGCAATTTCTTTTCTCAATTCATCATAGCTTTTCCCTATATTCACAGTATTAGATTGAGAAAATGTACTTTTTATGGTGTTTCCTAGTTTATTTAAAGAACTACTAAAAGCAGATACTTTTTGTTTAGCATCTGCCATACCTTTACTAAATTCACTTGTATCTATTTTGGTGTCTATAATTACAGAACCATCGCTCTTACCGTTTGCCATGACAAATACCTCTAGTTAATAAGGTTAGGGGCACTCATCAACCGAATGCCCGTTTACTTTTTCTTATAACCAAAATAGCTTCTGAGTTCTTCTTTTTCCTCATCACTCCTTTGGTTTTTCTGCTTAAAATCAATTAACGACTGATTTTCATTATAAAAATCTTGTTCCCACTTTTCTAACTTCTTCCCTTTAGCCCTTTTCTGTCGGATATGTATAACATTACTGAACAGACTCTCACCAATTTCCATATACGCACCAAGGAAAGTCCACCAATGCATATACTCTTGCGCTCGTATTTCGCAATTTAGGACCTTGTTTATTGCTGGAATAAGAATAGGTGCATCTTGTTCCCAATCCATCGTCTTTGGCTTTTTACGCTCATCTGAGATACCCATATCAATAAATGCTGACACCTTGTGAAGTGCTTCCTGCCAATACTCATAGGGTATATTGTCGCAATCAGGGAACATGATTTCCATAATTACCCTACTTTGCATGTATGCAGTCATTTGCTCGTCATCATCCATTAAATCGGGATCAGCAAGGGCAGCGAATAAATCCAGCACTACCCTGTAATCCGTTCGTATTTCATAATCTACACCACCAACACTTAGGCTTGTTGGGAATTCCCATGCGCTCCCCATAGTGATTACCTATGGTATTTAGAAGTGTGTTTCTGAATTTTACTGTTAATCTTCTTAACTCTTGCGCCTGTCTCTACGTTAATTGCCTGCCCAATAGCATCAAGTACGGTTTCAATAAAGAATTGCCCGCTTGCCAATGGTGAGAAAGGTCCCATAATAGAAAAAAATGTTTCTGCTACATCTGCATCTAACAAGTAGTTAATCTTTTCATAGATTACTGTTTCTATTTCCTTAAATGCTTCATCTAAGCTCTTTTCGTCCGCCTTAGATGAAATCTCCAATTCTAATTTTTCTAAGGCATCTACCACCTCTGCGTGTCTGTGGATGATGTTTGTATCAGACGGATTGAAAGAAAACTGACCTAGCAGTTTATCATCCTGATTGACAATATCGTAAGTCTTAAATCCGTCATTAATTTTGATTACATTTCCCATTCTTCCATGCCCTCACTTTCCTAATTGGTTACAGTTTCACCTATTTCAGCCGTAAACACTGGTGCTCCAGCTTTTACAGATTCAGCAGTAACTGTACCCTTTACTGATGCCCCATCAAAGTCAACAGTAAAAGGAATATTGAAGCCTTCTACTCCACCGCCATAAGAAGTAGGAGTTACTTTTACCTCTCGCAGATATGCAGTATGTGTAGTTGCCTCAGTGTCTTCAACGATAACCTCTAATAGCAAAGTTTTTCTCTCATCGCCACTGAGTTGTTCAAATACAATATCTCTCATGTGAGGATATAATCCGCTTTCAGTATTTGCATACCAAGGATCAGCAGACATTGAAGGAGTGAAACCTTTATCTGTCGTTTTAGTCTGACCAAGGATATTTCTCTTCTGTTCAGTCTCTGGGTTCAACTCAACAGACATTTCCTCGATATCTTCTCCTAATATTTCAAATTTAGCTTTAGATACATCTGTAACTTTTTTGTTCCATACAGTATCTAAGTAATGCGCTAATGCTTCACGATTTAATTTTCCCATAAAAAATCCTTTCTACCTATAATTTTTAAAAGGTCTGTAGGTTAGCAGCTACCCTCGTGCGGATAGTCGGTCAATAGTTACTTTCGATATTCATATTGGTATCGGGCAGATATATAAATAGCCCAATTCTCACTTTTATTTTCATTTACCGTGTCTAGATAAGCTGGTGTCTGTCTACTGATAGAAAGAAACTTTCGGCCTTCTGTCAGAGGTGGATATTCTTCCAACTGATACTCGGTTCCGTCAATCAATACTTTTTTCTGTTCAAGCCATTTTCCAAGTGTATCCAGTTCTTCCTTAACCCTTGCCTTGTGGTTTTCATTCAAACCACTTGCTCGATAAATGATGTAAAACGGATACAAACATACTTCTGTTACTTTCCCTGTAACAGACCTTTTTTCTGTCTCAATCACTGCTCCACTTGTTGGGAACATTGCCTTTCCGCTATCATCGCCCAAAATAGAGAAAGTAATCTCGTCACTTTCATGTAGTGCTGGATATTGGTTGAGCAATTCCCTCAAAGCAAATGTGACAGCTTCGTAACCATCGATATCATATTTAACTTGTTTTTCTTCTGCCATTACTTACCTCCTGCAGTTCTCTTAACCAACTTTATCCAAGACTTGCCGTGCTTATCTTCTGCTGTATCAAACCAGTGCGGTGTTGCCTTTGGGTTTCCATAGGTTAAGTCCCTATCGGTTACAATCTTCTTAGCACCCTTTCTTGCCCAAGGCGAACCAGTCTCAGAATCAACCATTACTTTACCTTCGTACAAGAATCTTCCCATTGGTGGAGCTGCCGCAACTACTTTTCCTGTTCCTGCAAGTGCTGCACTCATTCCCCTAGTAACATTAATAAACGTTCCAGTTAGATGTGGCATATAAGTAACCATATCCTTCATTACTGTACTATCTAAAGCAAATTGCGCCTTTTCATACTGTTTTTCAATCCTACTAAGGTCTATCTGCATATTAATATTACAATTAGGTCCTTTTCCCTTGTACTTCCAATGGAGTTTCTTAATCATCTGCCTTTTTGCCATGACTATTTACCCATAATTTCAAAGTGTGGAATAACACTATATGGACCACCTACAGAGGTAATTGCAAATACATAATCGTGTTGATTCTTCATTTCACTAAAAAAACCTTCTCGATAATCTTTGTCTGCAATTGGTTCTATATTGTCATACTCCCCAGCAATAAAGAAATCAAAGTCTGTACCGCCTTGGAACGTTAGAGAATTGGATAACAAATCAACCTCTTGGTTTTTCCACTCTTTAGGTGGATACCACTTTTTCTCTTCTATCATTTGGCATCCTTCGCAAAGCCGATATGGTACATTCAATACTGCATTGTCTTGCGACTGTGCACCATACTTAGATGCGATATATGCTTTATCTACAACAAAGTTTACTCCATGAAGTACAGAAGGATACCATATATCCCCTTCATTGCTCTTATGACGATTAAAAAGCGTAATTACATCGGTATACATGATATCCTCTCCTTTAATATTACTTTACTTCTTTCCCAAATCGTTTCCACAATTCTGAGAGTTTTTCCCAACCGTACATTGCGACGAATGCAACAATAAAACCAGCCATAATAGCTGCCAAAATCATGTACCATAAGATTGCCTGCTGAATGTACTGCATATAGGCTACAAAGGCGGTTACAGTGATGCCGATTGATAACACAAACACCAACAGATCTGTTGGAATCTTTGACAAAACACCAACACCTTTGAATACTTGGGTGATAATAGATACCATAAATGCCAATGCACCGATGATAGCCACGATCAATGTTACGCTAGATAATAATGTTTCCATCTCTTAAACCTCCTACAAAATATCTAACTCCTGAAAGACTTTTAATATCTTAGGAAACTGTCTTGCAAACCAATCTACTGTTGTTTCATCATGCCCGAACTCGGCAGCATGTTGCCAACTAAATGCAAGACCGCTTTCAAACATAAATGCGTGAATTATTTCATGCCTTAAAGATACCTTTTGCAATTCTTCCATATTAGAAACTTGACTAACATTGTCTGTTCTTATACGAATTCTTCTTGATGTATTGTCACAATCTCCATCAAAATCAGCATCTTTCAATTCCACAAAAACAATCTCGTATTCTGTCCCTAAAATATTTACCGTACAATCTTTCATGTATTCTCCACGTTATACGGATATCTTCCACCAAATAAGAGATTCACTCCATTGGCATCGGATACACCGCTTAATCTACTTACGATATGTTCATAAAGCATCAAATCTCTGTTCTTTACACTCTTAATTGCTGTGCTGATTGCCGTATCTGATGTTTTACCTACCGCATAACTGATTGATTCATTCCCTGCCGATACAGAGCTTACAACTTTCCCCTGCAAACTTCCATCTGCCCTCTCGGTATATTGCGATAAAGCGTTGGCATTTTTCTCAGCCTGTTCCAAATCATTGAGTAGACCTACTAACGAACAAATACACCGCTTTACTACCTCTGCATCTTCTTCATCCACAGGGAATGCAACCTTTAATTTCTTAACTCCATCAACTCCACTAGTAGCTTTGTTGATTTCTCTTTCTGCATCCCAAGACAGACGGTTGAAGTCTGCCTCGGTCAATGCATTTTCTCCATATATAGTTTTGTAATACTCAAAATCTACATATGCCATAACTAACCTCTAGAAATTACTCTTGCAATTGGAATCGCCTTAATAGGGAAGTACTTAGCCTCACCTGACTCATTGCTATTTGCAATAGTCCAGTTGGAGCCAGTAGCCAACTGTGCATCGGTAGGAGAAATGATGCTAGTATTCTTAAAGCTGATACCGTAAGGTGCAAACACCTTTCTCTGTCTGCTGTACAGAGTATCTTCGCCACCGTTTACCTTAGGGTCTCTCGCCATCTCGTAAGGAACCTTAGCACCACAGTTGGTATACTCGATAGCGCCATTACCGAGAATGTAGGTGGTATACTTAATGTAACCATCTCCAGCACCAGTGCTGGACTCTTCCACAACCTCTGTAGGCATATTGTCATCAATAAGCACTAAGCGACCATTTAAAGTACCTAATGTAAGATCCTTCTCAATACCTTCCGCATCGGTATACTTCATATACGCAATGAGCTTAAGGTTTTCCAAATTGGTAGAAACTTGGGAATGCATGATAGCAAGGGAGAATTTTGCCTTATTATCTCCTAATGCTTTCTGCATTGTGTTGTTAAGAGTGGTCTCACCAAACTTGTTATTGGTTTCGTCACCAGAAATGTCGTTGGTATGACCATTTACAAACTTAAGGTTTTCAGTCCCAGTCATGGAAAAGATACCCTTTAAGATTGCAAGTAAAGTAGCTTGGTCTACATCATCCCAATACTCACCAATCTCATTAGCTGCTGGAATGAAATCTTCACCTGTTACATCAGATGCAAAATCCTTCTCAGTCCAACCATGTGCACGTCCTACAACGATACGACCATGAGTATAAGTTGCTCTGCTGTCAGCAGTAATATTGGTGCTGCCATCATAATTATCTGCTGTTCCACCAATACGAGCTTTGATAGGTACTGTAATATAATTACCACCAGTCTGGTCTGGTAACATTGCTGCATACTGTGGTTTCTCCACAATTGCACCAGACTTTAATAATTCATTTCTGTTAAGATTGGGGGTCTGGTCTACATATGCGCCAAACACTTCCCCATTGAAATTTTTCAAATCAAATAGTGCCATACTAATTCCTTTCTACCCATATTTCTCTTGGGTCAGTGGCTACGTTCATTTCATAGCCAGATAATTGTTTACATGTACTGTGAAATATCCAAGTTTGGATTCTCATTCTTCAGTTTCATAAGCTCCGCAATACCAAGCTTTTTACCAGGCTGGGGTACCTTGGTGTTAGGAGTGGTAAACTTTGCTTTGTTTTGTTCAAGGTTCTGCTGCTCCTTATCAACGAATGCAGAAGCATCAGTGTTCTTAGCCTCTTCCAACAAATCATTGAAACCGATTAACTTACCATTCTTGACAGACACCCCTTCGGCAATCTGCGCTGTAATAGCTTTTCTTGCAGATTCGGAAGTAAACTCAATTCCTTCCATTGCATTTTTCAGCAATTCTGCCTTTTCGTGTTCTGCCATCTTGGTTTCATACTCGGCTTTTGCCTGTTCGGCTGTCTCTTTCCAAGTCTCAACCTCTTTCTGCATTGCTTCAAAGTCCTTACCCTCAAAGCCTTTCAAGGTTTCCTCCGCTTTTTCAGCTCGGTTTTTCAATGTCTCATTCTCCGTCTGTAATTTAGATAGTTTTTTATCTACTTCCAATTCTGACAGAAACTCACCTGCAAATGCTTTTTCCATCTCAGGTGTAATTTCAACATTGAACTGTTTCAGTTTCTCGATAATTTTCATACTATACCTCTTTCTTAAAAGTTGTTAATCCAGTCAGCCTGGCACGATAGAGTTACTATTTAATCCATAGTTGGCAAGCGGAACACACGGAATCGAACCGTGACACAGGTAGCGACCCTGCACATCTACCATTGATGATATATTCCGCATAATACTGCTGATGGGTGTGCCCCTTCCCACATTTCTCATAGGAGCGTAGCAGCACAATCTCTACTTCAACAGTCAACCCCACCGAGCCTTGTGACGGCTCTTAACAGCATTCCGCTAGTGGGTGAAAGGAGGTGCATGATGTCAAATGGACCAACAACATCTATCCACATATACATTGTAACAACATCTACGAGTAATTTTGTATGCACGTTTGGGACAATAAAAAAGCAGTAGATTCTCTCTACCGCTTTAATCACTTATAGGAATGAATTGTCATCATTATGTACATCATACATTCTTTTGATATTGCCAATTGCCTTATGTGCTAGATTGTTTCTGAAAGTAGGATTGCGCTTGCAGAACGCTTCGTAGATGTCAATATCTACAATAATCTGATCATAATGCTCCTTGGTATGAAGTACCTTATGTCGAATTTCATCGTCAAAGCGCAATATTCTGTATCTAGAAGACATAGCAGCATTTTCATTTACTTCCGTTTCCACATTCTGGACTTTTTCTGTCAGATTATTAAGTTGTTCCCCTTGTTTCTCTATTTTTTCCCTCAGTTCTCTATTAAATAAATTTCCTAGCCAGCTCCAAGGATTAATTTCTATTTTAGAAAATTCAATCACACTCAGTACAACGACTAATACAACTGCGCCAATTCCAAGGTTCTCTCTAACCATAACATAGATATCATAAAGTGTCATATGTGCATATCCTCACTTCTCTAATAGTAAATACGTTTTCTTTATCATCTCATATTTTTCCTGATTTCTTGTATGCACATTTGGGCAAAGAAAAAGTGCCCAATTTATGAGCACTTCTCATTATATCATACTGTGTTCAACTGTTTTGTTGCGTCTTTAACCCCAGCCTCATAAGCCATGTTAACAACATTCGCCAACGCACTTATAAATGCTTCATCGTTTTCGTTGAGTTCTAACTTCTTATTCTGTCTATATGCCATACGCATAGCTTTTACATCTATCGGATACTTCATATTACGCCACCCCCATATTCAGTTGAGCATTGCAATCTGCAATCTGCTCCTGCAATACAATCGGCAACTCATATTCTTCAATAATAGAAATAGCAAGGTTGCACTGACTACGCTTGATTGCCTTATATGTAGTTACTCCGAACTGTCTTTTTAATTCACGATGAATGTCCTGGTACACTTTGCCACGCAAGGAAGCGTCTTTATAGGCATTACTGTCCTTGCCGCCTAACGCCTCTACACCACGTCTATGTACTGCCGTTGTAATCTTGTCACATTCCACGGCCAAAAGGGGCATATCCTGCTTGAAATCATCCAGTTCCTGCTTCACATTGTCAATCTTCTGCTCCAGTTGCATATTTCCCTGGGCGATAATCTTAATCTGTTCTGATACAGTAAGAGGTCTGGTATGCTCCTTATACTTCTTCTCCACATTGATGAAGTAACGACGCACCTGCTTGCCTTTTTCGTTGCGCTCCAGCATTGCCATTTCCTTAGCGATGTCAAGTTTGACAATGTAATCTACAGCAGGACGACCTTTTTCTAAATTTTTAGAAAAAGTCTGAAAGTCCTCATTTTCTATAGCTTCACAATCATTCAAACGATTCTTAATCCAATCAGCAAACTTGCTCTTTACACCAAGAACCTCATACAGTTCGGTTCCGTACACTACTTTCTCCCCGGTACTTGTCTCATACACGGGTACTAACTCATTTTCAATTACTGTTAAATCCTGCATTTTTGCAAATTCCTCCTTGCAAATTATGGCGGAATCTCCTATAATGCAAATAGGAAATCCCTATTGTTAACGGGGTTCTGTTGATTGAGTAAACACAAACTTTGGTCGGTTGGGTGTTTACTCTTTTTTTGTTGATAAATCCTTTTTGATTACATCTTTGACATAATCCTTAATAGACTTATCTTCACTTAATGCCTGCATCTTAATTTTTTTATGCAAGTCATCATCAATTTCTACTACTAATCTTTTCATCTGTTCACCTCCAATATCATTATATTATTACAGCATTTTTATTCTGTCAACACATATTTATTCTGTTTGGTAATTTTATTTGCTTTTGTAATTTTTTATGCTATAATATAATCGAAAGAGAGGTATCTACTATGGATAATTTTGATTTTTGCGAAAAAATAAAAGAACTACGTAATGATCTAAAACTAAGTCAGGCTGGTTTTGCCAAACTTATAGGTACCAATCAATCAACATTATCCGCTTATGAGAATGGAGATCGACTGCCACCGTATGAAACACTGATTACTATTGCGCAAGCATGTCAGGTATCCCTAGATTGGCTATGCGGACTAGGCGATACCAAAAGTCGGACATCCACGCTTTCTACTTACACGGATTTAATAAAAATCCTTTTACTCTTAAATGATGCTCCTGAAATTTGGAAAGAATTTAACCTTAAAAACTATCCTGCGGATAATTTTCTGCAAACTCCATATTCTACATTGCTTTTAGAAATTAATGACATACATCTAGTTAATTTTTATGAAGAATGGCAAGAGATATCCTCTATCCGAAAAAAAACTCCAAGTGGAGATAAACTATATGACATCTGGTTAAAAGATGTTTATGAACGATTTGACTTTAAGCTTGCAAATGCAATGCAATCTCTTGACGATTTGGGTTTTCAAGAACTCCCCTTCTCCTAACACCAAAGCCCCTACCACCTATGGTAAGGGCTTCTTTTGATTTATTCTATATTCTCCCATATAGAATCATCAGAAAACTCATCATCTTGTTTCCATATAATCTCAGCATCTTCTGGCAACGCTGACAAATCATCGGGGACATCTTCAATGTTAATCTTTAAAGACTTCTTTTCCATATTCAAACCCATATCTTTCTGCAAACCTACGATTCAGTTCATCACTAGACAACTGAAAGCGCTCAACTTTAGTGATTACACCTTGATTATACAACCTGCCATATTTTCTTACTACATCTTTTTTTATTTCCTCTCTAACTATTTTAATTTTCTCTAAAGAGTTTATTTCTATCGACCATTTTTGAGGTTGTCTGATGAAATATACACCATTTTCAGTAATAGCTCTAATCTCTGCTGCATTGCTCTTCTTTAATAACCAGATATCATTTGGCGAAAAAGAGCCTCCCGTTGGATGATTATGAGTAATCACTGTATCTCTCAGCCTTCTAAACTCCTTTGATGTAAATGAGATTTCATCGACCGAACCTCTTTTAGTAAAAAGATACTTACCATCCGCACTATATATTTCCGCAACTTCTTTCTTCCTAGCCGCAAGTGATTTTTCCGATAATAGCAACTCTTTCTTAGCTTCTTTTGCCCATTTATCTGTGCTGTCATGTAAAGTATGGTTTTCATACCGTTTAGCCGCCCCCCTAGCAGCCGCCGCTTGCTCCCTATCCCATTTAGCAGTATTTATTCTGTCTCTAAGTGGTTTCAACCCATTCTCTTCACAGAATTGGTTATATGCTTCAGTCTGTTTCTTTAATAGAGCAGCTTTCTTCTGGTACTCCATATCAAGAGTGAACTTAGCTTTATCATCTTTGCAAGCATCTACGGAAGTCTTAAGCCCCATAGCTTCACGCTTGATATTGCGAATTCTTCTTTCAAGAGTTCTCTGCCTCTGCTCTAGATCATATTGCGCCTGGTTCTCTTCTGAATCGAACTGCTCGTATGGGTTATCCATTCCCTCGAAGTATGGCCCAAAGGAATGCCTACAGTTGGCACCGCATAAACCACTAACAGAACCATAACCAGTTGATTGTACGAAATCGGGATATTTGCTATTACCTCTTCTGCTGAATATCTTACCTTGCCATTCCTGGTGCGATGGCCTCGCTCCTAAGTGACTAGATGTGATAACCAAATCAACACCCATCTCATCCATTCTTGCAATTTGTATCTGCGCAGTTGCTTGTGATACACCAGTACGAACTGCTCTTAATGTTGCGGTCTCTATGGTGTCCTTATGTCCTGTTGGATATGTAACCTCTACGCCACTACTAACAATATGCTCCACAGCTTCTTTTACCGCTTGCGTATATGACATTGCACCACTCGATACAAGAGTATAGGCATTGTCTAAGGCACTGATATACGCTCTCTGAGCCTCATTAGCGGTAGTTCTAGTGAAGTTCACCCATTCGCCCATTGTAGCCTCGTATGTCCTCTGCATGAGCCTTATAAGTTGTGGCGATTGGGTTAGTGGTACTGGTGAAAGCCCTGCATTCTGATATATCTTATCGTCATACTCTAAGGCTTTTACACCAGCTTCTTCCATAGCCTCGGCAACCTCAGTCTGTTGTAACTTGGTAGCCTTGGCAATTTCTTTTTGAATATCCTCTAGTAGATAACCAGCATCTTGCAATGTCTGTATCTGCCACTTGTCCTGTGCGGTAAGAATATAATCATCTCCACGGCCTAAACGGTACATAATACGTTCTACCATGCGATTTACTATGTCTGTATGTAGTTTTTCTGCTATTTCTTCTGCTCCCTCTGATATGTGGAGCAAGTAATTAGGGTCAAGCATATTATATACCTTTCTTTTAACTGGATGAATAGGGGCACAAATAACAATTTATCATATAAAAAACTCTATACTAACAGCAATCCATCAACAGTA